>JBGAQV010000022.1:0-9874 GCA_044220505.1 Dermatophilaceae bacterium
GTGGCGAGCCGGAACGTGGACGGTCCTCGTGCCGAGCGGGTCTGCAACACATCTGCTGCGCCGGACCAGTGGCGCCTGGGAGCAGCGCGCGGGGCCGCCCGGAGTGGTGACCGCGGCGGCGCAGTGCGCATCGGGCACGATGTATGCCGTGACCATCGACTCCACCGGCGTTGCCACTCTCTGGGCCACGGAGGCTCTCCGATGAGTCCCCGCCTGGCACGGGAAAGTGCCGACCGGGTGCGCGCTGCGCTGCATTCCCGGGCCGGCGGACCGCTGCGGGCTGCCTACACGGCAGTGACCAACACCCAGCTGGCCGCCTTTCGGTTGCGCGACACCCGCCTCGACGAGCCGCCGACCCCGCTGCAGCGGGCCGAAGTGGCCGGTCGGGTGACCTTCGCGGTCAAGACCTTCCAACGGCCGGACGTGGCCCGCCGCCTGGTGCGGTCGGTGCGTCCGCATTTCTCGGGTCGGATCGTCATCGCCGACGACTCTCGGCAACCGATGGCCGCCGTCGACCCCCTGGTCACCGTGCTGGCCCTGCCGTTCAACAGCGGCGTCAGCGTCGGCCGGAACGCGGCGCTGGACGCCGTGGAGACCGAGTTCACCTTCGTCGCCGATGACGACATCGTGTTCAGCGCCGCGCTGGGGCTGACCCAGGCGATGGCCTATCTCGACGCCACCCCTGAGGTCGACATCGTCGGCATCATGCGGGTGGAGCTGCCCCGTTGGTACGCCATCGACCATGGGCCGGATGAGCTCTTCCCCGGGCAGCCGCCGTTGCGCCAATGGGGTGACCTGGTCAAAGGTCTCCCGGTGCGGCACATGATCGAACAGGTCTACCTGGCCCGGACCGCATCCTTGCAGCGGGTGCGCTGGGACGAGCGGCTGCGGATGGTCGACCACCGCGACTTCTTCAGCCGAGCCGCCGGGCGCCTCGTGACCGTCTGGGACAGCTCACACTGGGCCTACCACGCGCGCACCCCCTTCGACGCGGGCTACACGGCATACCGGGAGGACACCCGGGCCGACCTCGAGATGTTGGGCCGCATCTGGTCCGGGGCCAACCCTGCCGTATCCGACGGATAGCCTGGCCGAGTGAGCACTCAGCCCCACCCCGGCATCCGCGTCGACCACGACGGTCCGGTGACGACCGTCACGCTCTCCAACCTCAACCGGTCGTTGCTGCGGCCGGGCGGTATGCCGGGGGAGCCGGACATGATCGCGGCGGCGGCGCAGAGCCCGGCGGCCATGACCGCACTCATCGCCCCCTTCCAAGAGGGTTTCGCGGCGTGGCGCCGGATCACGCCGGTCGTCGTCGCCGCAGTCCAAGGTCACGCGATCGGGGCGGGATTCCAGCTCGCGCTGGCCGCGGACCTGCGGATCGTCGCCGACGATGTGGCGCTGTCGATGAAGGAGATCGCCCTCGGGCTCATCCCGGATCTCGGCGGTACGGCCACGCTCGTCCACACCGTCGGCTACGCACGTGCACTGGAGCTGTGTGCGACCGCCCGAGTGGTCGGCGCCGCCGAGGCGGTCGCCATCGGTCTGGCGACGGCCGCCGTGCCGCGTGCCGACCTCGACGCCGCCACCGCCGATCTCGTCGGCGCCCTGCTCGCCGCGTCGCCGGCCGCGCTGAGCGCTCTCAAACCGTTGCTGCGCCAAGCCCTGACGAGCACGCCCGACGAGCAACTGGCCCACGAGCGTGCCGCGCAGGGATTCCTTCTGCACGGGATGGCGCGGGGTGTCGGATCGCCCTCGGCCGGGTGAGAAGGGCGATCCGTAGATGAGTCAGCAGGGCGGACACGGGGTCATGCGCAGCATGGTGCGCGACCAATCGGTCCTCGACGTGCGATTGCGCGGCGACACGACCCGGCGAGTCCTCGGCTATGCCCGTCCCTACCGGATGTGGATCGCCGGCTTCCTCAGCCTCGTAGTCATCGACGCCACCGTCGTGGTAGCCGTCCCCCTGCTGCTGAAGAACATTGTCGACCAGGGGGTGCTGCTCAAGGACGGCAGCGTCGTGGTCCGCCTCTCGCTGCTGGTCGCCGTCCTGTCGGTGGCCAGTGCCGTGCTCGACATCGCGCAGCGCTGGTTCTCGGCGCGGATCGGCGAAGGCCTCATCTACGACCTGCGGACCGCGGTCTTCGCGCACGTGCTGCGCCAACCGACCGCCTTCTTCACCCGATCGCAGACCGGGTCCCTGGTGAGCCGGCTCAACTCCGACGTCATCGGGGCCCAGCAGGCCTTCACCTCGGTGCTCTCGTCGGTCGTGAGCAATTCGGTCTCGCTCGTGCTCATCATCGGCGCGATGGCGACCCTCTCCTGGCAGCTCACCCTCGGCGCCTTGCTGCTCGTGCCGTTCTTCCTCGTCCCGGCGAAGTACATGGGGCGACGATTGTCGGCACTCATGAGCACCCAGATGACCGCCAACGCCGAGCTCGGCTCGCGGATGACCGAACGCTTCAATGTCGCCGGCGCCCTCCTGGTCAAGCTGTTCGGCACGCCCACGCGGGAAGAGCGCGAGTATGCCGTCCGAGCGGCGGCGGTGCGCGACACCGGCGTGCGCATCGCGATGAACCGCACGATCTTCGTCGTCGCCTTGTCATTGGTTGCCGCCCTGGCCACGGCGATGGTCTACGGCTTCGGTGGGCTGATGGCCGTCTCGGGTTCGCTCACCGTGGGCACGCTGCTGGCCCTGGCCGCCCTGCTGTCCCGGCTCTACGGCCCGCTCACCGCGTTGTCCGGGGTGCGGGTGGACGTCATGACGGCCCTGGTGTCGTTCGAACGGGTCTTCGAGGTGCTCGACCTCAAACCTCTCGTCGCCGAAGTGCCGTCATCGGTGCGGCTCCCGGCCGGACCGGTCGACGTGGAGTTCGACGGGGTGGGATTCTCCTACCCGTCCGCCGACGAGGTGTCCCTGCGTTCGCTTGAGGCGGCAGCCACGGGTGACCGGGCGGGTGGGGGACCGGTGCTGCGGGACATCGTCTTTCGGGCCGAGCCGGGCCAGCTGGTGGCTCTGGTCGGACCGAGCGGCGCCGGCAAGACGACAGTGACCTCGCTGGTCGCCCGGCTCTACGACCCGACGGTCGGTGCCGTGCGCATCGGCGGCGTCGACTTGCGCCAGGCGTCGCTGGAATCGGTCCACGAAACCGTCGGCATGGTGACCCAGGAGGCTCACCTCTTCCACGACACCATTCGCGGCAATCTCGCCTACGCCAAGCCCGATGCGACAGAAGCCCAGATGCGTGCGGCCCTGGCCGCCGCGCAGGTCCTGACCCTGGTCGACGAGTTGCCTTCGGGGCTGGACACCGTGGTCGGCGACCGCGGCCATCGGCTCTCCGGCGGCGAGAAGCAGAGACTGGCCATCGCCCGCCTCTTGCTCAAGCAGCCGCAGGTCCTCGTCCTCGATGAAGCAACCGCCCACCTGGACAGCGAGTCCGAGGTGGCGGTGCAGCGTGCTCTCGATGCTGCCCTCGAGGGTCGCACCGCCTTTGTCATTGCCCACCGACTGTCGACGGTCCGAGGAGCCGACCTGATCCTCGTCGTCGGGGACGGGCGCATCGTGGAGCGCGGACGGCATACCGAGCTGCTCGAGCGTGGTGGGCTGTATGCCGACCTCTATCGCACCCAGTACTTCGACGAACGCACCCCGGCCTGACCGGTCAGCCGTCCTCTTCGTCCCAGATCCGCACTTTCTTGGGCTTGGGGGTCGCCGCGGCACGCCGTTCTTCCGCCCCAGGTCGGGAGCGGTAGAGGAAGACGACGAAGGCGATCCCCAGCCCGGCCGTGAGCCACCATTGCAGGGCGTAGGCGAAATGCGGCCCGCGGTCGACCGAGGGGGGCTCCAGCGGGGTGGGTCGTTGCGGCGTCAGGCCCGATGCGGTGCGTTCGGCGTCCAGGACGAGGTAGGCCTGATAGAGCGTGCCGCCGGTCTGGGCCTGTGCCTGAGGCAGATTGATCGACGCCAACTGCCCGGCAGGGAGGTCTTGCCCGCGGTCGTCCTCGCTCGGTTTGAGCCACCCGGTGAGGGTGACTTCCTCGGCGGGGGCAGCGGGGAAGGGCGGCAACTCCGCCGCCGTCTCGCCCATCCGCACCCAGCCCCGGTCGACGAGCAGGGTGGCGTCACCAACCCGCAATGGGACCAGGACCTCCAGCCCGAGCGCGCTGGCCAGCGAGCGGGTGCGCACGACCAGGGTCCAGTCCACGGCATACCGGCCGGTGACTGTGATCTTCGTCCAGATCTGGTCCTCGGCGAGCGTGGTGGCGGGGGAGGGCAGCACCTGCGCGAGGGGAACTGCGGCGCGCGCGTAATTGGCTTCCACGGCGTTGGCGCGGGCGTCCTTGGCCTCGTAACGCGACAACTGCCACATCCCCAGGGCATAGCAGGCCAGGCCGAAGACGATGGCAAACGCGATGGCGCCCAGGATGCGCTTGGTGAAGATCTCCCTGAACACCGACTCACCGTACCCGGGTTAGGGTGGCGCGCATGACCCGGCTCCCCGACCCGAGGCTGCGTCCTCCGGACGGCGGCACCCTCATCGACACCTACGGCCGGGTGGCCCGCGACCTGAGGGTGTCGGTCACCGACCGCTGCAGCTTCCGGTGCACCTACTGCATGCCGGCCGAGGGGCTGCCCTGGCTCCCCACGGCCGAGTTGCTCAGTGACGAGGAACTCGTGCGCGTCGTGCGGGTCTTCGTCGGGCTCGGGGTCACCCAGGTGCGGCTCACTGGTGGTGAGCCGCTGTTGCGGCCCAGCATCGTCGACCTGGTCCAGGCTCTCGCGGAGATCACCCCGCGGCCGACGCTGGCGATGACGACCAATGGGGCGGTCCTGGACCGCTTGGCCGCACCCCTGGCCGCCGCGGGCCTCGACCGGGTCAACGTCTCCCTCGACACCATCGACCCGGACCAGTTCCTCGCACTGACCCGCCGCAACCGCCTCGATGACGTCGTCGCGGGGCTGTCGGCCGCTGCCGCAGCCGGACTGCAGCCGGTGAAGGTCAACGCCGTTGCGATGCGTGGGGTCAACGACCACGCTGTGTGCGAGCTGTTGGCCTGGTGCCTCGAGCGGGGCTACGAGCTGCGTTTCATCGAGCAGATGCCGCTGGACGCCCAGCACGGGTGGGACCGATCGGTCATGGTGACCGCTGCCGAGATCCGCGAGCGGCTGGCCGAACGCTTCACACTCACCCCGTTGCCGGAGTCGGCTCGCGGCAGCGCCCCAGCTCAGCGCTATCTCGTCGACGGAGGGCCGGCGATGGTCGGCATCATCGCCAGCGTGTCCGCCCCGTTCTGCGGCGATTGCGACCGCACCCGTCTCACCGCCGACGGTCAAGTGCGCAATTGCCTGTTCTCGCAGCGCGAGACCGACCTGCGGGAACCCTTGCGCAGCGGGGCCTCGGACGCCGACCTTGCCGAGCTCATCCGCGAAGAGATGTGGCGTAAGGCCCACGGGCACGGCATCGGCCGCCCCGGGTTCCACCAGCCGGATCGGCCGATGTCGGCGATCGGCGGCTGATCGTGGCGCCCGGGGGGCGCCCCTGTCGGCGCACCGGCGTCGGCGCGTCAGTGCGAGTGGCTGGTCGGACCGACGGCCGCCGATTGGCGTCCGGCCGACAGCCCAGGCCCGGCCTCGCTGAACCGGTCGGCCCCACTGATCTGCGCGCCCCATCGCGGGCCGACGGCGTTGGCCAGCACGACGGCGATGTAGGGCAAGATCGCGGCTCCGGCGACGAACGTCCAGCGCAGCCAGCCCTCGGTGACGACCGCGAGGAGGAAACATGCTGTCCGCACCGCCATCGTCAACAGGTAGCGACGCATCCGCATGTCACTGTCTTCGGCGAGCGACATCGGCGCGGTGGTCACGGTGTGCACCACCGGCTCGGGACCCTTGCGCCGTAGCCTCACCCTTCCCACACTACGCGCGTATGCCGTGCGCCGTTACGTCCTACGCGCGGGTAACCCGTAGCGTCGGTCGGACATCGCCCCGCTCGACCGTGCGGCGGCGCACAACGGGGGAACACAGCCCGAGCGGAAGGACGACCGGCCCATGACCCAGACACCGGCCCCAGCTGGACGAGCCGTGCTCGTCACCGGCGGCAACCGCGGGATCGGCCTGGCCATCGCGAGGTCATTCGCCATGGCGGGAGACCGGGTCGTCGTCACCACCCGCTCCGGAGAGGCCCCCGAGGGCCTGCAGGCGGTGCCGTGCGAGGTCACCGACACAGCCTCGGTCGACGCAGCCTTCGCTGCCGCTGAAGACCTCCTGGGTGGCCCGGTCGAGATCCTCGTGGCGAACGCCGGCATCACCAAGGACCAACTGCTCATGCGGATGAGCGATGCCGAGTTCGACGACGTTGTCGACACCAACCTGGCCGGCGCTTTCCGCTGTGCCCGTCGGGCCAGCAAGGGGATGATCCGGCTGCGCCGCGGCCGGATGATCTTCGTCTCCAGTGTGGTGGGTCTGTACGGCTCCCCGGGCCAGGCCAACTACGCCGCGAGCAAGGCCGCGCTCGTGGGTCTGGCCCGCTCGATCAGCCGCGAACTCGGCGGGCGAGGCATCACAGCCAATGTGGTGGCCCCCGGCTTCATCGACACCGACATGACTGCAGCGCTGCCGGAGGAGCGCCGCACGGCATACCTCTCGGCCATCCCGGCGGGGCGCTTCGCGGCGCCCGAGGAGGTCGCCGCGGCGGTGCGCTTCCTCGCCTCCCCGGAGGCCGCCTATATCACCGGTGCCGTGCTGCCCGTCGACGGCGGCCTCGGCATGGGCCACTGACCGACCGACCGACCCCGACGAAAGCGAGCCGGCCATGGGCATGTTCGACGGCAAGACTCTCCTGGTGACGGGTGTCCTGATGGACTCCTCGATCGCCTTCCACGTCGCCAAGATCGCGCAGGAGGAGGGTGCAACGGTCATCCTCACCTCGTTCGGGCGGACCATGAAGATCACCCAGACGATCGCGCGGCGGCTGCCGGTGACCCCGGTCGTCGTGGAACTCGACGTGAGCGACCAGGAGCACCTCGACACCCTGGCCGATCGGTTGCGCGAGCACACCGACCACCTCGACGGGGTCCTGCACTCGATCGGCTTCGCCCCCCAGGGCGCGTTCACCTTCCTCGACGCGACCTGGGAGGACGTCAGCACCGCCATCCATGTCAGCGCCTACAGCCTCAAGGCCCTTGCCGTCGCCGCCCTGCCGCGGATGAGCGCCGGAGGCTCGATCGTCGGGCTGACCTTCGATGCGAGCTTCGCCTGGCCGGTCTACGACTGGATGGGCGTGGCCAAGGCCGCCTTCGAGTCGACCAACCGCTACTGCGCGCGCGACCTGGGGCCCAAGGGGATCCGCTGCAATCTTGTGGCGGCCGGCCCGATTCGCACGACGGCCGCCAAGTCCATCCCGGGCTTCGAGGTCTTCGAGGCGCAGTGGGACACCCGCGCCCCGCTGGGATGGAACGTCTCGGACCCGGTCCCGACCGCGAAGGCGTGTGCCGCGCTGCTCTCGGATTGGTTCCCGGCCACCACCGGAGAGATCGTCCACGTGGACGGTGGCGTGCACGCGATGGGCTGCTGACCCGATCGGGTTGAGTGCCGCGCGCCCGGTTGGCGCGGTTCAGGACAGGAGCGGGGCAGGAGTCGGTATGCCGTCGAGCGCATCGGCTTCTTCGACATCCTCGCGAGTGATCCCCAGCAGGAAGAGCACCGTGTCCAGGTAGGGGACGTTGACCGCTGTGTCGGCCTGGGCTCGCACGAGGGGTTTGGCGTTGAAGGCCACCCCGAGACCAGCCGTCTCGAGCATGTCGAGGTCGTTGGCGCCGTCACCGATAGCTACCGTGCGAGACAGCGGCAAGCCCGCCTCAGCGGCGAAGCGACGCAGCGCCCTCGCCTTCCCCGCCCGATCGACGATCTCGCCCTCGACCCGACCGGTGAGCTTGCCGTCGCGCACCTCGAGCCGGTTGGCCAAGGCGTGGTCGATGCCGAGGTCAGCGGCGATAGGCCCGACGATCTCGATGAAGCCGCCGGAAACCAGCGCGATGGTGTCGCCGAGCCGCTTGAGCGTTCGCACCAGGGTGCGGGCGCCCGGGGTGAGGATGATCTCCGCACGCACGGCACCCAGGACGCTCGCGTCGAGCCCGGCCAACACGGCCACCCGTTCACGCAGTGAGGCGGCGAAGTCGAGTTCACCACGCATCGCCCGCTCGGTCACGGCGGCGACTTCTGCCTCGCGGCCGCACTTGGCAGCAAGCAGTTCGATGACCTCCTGCTGGATGAACGTCGAGTCGACATCCATGACGACCAGCCGGGCGCCCAACCGGGCCAGCCCGGCTGGCGCGACAGCGACATCGACGCGCTCAGCCGCTGCGACCGCCGCCAGCTCGGCTCGCAGGGCCGGGACATCGGCCCCCGACACGTCGAACTCGAGCGTCGTCACGGGGTAGTGGGAGAGTCGCCGGATCCGATCGATATTGGCCCCATGGGCGGCGATTCGGGCCGTGACCGCACCCAACGGACCGGCACTCAGCGGGCGGCCGAGGACCACGACATGCGCCCGGCCGGCCGGCCGCTCAAGGCTGTCGCCGACGCCCTCGCGGACCTTGGCGCGCATCCCGAGCCGATCGGCCACTGCCTGGACGGCCCCGCGGAGTTCTCGCGCCGAGCCGGCAGCGGCACGATCAGTCGCGGCGGTGCCTGCGTCGCCGGCCGTGCGCAACAGCAAGGTGAGCGTCAGGTGGTCGCGCACGACGATCTGCTCGAGATCGAGCACGTCGGCACCCAGGGGTGCGACGGCTTGCAGCAGGGCACTGGTGACTCCGGGACGGTCGTCGCCGGTAAGGGTGATGCGCAGCGTCTCGGGTCCGTCAGTCACCCCGCCAGGGTAGAACCACCGAGCCGGACGTCCGACCACCGCATGGCCTCGTCGCACGTTCGCGGGCGCCTTTCACCCCCGGCCGGCGTTGACCCCATCCCGCCAAGCCAACACGTCGCGTACCGGCCCGAAGTCGTAGGGCGGTGTGGTAAGGCTGAGCGTGAACAGCCGGGTCCCGACGTCGAAGAGCGCCTGGGCCTGCGCGGCGAAATCGAGGTCAGACCGCTCCGGTAACCGGGCCGGGGTATAGGCCACCCCCGCAGACCGCTCGATCGTCAGCGGGTCACGGCCGACCCGGGCACACCATTGGTCGAGCACGCGGTGCTTGTGCGCGATGAGCTCCGGGTCGCCGAACCCGTGCCAGATGTCGGCGTGTTCGGCGGCGATCCGCAGCGTCTTGCGCTCCCCACCACCGCCGACGAGGATCGGCAGCGCTCCGGCGGGCCGGGGCACCAAAGCATCCCAACGTGCCCGAATGCGCGGCAGATCGGCCGCCAAAGCGTCCAATCGGCTTCCTGCCGTGCCGAATTCGATCTCGTATGCCGTGAAGTCGCGCTCGAACCAGCCCGCACCGATGCCGAAGATCACCCGTCCAGCGCTGATGTGGTCGACGGTGCGGGCGATGTCGGCGTGCAGGTCGGGGTTGCGGAAAGCCGTGCAAGCCACCAGCGGGCCGAGCTGCACCCGCTCGGTCGCCTCGGCCCAGCCGGCGAGCAGGCTCCAGCATTCGAAATGCGATCCGTCGGGGTCGCCGGACAACGGGAAGAAGTGGTCCCAGGTGAGGATGACATCGACCCCGAGCGATTCGAGCGCCACGACGGTGTCGCGGAGCACGGCATACGGGGCGTGTTGTGGAGCAACCTGGACGGGGGGGCCCCCGGGGGGCGGCGGGGCCCCCCCCCGCCCCCGCCGGAAGCTAGTTGGCCTGCTTCTTGCCGTAGCGCTGCTCGAACTTCGAGATGCGGCCACCGGTGTCGAGGATCTTCTGCTTGCCGGTGTAGAAGGGG
>JBGAQV010000022.1:9884-31452 GCA_044220505.1 Dermatophilaceae bacterium
GGGCAGGTATGCCGTCCGCCGGGATCACAGCGGGACGTGCTGTCCCTTGCCGATGACCGTCACACCGTTCTCGGTGACGTGGAAGCCACGGGCCCGGTCGTGCTCGTGGTCCACCCCGATCCGCGCGTATTCGGGGATGAACACGCCCTTGTCGATGATGGCGCGTCGGATGACGGCATACCGGGAGACTTCGACGGAGTCCAGGAGCACCGAGTCGGCGATCGTCGCATAGCTGTGGACCTTGACCCGAGGCGAGAGCACCGAGTGGTTGACCTGAGCTCCCGAGACGACCACGCCGGGGGAGACCGCCGAGGACAACGCCTCACCGACCCGGTCGTGCGACCCGTGGACGAACTTGGCCGGGGGATAGGCCGGCGCGTTGGTGTAGATCATCCAGTCGTAGTTGTAAAGGTTGAAGACCGGATGGACCGAGATGAGGTCCATGTGAGCGTCGTAGTAGGAGTCGAGGGTCCCGACATCGCGCCAGTAGCCACGGTCGCGTTCGGTCGCGCCAGGCACGTCGTTGTCCTTGAAGTCGTAGACGTAGGCGTCGTCGGCCGCGACGAAGCGCGGCACGATGTCTCCGCCCATGTCGTGCTTGCTGCCCTCGGTGTCGTGGTCCTCGGTCACCGCGTTGACCAGGGCGTCGGTCGTGAACACGTAGTTGCCCATCGAGGCGAGCACCTCGTGCGGGCTGTCGGGCAGGCCCTTGGGGTCGGAAGGCTTCTCACGGAAGGCACCGATCTTCATCGGGTCGGTCTCGTCGACCTCGATGACGCCGAACTGGTCGGCCAGGTGGATCGGCTGTCGGATCGCCGCCACCGTGATCCCCGCACCAGTCTCGATGTGCTGGGCGACCATCTGCGAGAAGTCCATCCGGTAGACGTGGTCGGCCCCGACGACGACGACGATCTCGGGACGCTCGTCATCGATGAGGTTGAGCGACTGGAAGATCGCGTCCGCGCTGCCCAGATACCAGTTCTTGTCGACGCGCTGCTGGGCCGGGACGGGAGCGACGTAGTTGCCCAGCATCGTCGACATCCGCCACGTCTTCGTCACGTGCTTGTCGAGGCTGTGCGACTTGTACTGGGTGAGCACGACGACCTTGAGGTAGCCGGAGTTGACGACGTTGGAGAGCGCGAAATCGACGAGCCGGTAGATGCCGCCGAAGGGCACCGCGGGTTTGGCGCGGTCGCGGGTGAGGGGCATCAAACGCTTGCCCTCTCCGCCGGCCAGGACGATGGCAAGGACCTTGGGATTCGTTCTGCGACGGGCCATGTCACCCACCCTAGAACCTTTGACCGGTGCGTCGTCGGGGACCTTCGGACTAGTCTCACATTGTGCGCATCGACATCATCAGCAAGGAGTATCCGCCGGCCGTCTACGGGGGAGCGGGGGTGCATGTCGCCGAACTCGTGCGGGCATTGCGTGATCGGGGCGATGCCGACGTCCGGGTGCGGTGTTTCGGCGCCGATCGGAACGAAGCGGGCACAACGGCATACCCGGATCTGCCGCAATTGGCCGACGCCAACCCCGCCCTCAAGACCCTGGGAGTCGACATCCAGATCGCCCAGGACTGCCAGGGCGCCGACATCGTCCACTCGCACACGTGGTACGCCAACATGGGGGGTCATCTCGGGGGCCTGCTCGCCGGGTCACCGCACATCGTCACGGCCCACAGCCTCGAGCCGATGCGGCCTTGGAAGGCCGAGCAGCTCGGCGGCGGCTACCGCGTGTCGTCCTTCGCCGAGCGAGCCGCATATGAGGGTGCCGCGGCTGTCATCGCCGTGAGTGCGGGCATGCGGCAGGACATCCTGCGGTCTTACCCCTCTTTGGACCCGGCGAAGGTCGCGGTCGTTCACAACGGCATCGATTCGCAACTGTGGCAACCGATCAGCGACACGGACATCTGCCGCAAGCACGGTATGGACCCCGACCGCCCGGCCGTCATCTTCGTCGGGCGGATCACCCGACAGAAGGGGCTGCCCTACCTCATGCGCGCAGCAGCCTTGCTGCCCAAGGACATTCAAGTCGTCCTGTGTGCCGGAGCGCCCGACACGCCCGAGATCCAGGCCGAGGTCGAGGGGCTGCTGGCGCAGTTGCGCACCACCCGTGACGGCGTGGTCTGGATCCCACAGATGTTGCCGCGCAACGAAGTTGTCGCGCTGCTCACCGCCTCGACGGTGTTTGCCTGCCCCTCGGTCTACGAGCCCCTCGGCATCGTCAATCTCGAAGCGATGGCTTGCGAACTCCCGGTCGTCGCCACGGCCACCGGCGGTATCCCCGAAGTCGTCGTGCCCGGCGAGACCGGCTGGTTGGTGCCCATCGAGCAGGTCCAGGACGGCACGGGCACCCCGGTCGACCCGGACCGGTTCGTCCACGACCTCGCCGAGGCGCTGACCGCCGCAGTCCGCGACCGCTCCCGAGCGCGCGAGATGGGGCTGGCCGGCCGTCGGCGCGCCGTAGAGCAGTTCTCCTGGGCGAGCATCGGCGACAAGACCATGGAGGTCTACCGCTCGGTCCTGGGCTGAAACGGGGCTGAACCCTGCCCCAGCTTCTCGGGCCAGGACGTCAGCGACGCCGGTCGCCGGGAATCCACCCGGCGAGGGCCATGGCTGCGACGGCAGCCGCACCCTCGAGCGTCTCGTCGGCCGTCGTCGCCAAACCGCGCAGCACCGCCTCCCGGCGCATCGAGGTCTGCAGGTCCATTGCGGGACCACCGGCCTCGAGGGTGAGGCCGGCATGGGCGGCCTCGCTCACCAGGGCGCTGCGCGCCATGAGTTCCAGGGCCCGAGCGGGTATGCCGGCCGGCAGCCGTCCCAGCCTCCCGAACCGACCCGCGGACAGCACCTCCGAGGAACTCCACGGGGTGCCACCTGCAGCCTCGAGGTCGTCGGCCGCTTCTCGGATTGACGTGGCGAATCGCTGCGACAGCTCGCGCAGGTCGGTCGCCTCCAGCCGGTGGCGCGCCACCGGCATACCTGGGTATGCCGTCCATGTCACCAACACGCCGCGGTCACCGACCGGGCCGTACTCCTGAAGGCTCGGGACCGCGACGGAGCCGGTCGTGACCGCGAGGATCGCCTCGGATGCCTCGGTGGCTGCCACGAGGACGGGGCCATCAGCCGCGGAGATCCACCCGGGACGACCGGGCCGCGGCAGGACGGCCACCGCAAGTGTCTCGTCGGCATCGCGCCATTCAGTGGTCCACTCGAGATCTCCGGCGACGTCCGTGCTGCCGGCGTGCGCGCGGTTGAACCAGTCCTCGTAGTTCACTTCGCCCTGCAGCAGCGCCGTGGTCCACAGTGCGGCGCGGACGCTGAGGGGGAGGGACGGCATACCGGCACTCTAAACGGGGCACCGCGGCGGGCCGTCGCCCGAGGACTTGGCCGCTGAACTAGGGTTTGAGCCATGAGTGATGTCCTTGCCTTCCAGGGCGTCAGCGTCGTGCGCGGCAAGACCCGGTTGCTCGACGACATCTCCTGGGAGGTCGAGGAAGGCGAACGCTGGGTCATCCTCGGGCCCAACGGCGCGGGCAAGACAACCCTGCTGCAGCTGGCGGCCGCACGCATGCATCCCACGATCGGCACCGTGCGCATTCTCGGCGACCAGCTCGGCGCCGTCGACGTCTTCGAGGTGCGACCGCGGGTGGGCCTGGCGAGCGCGGCCATGGCCGAACGCATTCCCGACAGCGAGATCGTCGGCAACGTCGTCGTCACCGCCGCCTACGGCATCGTCGGCCGCTGGAACGAGCACTACGACACGCAGGACTACGTGCGGGCCATGGAGTTGCTGCTTGCCCTGGGGGCCGAACACCTGGCGGATCGCCGCTACGGCACCCTGTCAGAGGGCGAGCGCAAGCGGGTCCAGATCGCGCGTGCGCTGATGACCGACCCAGAGCTCATGCTGCTCGACGAGCCGGCCGCGGGCCTGGACCTCGGTGGTCGGGAAGACCTCGTGGCCCGGCTGGGCACGCTGGCCAGCGACCTTCGGGCCCCCGCCCTGGTGCTCGTCACCCATCACGTCGAGGAGATCCCGCAGGGTTTCACCGATGCGCTCCTGCTGCGCGAGGGCAGGGTCGTCGCTGCCGGACCATTGGAGATCACCCTCACAGCCGAGAATCTTTCGGCCACCTTCGACCTGCCTCTGACCATCGAGCGGCATGGGCATCGCTGGACCGCCCGGCTGGCTGATCTCGACGGAACCTCGACGGCCGGCGATACGTCGTAGCCTGTAAGGACCGGTGCCCCACCAGGTGCCGGTCCGCAACGATGAGAGGACGCCGGTGGTCGACGTGGAGAACTACGCCTGGCTGATCTGGATTGTCGTGGCCCTCGGGCTCGGCGCCCTCGAAATCGCCACGGTTGACTTCACCTTCCTCATGCTCGCAGGGGGTGCTCTCGGCGGGTCGGCGGCAGCGGCCGTCGGAGCCCCATTCCCGGTGCAGGCGATCGTTGCGGCGGCCACGGCGATGGTGCTGCTCGGTGTGGTTCGCCCGGCCGTCCACCGTCGATTCCGCACTCACCGCCCGCCTACCTCGATCGGAGTCGGCGGCTATCGCGGCAGGTCAGCGGTCGTGCTCGAGACCGTCACCGCCACCGGCGGATCAGTGCGGATCGGCGGTGAGACCTGGTCGGCCCGCTCCGACAACCACGACGTGCTGGCCGCCGGTGAGCACGCCACGGTCGTGGAAATCGACGGGGCGACCGCGGTGGTCGAGCGCGCGGAGGCGCCCCACGACACCACGCCCTGAGCACCCGATCCACAGCACTTGACCCACAGCGCTTGACCCACATCACCTGACCCAGAGCACAGCACGCCGCCGCGCGGCATCCGCCGCAGGCTCCGTAGTCGTCCACGCAGTCCCCACGGTTCGGAGGTTCCCGTGTCCGGCAGCATCGTCACTCTTGTCGTCGTCCTCGCGCTGCTCTTGTTCGTCGCGAGCGTCATCCTGCGCACGATCAAGATCGTCCCCCAGCAGACCGCCGTCATCATCGAGCGGCTTGGTTCCTACTCGCGCACCCTCGACGACGGCATGCACATTCTCGTGCCCTTCATCGACAAGCCCCGCGCCACCATCGACCTGCGCGAGCAGGTGGTGACCTTCCCGCCGCAGCCCGTGATCACCTCGGACAACCTCGTCGTCTCCATCGACACCGTCATCTACTACACGGTGACCGACGCGAAGTCGGCGGTCTACGAGATCGCCAACTTCATCCAAGGCATCGAGCAACTCACCGTGACGACGTTGCGTAACGTCATCGGTTCGCTCGACCTCGAGGAGACGCTCACCTCCCGAGACCAGATCAACGGACAGCTGCGTGGTGTGCTCGACCAGGAGACCGGCCGATGGGGCATCCGGGTCAACCGGGTCGAGCTCAAGGCCATCGACCCGCCGCACTCCGTGCAGGACTCCATGGAGAAGCAGATGCGCGCCGAGCGCGACAAACGCGCTGCGATCCTCACGGCAGAGGGCACCAAGCAGTCGGCGATCCTCACCGCCCAAGGCGAGAAGGAGGCGCAGATCCTGCGGGCCGAGGGTTCGGCTCAGGCCCGGGTGCTCGAGGCCCGCGGACAAGCTCAAGCCATCGAGGAAGTCTTCGACGCGATCCACAAGGGTCAGCCCACCCAGGATCTGCTGGCCTACCAGTACCTCCAGGTGTTGCCGCAGCTGGCCCGCGGCGATGCCAACAAGATGTGGATCATCCCGTCCGAGCTCACCGACGCCCTCCGCGGTGTTTCCTCGGCTCTCGGTGGACCCCCAACTCCGAATGCCGGTGGCAGCACTCCGGTGATTCCGGCGGCCCGCACTGGCCTGCATCCGACCATCGAACGGGTCCAGACAGCGGCCCCAGCTACGGCTGGCGAGACCCCGGAGGACGGCGCCGGGCCGACGGCGTGAGGTGAGCTGCCCGGCATACTGGCAATGCCTGGTATGCCGTGCGCCCAGGCGACACCCAGCCGTCCGTCGGTAGGGTGGCTGGGTGTCTGCCCTGGAAGCGTGCTGGGTCCTGCTCGCCGGAGTCGGTGCAGGGACGATCAACTCCATCGTCGGGTCGGGCACCCTCATCACGTTTCCCACCCTGCTGTTGCTCGGCTACCCGCCGCTGACGGCGAACGTGAGCAACAACATCGGCCTGGTGGCCGGTGGAGCCAGCGCCAGCTGGGGATATCGGCGCGAACTGGCCGGTCAACGAGCGCTGTTGACCCGCCTGCTGCCGATGTCTATCGCGGGATCGATGCTCGGAGCGGCCCTGCTGCTGGTGCTGCCTGCTGCGGCGTTCCGGGCCGTGGTGCCCGTCCTTATCGTCATTGCGCTCGTGTTGGTCATCTTCGGCCCCCGAATCCAGCGGGCGGCCCGTGCGCGCCGGGCTCAGCCGGGCAGCCAGTCGGCCGCCCCGCTGGACCGCCTCGCAGGCCCGCGTGACTCTGCCGCCTCCGGATGGCTGCTCGCGGGCGCTTTGCTCGCGGGCGCCTATGGGGGCTATTTCGGTGCGGCCCAAGGCGTTTTGCTCATGGGGATCTTCAGCGCCCTGTCGCGAGAGTCGCTGCAACGGCTCAACGGACTGAAGAACGTCTTGGTCACTTTCGTCAATCTGGTGGCCGCGGCTGCCTTCCTCATCTTCGCCCGCGAACATGTCGACTGGGGTGTCGTCGGGCTCATC
Source organism: Dermatophilaceae bacterium (assembly GCA_044220505.1). GTDB lineage: Bacteria > Actinomycetota > Actinomycetes > Actinomycetales > Dermatophilaceae > Phosphoribacter. The sequence continues at coordinate 16,550 of JBGAQV010000022.1, forward strand.
GCGGTCGGGTCGTTGCTCGGTGGCCTGCTCGGCGCGCACCTCGGTCGGCGCCTGCCGGCGCCGGTCCTGCGGTCGATCATCGTCGTCGTCGGCGTCGTGGCCATCGTCAAGATGGTGTGGTTCCCGTGACGTCGCCGCCTGGCCACCCCTTGGCGGCGGGTGTCACCTGGATCGACTCCACCGACGACCCGCGACTGGCCGATTACGTCGGACTGACCGACGTAGCGTTGCGCCGCCGGTCAGAACCCGAACGGGGTCTCTATATCGCCGAGTCGGAGAAGGTCATTCGGCGCGCCCTTGCCGCCGGTCATCGGCCCCGTTCCTTGCTCATGGGAGAGCGCTGGCTCACCGATCTGGCCGACGTCGTCGCAACGGCGACCGGGGACGGCATACCGGTGTTTGTGGGGGAGGCGGAGGTCCTCGAGCGACTCACCGGGTTCCACCTGCACCGCGGTGCCCTGGCTGCCATGCACCGGCCGTCGCTGCCCCCGGTCGCCGCAGTCGTCGCGGGCGCGCGGCGGGTGCTCGTCCTGGAGGACATCGTCGATCACACCAACGTCGGGGCTGCGGTGCGGGCTGGAGCGGCCCTCGGCGTGGACGCGGTCCTGGTCACCCCTCGGTGCGCGGATCCGCTCTACCGCAGGGCGATTCGTGTGTCGATGGGCACGATCTTCCAGGTGCCGTGGACCCGTGTCGACCCGTGGCCCGAGGGCGTGCACCTCCTGCGCGACCTGGGTTTCACCGTGGCAGCCTTCGCCTTGGACGACGACTCGATCCCGCTGGATGCCTTGGCGCTCGACCCTCCGGATCGTTTGGCTCTCGTCGTCGGCACCGAGGGCGATGGCTTGGCTCGGCATACCGTCGCAGCCTGTGATGTCACGGTACGCATCCCCATGGCTGCGGGCGTCGACTCACTCAATGTCGCCTCCGCCGCTGCGGTCGCGCTCTGGGCAGTGCGGGTGTCCTCGTCGGCAACGGCGGTGTGACAGCGGCTCGGTCGCGTGTGAGGATTGCCCGTTGTGAGCATCCCCACGAGAATCGTCGACCTCATCGGCGCCCCGACCGACGTCGGCGCAGCCCACCGGGGCGCGTCGATGGGCCCCGAATCGATGCGGGTCGCCGGCATCCACACCAATCTCGCGGCCCTCGGCCTGCGCGTGCACGACAACGGCAACCTGGCCGGGCCGCCCAACCCGTGGCTGCCCCCAGTAGACGGCTACCGCCACCTGGCCGAGGTCGTCGCTTGGAATGAAGCCGTCCACGAGGCGGTCTACGGTTCGCTGCAGACCGGTCACATCCCGATCCTGCTCGGCGGCGATCACTGCTTGGCCATCGGCTCGATCAGCGCGGTGGCGCGGCACGCCCGCGAGTCGGGCAAGAAGCTGCGCGTCATCTGGCTCGATGCGCACGCCGACTTCAACACCCTGCGCACCACCCCCACGGGGAACATCCACGGTATGCCGGTCGCGATCCTGCGCGGTCGCGGCCCGGACGCCCTCACCCGGCTGGGGGGTCAAACCCCCGCAGTCGGCCCCGATGTGGTGCACCAGGTGGGCATCCGGTCGGTGGATGCCGATGAGAAGAAGCTCGTCCACGCGGACGGGATGCGAGTGTTCGACATGCGCCAGATCGACGAGTTCGGGATGCGCAAGACGATGCGCAAAGCGCTGGCGGACCTCGACGACGACACGCACCTGCACGTGAGCTTCGACGTCGACTTCCTCGACCCGGAGATCGCCCCGGGCGTGGGCACGACGGTGCGCGGCGGGCCGACCTATCGCGAGGCGCAGCTGTGCATGGAGATGATCGCAGACACCGGTCGACTCGGATCCTTGGACGTCATGGAACTCAACCCCGCCTGTGACCAAGCCAACCGGACGGCCGAAGTCGCCACCGATCTCATCGAGTCGATGTTCGGCAAGAGCACGCTGCTGCGTCTCAAGGGCACCCCGGCCGGCTGAGCGCTCGATCCGCAGGGGCGGGCGACACGGAGCGGACCTGGGCCTGAGGTCCCAGGTTTCGGATCGTCCCCTTTCTATGCTTGCGCTGTGCGTTGGCCGGGCCGAGTAGCCATCGCTGCGTCGCTCGCGTGCGGCGTGGCGTTACCGTTGCTGGCCGGTCACCGGACCCAGCCTCCACCTCAGGCTGCGGGTGTGGTTGCGCTGGCGGCCGATGACGAGGCGTCGGCATTCACCGCGGAGACGACGGTGCCCGGCATGACGGTTACCCGAAGGGTCTCCGTGGACGTCAGCCGACCCACCCAGGTGAGCTGGCCGGTCATCCCGGGGGCAGCTCGGCTTACGGCCCTGTTGGAAGCGTGGGCCGACGATGCGGAGGCCGCCTTCTTGGCCCGCACCGCCCCCGGCGGCTCTCAGCCGCCGGAACTCACCGTCTCCGGCTCGGTCATCCGGGCGGTGGGTTCCGTCGTCGTCGTGCGGATGAGCGCCGTGGTCGAGGATGCTGCCGTCGCAGGGAGCGGCACCACGCGAGTCAGCCGCGTCTTCTACGCCGACCTTGATCGCAACGAGGCATGCAGTGGGGCCAGCCTCTTTGCCGAAGCCGCCCGCACCCAGACCGAACAGGCCGTCAACCTCGCTGCGGCGGCCAGTGGGGTCACCGTCCCGGAGGCCGGCGGACCGGGGACCAGCATCCTGGACAATGCGGACCTCGTTCCCACGGGTGATGTCGTGGTGGCCCTCGACGTCCAGACCTCGTCACCGCAGCGTCGGGTCGTGTCGGTCACGCTGCCCGCGCTGCAGGTGCGGCCCGCGCTGAGTGACCTCGGTCGCCGGATCGAGGCGATCATCGCCTCTGGGCGCCCGTATGCCGGCCCGCTCCCGGATCGTGGTCCGGCGGCGACCCCCGCCGCGGCCGGCGGCCCTGAGGCGGCCGCGATGACGCCGGCGGCGCTGGTCTCGCCGGCCGCTACGGCCGCGCCGTCGTCTTCGGTTGCCGCGATGGCGCATCCGGTCGATTGCGCGGTGCTCAAATGCGTCGCGCTCACCTACGACGACGGCCCCGGACCGGAGACCGGTCGCCTGCTCGACATCCTCAGCGCCAGCCAGGTAAAGGCGACCTTCTTCGTGCTGGGCCGTTCGGTCACGGCATACCCGGAGGTCGTGCGCCGCGAAGCCGAGCTAGGAATGGCGATCGGCAACCACACCTGGAACCACCGGGACATGCGCCGGTTAGCGGTCGAGGCGTCACTGCAGGAACTCGGGACCACCCGCGATCTGGTCGAGCGCACCAGCGGAGCGAAGGTCACCCTGATGCGACCGCCCTACGGGGCGTTCGACGCGCGTACCCGGACGCTCGGCTGGCCGGTCGTGCTGTGGGACGTCGACTCCGAAGACTGGCGTAATCGCTCGGCGACGGTGACCACCCAGCGGGTGCTGTCGGCGGTCCGGCCTGGATCGATTGTGCTCATGCACGACATCCACGGATCGTCGGTAGATGCCACGCCGGGCATCATCGCGGCGCTCAAGAGCCGCGGCTTCGTGCTTGTCACCGTTCCCGAGTTGCTGGGTCAGACCTCGTCTGGGGCGCTCTACTTCAGCCGCACCAATATCCGCTGATCCATCAGACCTGGCGGGTCGGGGCCGTGGGGATGCTCGGAGAAGGCACGTACGGTGTCCGGAGGGGGACTTGAACCCCCATGCCCGTGAGGGCACTAGCACCTCAAGCTAGCGCGTCTGCCATTCCGCCACCCGGACGAGGTGTCACGCGGGCACCGTCTGGGCTGCCCTCGCGAGCCGGAACGATAGCACGCGCCAGGGGCCCGGCACGAACCGACCGGATGGGTGCCCGAGCCCTGCCGCGTTAGGTTGGGCCTATGCCGCACCAGAGCGAACCCCAGATCCGGCCCGAGCACGAGGTCGCCCAGTTGTGTGCCGATCTCATCCGGATCCCTTCCGTGAACGCGGGAGACAACGAAGGCCCGGGCGAGCGGGAAGCCGCCGAGTATGTCGCTCACAGATTGAGTGAGGTGGGCCTCGACCCGGTCCTCGTCGAGAGCGCACCCCGACGGACCTCGCTCATGGTGCGCCTCGAGGGGCGTGAGCCCGACCGCCCCGGCCTGGTCGTCCACGGCCATCTCGACGTCGTGCCGGCCCATGCCCCCGACTGGCAGGTCGACCCCTTCTCGGGGGAGCAGCGGGACGGCTGCATCTGGGGCCGCGGCGCCGTCGACATGAAGGGCATGGACGCGATGATCCTCGCGTGCATCCGCGATCTGGCGCGCACCGGAGCTCGCCCGGCCCGGACGACGACGTTTGCCTTCTTCGCCGACGAGGAAGCCGGCGGCGACGCCGGATCCCACTGGGTGGTGTCCCATCATCCGGAATCGTTCGAGGGCGCAACCGAGGCGATCAGCGAGGTCGGCGGGTTCAGCGTGACGGTGCCCGCACGGCATACCGGAGCGCCGCGTCGTGCCTATCTCGTGCAGACGGCCGAGAAGGGCATCCTCTGGCTGCGCCTGCGCGCGCACGGCCGGGCCGGTCACGGGTCGGTGCCGACCGACGCAAATGCCATCGTGCGTCTGGCTCAGGCCATCGGGCGCATCGACGCTCATCCATGGCCTCGGGAGTACATCGCCTCGGTCCGGGGCTTGCTCGACGGCCTGTCGGAGATCACCGGATTGCCGTATGCCGTGGACGACCCGGCTACGCACCCGGCCGCATTGTTCGAGAAGCTTGGCAGCGCCCAGGGATTCGTGCTGGGGACGCTGCGCGACACGGCCAACGTGACGATGCTCGAGGCGGGCTACAAGCAGAACGTCATCCCGCAGTCGGCAACCGCCGCCGTCGACGCCCGATTCCTACCCGGCCACGAGGCCGATGTGCTGAGCACGTTGGAGCGACTGGCCGGTGAACACGTGCAGGTCGAGGTGCTCCACCGAGACATCGCTCTCGACGCACCCTTCGACAGCGACATCGTCGGGGCGATGCGAGCGTCGCTGCTGGCCGAGGATCCGGAGGCGAGCATCCTGCCCTACTGCTTGTCCGGCGGCACCGACAACAAGGCGCTCAGCCGGCTCGGGATCCGCGGCTACGGTTTCGCTCCGCTGCAGCTGCCCCCCGACATCGACTTCGTGCCGATGTTCCACGGGATCGACGAGCGGGTACCGATTGCGTCGCTGGAGTTCGGCGCCCGGGTGCTGCGTCGGTTCCTCGACCTCGCGTGAGCGGGGACCGGATGCCCAATCGTGACCCCGAACGGGTACGGTCGTGACATGACCGTCGACCCGCGCGCCGCGCTCGCTCAGCTCGTGACTGCTCTGGAGCGGCACCTGGAAGTCGCCTCCAGCCGTCGCGACCCCGACGACCCCGCGGTGGTGTCCGCCGCCGAGGCCCTCGCGGTGGCGTTCGACGATTACGACGAGGCCCTCTTCGTCGCGACGGATGTCGCCACCCCGTTGGCGGTTTACGGCGACATGGATGACGACCTCGACAGCGACGACGACGGGTCCGGGGTCTACGCCGGCCTCGACGACGAGGAGATCGACTTCGACGATGCCGACGAGTCGGACGACGACGCCGAGGACGGTGACGATCTCGACGACGACTTGGACGAGGACGACGAGGACGGCGACGAGGACGGCGACGAGGACGACGACGACCGGGGCTGATCCCTCGGCGTCGGGTTCAGCCCAGCGACACGTCGTCCAAGGCCGAGCGCACCTCCCCGGGCAGCGTGAGCGAGTCGGCGTCGATGGCGGTCCGTAGTTGCCCCAGCGTGCGAGGGCCGCTGAGCACCGCGCTCATTCCGTCTCGATCTCGCGCCCAGGCCAGGGCCACTGACGCGGCCGGCACATCGAGCCCGCGGGCGGCGGTGTACGCCGCTTCCACGATGCCCCGGTGACGATCGGTGAGGAAGCGCTCCGAAAAACCCGGGAAGCTGCGTGAGGCGGCGCGGGAGTCGGCCGGTATGCCGTGGCGGTACTTCCCGGTGAGGACACCCCGACCCAGGGGTGCCCAGCCCACGACTCCGAAGCCCAAGCCGCTGCCCGCCGCAAGCACCTCGTCCATCGCGCGGGCCAGCAAGGAAGACTCGATCTGGGCCATGAGCAACGGGATTCGAGCCTGCTCCAGGATGGAGAAGGCCCGTGCCGCCTGCCACCCCCAATAGTTGGAGACACCGACATAGCGCGCGCGACCGGACTGCACGGCATACTCCAGCGCTCCGAGGGTCTCCTCGAGCGGCACCTGCGGATCCCACACGTGGGCCAGCCAGACGTCGACATGATCGGTGCGCAAGCGCTGTAGCGACGCATCGAGCGAACGGAGCATCCCGCGGCGCGACGAGTCGATCTGGCGCTGACCGGTGTGCCAGTGCAGCCCGGCCTTGCTGACGACGACAAGGTCCTCCCGAGGCACGGCGGAGGTGAGCAACTCGCCCAACCAGAGTTCGGCCAGGCCATCGCCGTAGGTGGGTGCCGTGTCCACGAGCGTGCCGCCGGCTTCGTGGAAGGCCACCAAGAGGTCACCAGCAGTGTCGTGATCGACCGCATCCCCCCAGGTGAGGGTGCCCAGTCCCAGCGTGGAGACCGTGAGACCGGAGGTTCCGAGCCGGCGCTGACGCATGCCTCGTACGGTATCCATCGCGGCCAGGGTCGAGACCCGGCGCCACGCGGTGGGCCCCGATAGCGTGACGCCATGCGACTGGCTCTCAACCTCGGCTACTGGGGCGCCGGCAACGGCAAGGACAACCTCGTGCTCGCCCAGGAGGCGGATGAGCTGGGCTACGACGTCTGCTGGGTCGCCGAGGCCTATGGGTCGGACGCCCCGACAATCCTGTCGTGGATCGGGGCGCAGACCACTCGGATCGGTCTCGGCTCGGCCGTGTTGCAGATTCCCGCCCGGAGTCCGGCCATGACCGCGATGACCGCCGCGACGCTCGACTCGCTGTCCGACGGACGCTTCCGGCTGGGGCTGGGGGTCAGCGGTCCGCAGGTGAGTGAGGGCTGGCATGGGGTGCGCTTCGACGCACCGCTGGGCCGCACGCGCGAATACGTCGACATCGTCCGGATGGCCCTGCGACGCGAGACGGTGCAGTATGCCGGGCGGCACTTCACCCTGCCGCTGCCCGACGGGCCCGGGAAGGCGCTGCGCCTGACGGTCCGGCCAGTGCGGGGCGGTGAGATCCCGGTCTACCTCGCGGCCGTCGGCCCGAAGAACCTCGAACTCACCGGCGAGATCGCTGATGGATGGCTGGCGATCTTCTTCAGCCCCGAGCATTCCGGTGAGTTGCTCGCTTCGTTGCGGGCCGGGGCAGTCCGTGGCGGCCGGGGCACACCGGAGGACCCGCTGGCGGGGTTCGATGTCGTGCCCACCGTGCCCGTCGTGCTCACCGACGATCTCGACTATGCCTATGCCGCGGTCAGCTCCTATGCAGCTCTTTACATCGGGGGGATGGGCTCGCGAGAGAAGAATTTCTACAACCAGTTGGCCTGCCGCATGGGTTTCGAGAAGGAAGCCGCGGTCATTCAGGAGCTCTATCTGGACGGCCGGGCCCGCGACGCGGCGGCGGCCGTGCCACGTGAGTTCCTCGATGCCACCGCGCTGCTCGGCCCGGCAGAACGGATTCGCGACCGGCTGGCGGCCTATGCCGAGGCGGGGGTCACCACCCTGTCGATCAGCCCGTATGCGCCCACGCTGGCGGCGCGGCGCGCCACGCTGCGGATGATGGCCGGTGCTGTACAGCAAGCGGGATTAGGCTGACCCCTCGTGTCTGACTTGAGTTACCCCGCAGCGGTCATCCTCGGCGTCGTCGAGGGCCTCACCGAATACCTCCCGGTCTCCTCGACGGGTCACCTCACGGTGACCGAGAAGCTGCTGGGCCTGTCGGTCAACGACCCGGCCGTCACGGCATACACCGCCTTGATCCAGCTCGGGGCGATCGCGGCGACCCTCATCTACTTCTGGCGCGACATCGCGCGGTTGGCCGGTGCCTGGATCGGCGGCCTCACCGACAGCGCTCGGCGCAGCCATCCGGACTATCAGTTGGCGTGGGCGGTCATCGTCGGCTCGATGCCGGTGGCGCTCGTGGGGTTTGCGCTGCGCAAGGTCATCGAGGGTCCGCTGCGTTCGCTGTGGGTCGTCGCGGCTGCCCTCGTGCTGTGGAGCCTGGTCATGGTCGTCGCCGAGACGCGCCACGCCAAGCTCGTCCGCGAGGAGGGCGAGCGCGGCGAGGGCACCGTGTCGATCACCGACGGCCTGATCATCGGGCTGGTGCAGTGCTTCTCGCTGATCCCTGGTGTCAGTCGCTCCGGCGCCACGATCTCCGCGGGACTGTTCCGTGGTATCGACCGGGTGACTGCGACTCGGCTGTCGTTCTTCCTCGCGATTCCGGCACTCACCGCCGCAGGTCTCTACGAAACGATGACCACCGACATGTCGTCGCTGGGCAAGGGCCAGATGGGTGTCGGCATTGTCGTGGCCTTTGTCGTCGCCTATGCGTCGATCGCCTGGCTGCTCAAGTTCGTGGCCACGAACACCCTCAAGGCGTTCGTCGTCTATCGGGTCGTGCTCGGCGTGATCATTGCCATCGCCCTGGGCGCGGGTGTGCTCAGCGCGACCTGACCGGGCACGTGCCGGGTCACCTGCCGGGGCTGCAGATCGAACCGAGTCTGGCCGATGGGGGTCAGAGCCAGTCGTGCTTGCGGAAGAAGATGAACAGACCTGCTGACACGCTGATCATCAAGGCGACGATCGCGAAGTATCCCCAATAGAAGTCTTCACCGTTGATCGTGATCGTCGCTTCGAGCTCGGGCATGTAGTGGAAGTTCATGCCATAGACGCCGGCGATCATCGTCGGCACGGCGGCCATCGCGACCCACGCCGAAATCCGGCGCATGTCCTCGTTCTGCTGTACGGTCACCTTGGTGAGGTGCGCGTTGAGGATTTCCGAGAGGAGCCGGTCGTAGGACTCGACGTGGTCGTTGGTGCGGGCCAGGTGGTCCTCGACGTCGCGGAAGAAGGGGAGCACCTTCTTCTCGCCCTTGCCGACGTAGTTGAGGAACGGGAAGCGTTTCATCGCCTCGGCCAGCGGCACGGCCGCTCGACGGAACTCGAGGACCTCACGCTTGAGCCGGTAGATCGACGTGGCGTCGACATTGCCGTGCTCGCCGAAGACCTGCTGCTCGATCTGGGTGAGGTCTTCGGCGATGTAGCGGTCGATCGACTCGTAGTTGTCGACGACGCTGTCCATGACTGCGTGCAGGACAGCCAGCGGACCGAGCCGCAGCTGCACCGGATCGTTCTCGAGCCGGCGGCGGACGTGGTCGAGTGGATTGGCCTCCCCGCGCCGCACCGTGACGACGAACCGGTCACCGACGAAGACCATGACCTCGCCCGTCTCGATGTCGCTGGTGCGCTCGACATAGCGCAGCGTCTTGATGACCGCGAGCAGGCTGCCCTCGTAGGCGTCGATCTTGGCCCGCTGGTTGCCCGTGATGGCGTCCTCGACGGCCAGCGGGTGCAACCCCAGCTCGCGGTTGACCAGCGAGAACTCCTCGTCGGTGGGGTCTTTGAGGCCGATCCAGATGAACCCCGAGGCACTGGCCCGCAAGGTCGCCAGTTCATCGCTGAGGTCACCCGGGGACAGCCGGATGCCATCGACGTACATGGCTTGGTCGACAATCACAGGGAGAATGTCATCACGGATCGAGGGGGCCGTGTGGGAGCCTCGCCGGTAGGTTGAGGTGATGGCCACCGTCCTGCTCGTCCGCCACGGTCGGACCACCGCCAACGCCTCCGGCACACTCGCGGGGTGGCTGCCGGGAGTCGCCCTCGACGAGGTGGGACAGGAAGCGGCCAGCGCGCTCGGAGCGCGGCTGGCGACGGCCGGTATGCCGGTCGCTCGCCTCGTCAGCTCGCCGCTGCCCCGGTGCCTGGAGACCGCGCGGTTGGTGGCTGACGCCCTTGACGACCCGCCTGTGCTCGAGACCACCGATGATCTCGGGGAGTGCCGCTACGGGGCGTGGTCGGGGCGGCTGCTGTCGGAGCTGGCCACCGAACCGCTCTGGCGGGTGGTGCAGGACCACCCGTCGGCCGCCCGATTCCCCGACGGGGAGTTGCTGGGTGAATCGATCGCCGAGATGGCCGCGCGGGCGGTGGCCGCGGTGCGCCGTGTTGACGCCGAGGTCGAGGCTGCTCACGGAGCCGATGCCGTGTGGATTGCGGTGTCCCATGGTGATGTCATCAAGGCGGTGCTCGCCGATGCGGCCGGCGCTCATCTCGACCAGTTTCAGCGCTTTGTCGTGGACCCGGCCTCGGTGAGCATCGTCCGCTACACGCCGACGCGGCCCTTCCTGCTGCGCAGCAACGACCTGGGCGGCCCGTTGGATGCCTTCCGGCCCAGACCGGCGTCCGGTGGCCAGAACGGGGGCTCCCCGTCGGGGGTGGCCTCCGGGGACGCGGCGGTCGGCGGCGGGGCCGGTTAGGGTCGGGGTATGCCGGTCCACGACTTCGATCCGCCGCACCGCTTCGTCGCGGGCACGGTCGGCCCCCCCGGACAACGCACCTTCTTCCTCCAGGCGCGCGAGGGGCGGCGCCTGATCAGTGTCTCGTGCGAGAAGGAGGCCCTGTCGGTGCTGGCCGACCGGGTGCTCGATGTCCTCGACGACTTCGCGGGTGCGGCCGGAAGCGATGCCAGCGCCACGGCATACCAGGACGACGACGCCCTGGACACGCCGATCGAGGATGACTTCCGGGTGCGGACCATCGCGTTGGGCTGGGATCCGGCTCGGCAGGTCGTCGTCATCGAGGCGCGACCCACCGACGACGACCCCACGGAGGGCGCCGAGGACGATGACGAGGATTCCGAGCGCGAAGTAGCCCGGCTGCTCAACCCCGAGGTCCTCGTCGGCGATGGGCTGCGGGTGACCCTGCCGCCGGCTCAGGCGCGGGCGTTCGCCCGACGTGCACAAAACCTCATCCGGGCCGGACGCCCGCCGTGTCCGTTCTGCGCCGGACCCCTGGACCCGGCCGGGCACATCTGCCCACGAGCCAACGGCTATCGCCGATGACGTCGGCGGCATGAACCCGGCGCTTGACGCGGAAAGCACGCTGGTTTCGGTGCTGCAGGACGCACCGATCGAGCTGGTGGGGCGCATCACCGGAGCGAGCAATGTCGCGCTGCTGGCCAGAGTCACGGTCCCTGAGGGCGCGGAGCTACCCGGGGTTGCCGAGCCCGAGGCGCCGTTGCACGTCATCTACAAGCCCATCCGCGGTGAGCGTCCACTGTGGGATTTCCCCGAGGGCACCCTGGCCGGACGTGAAGTCGCGAGCTTTCAGGTGGCGCGACACCTCGGGGTGGGGATCGTCCCGCCCACGGTGCTGCGCGAGGGGCCCCTGGGTCCTGGATCGGTCCAGGTCTGGATCGGTGACCCCTTTGCCAGCGAGGACCTGCCCAGCCCGGTGAGTCTGGTCGCCCGGGGGAAGGTGCCTGCGGGATACCTGCCGGTGGTCGACGGGCAGCTGGCCGACGGGCGGTGGGTGAGCGTGGTCCACGAGGACCACGACGATGTGCGGGATGCCGCCCTGTTGGATGCCGTCCTCAACAACTCTGATCGCAAGGGCTCACACCTGGTGCGGGACGTCAGTGGCCGGCTCTGGGGTTTCGACCACGGCTTGACCTTGCACGCCGACCCCAAGCTGCGGACAGTGCTCTGGGGCTGGGCGGGCGACCCGCTGCGCCCCCGTGACATCGACCGGCTCAGCGCCCTGGCCGCAGACCTGGAACGCGACGACAGCCCCTTGACGCTCGCGCTGGCCGGCCTACTCCCGGCCGGCGACCTGTCGGCGCTGCGGGCTCGGGTGGGCGGCCTGCTCGCCGGCGGCAGGTACCCGCAACCGAGCGGGGAGTGGCCGGCCATCCCCTGGCCGGCCCTCTAGGACCGGTTACGCTCGCCCCGTGCACTCTTGGCCCACGCCCGCCGTCCCCGAGATCCCCGGCTCCGGAGGACCTCTCCACGTCTACGACACTGCGGCGGGTGCACTCGTGCAGCTCGACCCGGGGCCGGTGGCGGGGCTCTACGTCTGCGGGATCACCCCCTATGACGCCACCCATCTGGGACATGCCGCCACCTACGTCACCTTCGACATCCTCGGCCGGGCGTTACGCGACGCCGGCCACGAGGTGCGTTATGTGCAGAACGTCACCGACGTCGACGACCCGCTCCTGGCCCGGGCCGTCCGCGATGGCATCGATTGGACCCAACTCGCCGATCGCGAGACCGCCCTCTTCCGCGAGGACATGACCGCCCTGTCGGTCGTTCCCCCGGACGTCTATCTCGGGGTGACCGAATCCATCGACGCCATCGTCGAGGCGGTGGTGCGGCTGGAAGGCGACGGCACGGCATACCGGGTCGACGCCCCGGACGCAGCGGGAGCAGATGTCTATCTCGACATCTCGCGCTGCCCGGGCTTCGGGTCGGTGAGCGGCCTGGGGCGAGCGGAGATGCTGGGGCTGTTCGCGGAGCGCGGCGGCGACCCGGAGCGGGCCGGTAAGCGAAACGCGCTCGACCCACTGCTCTGGCGAGCCGAACGCGAGGGCGAGCCGGCGTGGGACGGTGGTGTGCTCGGCTGGGGACGCCCCGGGTGGCACATCGAGTGCACGGTCATCGCGCTCACGCATCTCGGTATGCCGTTCACCGTCCAGGGAGGCGGCACGGACCTGGCCTTCCCACACCATGAGATGAGTGCCGGCCAGGGATGTGCGCTGAGCGGAGAGCAGACCTACGCCTCGGCCTACGTCCACCAGGCCATGGTGGGCCTGGACGGCGAGAAGATGAGCAAGTCCAAGGGAAACCTCGTCCTCGTGTCGCAGTTGCGCGCCGACGGCGTCGACCCGATGGCCATTCGGCTGGCCCTGTTGGCTCATCACTACCGCACCGACTGGGAGTGGACGCCCGCAGACCTGACCCGCGCTCAGGCTCGGCTGGCCCGGTGGCGCGCCGCAGTGTCGACCAACGGTGGACCCGCCACCGACGCGCTCGTCCGGCTGCTCCGGGAGCGGGTGGCCGACGATCTGGACACCCCGGGTGCCCTTGCGGCCATAGACGACTGGGTGGCCGAGTCACTGCGCGGCGGTGGCTCGGATCTGGCGGCGCCGGGCATTGCGGCGCGGGCTGTCGATCGGCTGCTCGGCATTCGGCTCTGAGCCGGACCGCGCGAGGGGTTGGGTCAGCCCTCTTGGCGGCCGCGCAGATAGCGCTCGAACTCTCGCGCCAGGGCGTCGCCGCTGGCCTCCGGTAGCTCCGCGGCGTCGGCGGCCTCTTCCAGCGATGCGACGTAGTCGGCCATCTCCGGCTCGGATTCGGCCATCTCGTCGACGGTGAGTTCCCACGCGCGGGCCTGCTCGGCCAGATCGAGGCGGGGGATTTGCACGTCGAAGAGGTCCTCGATCGTGGTGACGAGCGCCAGCGCCGCCTTCGGCGACGGCGGACCGCCCGCGTAATGGGGCACCGACACCCACGCCGAGAGCGCCGCGATGCCGACGTCCGCTGCGCGGGCGCTCAACACCCCCACGATCCCGGTTGGACCGACGTATTGGCTTGCCTCGGCGTCGAATTGCTCGCGTAGCTGGGCGTCCTCGCTGGTCACGGTGACGGGCAGGTCGCGCGTGTGGGGCACCTCGGCCAGGTGGGCGCCGAGTGTGAGGATCGTCTTGACCTCGCAGTCGACAGCGATCCCGAGGAGCTCTGCCACATAGTGGATCCAGCGGATGGACGGCTCGATGCCGTCGACGAAGAGGACATCGCGGTCGAAGGATGTGCCGCGGGCCACGAGGATGCGGGTCTCGGGCCAGACGATTTCGCGGCGACCGTCGACGATCTGCACCCGCGGACGGTTGACCTGGAAGTCGCAGTAATCCTCGGCCTCGACGCTGCCGACGACTTCGGCTCCCCAGACGGTGGACAGGTGTCGCAAGGCCACCGACGCAGCCTCGCCAGCGTCATTCCATCCGTCGAAGGCGGCGATGAGGATGGGCGCGCGAAGCGGCGGAATGGGTTCCCACACCGGCATACCTTCCCCTCCCAGTCGTGCCTGCGGTGAAGGACCACCTTACGGCGACATAGGGTTGACCTCCTACCCGACTCCCCAGCGAGGACCGATCGTGCACTGTCCGTCCGCCCAACCTGCCGCCCTGCTCTGGGACATGGACGGGACTCTGGTGGACACCGAGGCCTACTGGATGGCCGCCGAATACGAGTTGGTGGAGTCCTTCGGCGGGGTGTGGAGCCACGAGCATGCGATGGCCGTCGTGGGCCGGGCACTGACGGGCACGGCGGCCTACATCATCGAACACGGGAAGGTGCCGTTGGGGGTCGACGAGGTGGTCGGGGCACTCCTGGCATCGGTCGGCCGCCGACTGCGTGAGCATGTGCCCTGGCGCCCTGGCGCCCTGGAGCTGCTCGCCGAGGCCCGCGCAGCCGGCGTGCCGTCGGCCCTGGTGACGATGTCCTATCGATCGCTGACCGACCTGCTCCTGGAGGCGATGCCGACCGAGCTCCTGGCCGTGGTCGTCGCCGGCGACGATGTCACCCACGGCAAGCCCCACCCCGAGCCCTACCTCGCCGCGGCGACCCGCCTTGGAGTGGCGCCCGAGGCGTGCATTGCCGTCGAGGACTCGCTCTTCGGGGCGCAGTCGGCGACAGCCGCGGGAGTGCCGACGATCGTCGTGTCCAACGTCAAGCCGGTGGCTCCGATGGCAGGCAGCGTCCAGCTACCGACACTGGCCGGGGTGGGCGTGGCCGAGCTCGTGGCGGCCACAGCAGGACTACGTCAGGCGCGGCTGCGGCGGGCATAGCCCCGCGCTTGGCCGGGTCAAGTCCTGATCGGTGGTGTATGACGGTGATCCGTCGAGGTTGTTTGGTCAGGCGCTGAGGGCGCCGGTGATCA
>JBGAQV010000023.1:0-29942 GCA_044220505.1 Dermatophilaceae bacterium
GACGACGACCGGCTGGTCGTCGTCGCGGCCGGGCTGCTGTTCACCATGCCGGGCATCCCGATGCTCACCTACGGCGACGAGATCGGGCTCACCGGTCACAGCGGCGAGGACGGCCGCCGTCCGATGCCCTGGGACGCAGCCGGACGCGACCCGGCGCGCTGGGACGAGCGGCTGCACACGGCATACCGGAGCCTCATCGGGGTGCGGCGCGAGTCGGTCGCCTTGCGTCGCGGGGGGATGCGATGGCTGTATGCCGGCCGCGACGCGCTCGTCTACCTGCGGGAAGCGCCGGGGGAGACCGCGCTGGTGCACATCGCCCGCGATGCGCACCCGCCGATCACGCTGGACGCGCGGCTACTTCCCGGTAGCACGGCGGCCCTGGCACGATTCGGTGGCGGTGCCCATCGGGTCGGGGATGGGTTGCGCTTGGAGGCGTCCGCGCCGAGCGTCGGCATCCATACCTGGGTGCCGACCGGCGGCGGCTGAGGTTCGGGGAGGGATCACGCAAATGGTGCGGGCTCGCCAGTCGGACATCGCGGCACATGCCGGGGTGAGTGAGGCGACCGTCAGCCGGGTGCTCAACAATCACCCGGGGGTCAGCGAGGCGACCCGCCAGACCGTGCTGACCTCGCTGGATGTGCTCGGTTTCGAGCGGCCGACCTATCTGCGGCGCAAGAGCGCCGGGTTGGTGGGGCTCATCCTGCCCGAGCTCACCAACCCGATCTTCCCGGCGTTTGCGCAGATCATCGAGTCGGCGCTGGCGCGGCAGGGCTACACCCCGATCCTGTGCACTCAGACCGCTGGTGGGGTGCATGAGGACGAATATGTCGAGTTGCTGCTCGACCACGGCGTGTGCGGAATCATCAATATCTCCGGACTGCACGCCGACACCGAGGCCGACCTCGCGCGGTATGTCCGGCTGCGTGAGCTGGGGCTGCCGCTGGTCCTGGTCAACGGCGAGGTGCCTGGCCTGGCGGTGCCGACGATCGTCAACGACGACGTGGCCGCCGTGGAGCTCGCGGTGGCCCACCTCGTCGAGCTCGGGCACCGGCGGATCGGCCTGGCCGCCGGCCCGGTGCGGTTCGTGCCGGTGGTGCGCAAGACGGCCGGGTTCCGGGCGGTCATGACCCGCCTCACCGGGGCGACGCCGCGCACCCTCGACGACCTGATCGACAACCAGCTCTTCACCGTGGAAGGCGGCGCGACCGCCGCCGCGCGGCTGCTCGATCGCGGGGTCACTGCGATCGTCGCGGCGTCGGACCTGATGGCACTGGGGGCGGTGCGCGCGGTGCGTTCGCGGGGTCTGCGGGTGCCCGAGGACGTGTCGATCGTCGGCCATGACGACTCGCCGCTGATCGCTTTCACCGACCCGCCCCTCACGACGATCCGGCAGAACGTCATGGCGATGGCCGAGGCCGCCGTCGTCGCGTTGCTCGACGAGATCCGCGGGTCGGATGCTTCGCGCGCCGAATACGTTTACGCCCCCGAACTCGTCGTGCGGGGGTCGACGGCCGCCAGCCCGGTGCGGGTGGTCCGCACCCCGGTCACCCGGTCGACAGCGGCGACGACGGGGCAACGGCGCTCGCCGCGGGCGATCCAGGGCCGCTGAGCGCTGCCGGAATCAGTGGCGCGAGCGGCCTCTTGGCTCTACGGTCGACCCATGAGGATCTCCGACGTGTTGCGTAACAAGGGTGGTGGCGTGGTCACCATCCGTCCCGACGACACCGTGGCCCACCTGCTGTCGGTGCTCTCCGAGCACGGCATCGGTGCCCTCGTCGTCAGCGACGACGGCAAGGGGGTGGCCGGCATCGTCAGCGAGCGTGACGTCGTGCGCCACCTGCACCGCTCCGGCGCCGACGTGCTCGGTTCGGCGGTCAGCGCGATCATGACCCGCGAGGTGCACACCTGCGAGGGCGGCGACGAGGTCGAGGGTCTGGCTCAGATGATGACCGACCGTCGCATCCGCCACGTCCCGGTGCTGGCCGACGGCGAGTTGGCCGCGATCGTCAGCATCGGCGACGTCGTCAAGCACCGCATCAACGCGCTGCAGTCCGAGCGTGACCAGCTCAAGGACTACATCCAGCAGTAGTCCCTTACCGTTGTCCCCATGACGACATCGGCACGGCCCCCTGCGGGGCACGGGTATGCCGGTGCGTCGCCTCCCGCTGCCGAACCGCCCGGCGGGCGTGGGGGTGCCGGCGGCGCCGGGGGCGGCGGGGGCGCCCCGACCGAGCGGCTCGCCGAACGGCTCGGTCCCTACCGGCTCATCCAGCGGATCGGTCAGGGTGGGATGGGCGTGGTCCATCTGGCCCTCGATCCGAGTGGGCGGGCGGTCGCCATCAAGGTGCTGCGCCCGCACATCGCCGACGATCCGGAAGCCCGCGACCGGCTGCAACGCGAACTGGACACCTTGGCCCGGGTCGACCACCCTCGGGTGGCTCCGGTGTTCGACGCCGACATCTCCGGTCCGTTGCCCTATCTCGTCACCCGCTACATCGGTGGCGACCCGCTCGATGACGTCGTCACGGCATACGGACCGTTGTCCGGACCGGCGCTGCTCACCCTCGCGCAGGGGCTGGCCGACGCGCTCGACGCGATCCATGCCGCCGGCATCGTGCACCGCGACCTCAAGCCCGGCAACGTCATGCTCGACGACGACGGGCTGCCGGTGCTCATCGACTTCGGGATCGCCCATGTCGCCGACGATGTGCGGTTGACCTCCTCGGGCCTGGTAATGGGCACGCCCGGCTACCTGGCGCCGGAAATCATCGAAGGTGCCGACGTCACCGCGGCCACCGACTGGTGGGGCTGGGCGGCCACCCTCGCGTATGCCGCGACCGGACGCCCGCCGTTCGGCACGGGCGGGATGGACGTCGTCCTGGCCCGGGTCCGGGGTGGGCAGTTCGACCTGGCGGGAGTCGATCCCCGGCTGGCGTCCTGGCTGGCTGCCGCGTTGTCACCTGACCCTCGGCAGCGGCCGTCGGCCCACGAGCTGCTGGCCGGTTTGCGCCACTACGCCGCTGCAGGGCCGGCCACGACCGTCCTGCCGACCCATCCCGACGTCGATGTGACCGAGCCGGTGGTGGCCCAACGGCATACCCGGGCCTTGCCGGTCGACGCCGACGACGAGTGGCCGACCGCTGGGGCGGCTGGGCCGGCGGGGTCGGCTGTGGTGTCGTCGCCCCCGCAGGAGTGGGGCCACGAGATCTCCACCTGGGACGAGGAGTGGTCCGTCGAGCCGGGCCAGGCCGACCCGCGGATCGGCCGGCCGGACCGCTCCGGCACGCTGCTCGCGGGGGTGGCCCTCACCGGCGCGCTCGCGGCCAATGCGCCGATGGCGGCGTTGCTCGTGGCGCTGGTGTGGGCCTGGGTGGCGCGGTTCGCCGACAAGGCGATGACCTCGCTGTTGCTGCGTCGGCACGAGTTCGGGCACCGGCGGCGGGACGTGCCGCTGTCGATCGCGTTGTCGCCCGTGCACGTCGTGACGGCCGCCCTCGCCGCCGTCCTCGGGGCGCTGCTGCCGGTCTTCGTCGGCCTGGCGATGGTCTTCTGTGTGGCGCTGGCGTTGGCCGCGGCGACGGGCGGTGCGCCGACCCCGGTCAACCCGCTCGGCCTGGGGATCGGAGCGGTGGCGTCGCTGTTGATGGCCTGGTGGGGGCCTGCTGGAGCGTCGCTGCGCCGCGGCACCCGGTCGATGGTGCGCGGCGTGGTCCGCCCCGGACTGGCCAGCGACATCGTCGTGGGCGTGCTCGTCGCGGCCTCGCTCGCGCTCGCCGGATGGGCCCTCCTGCGCGGTGGCTCGGTCTTCTGGTGGCCGCTGAGTTCGCCCCCCGGCTTCCTCGGCCCGCTCCCGACCGGTCGCTAGTCTCGTCGGTCGCGATGCGTTGCCGGCGTGACTGTCGGACGCCGGTCACAAGGCAGTCATAGGCTGGACGGATGGTGGCGGTGCCGGAGGGGCTGGCCGACGAGACCTTGGCCTGGCTGCTCAGCGGTGAGGTCGCTGTCCAGTTCCAGACACGGCGCGATCTCCTGGGGGATGAGCGTCCCGAGTTGCAGCGGCGGATCGCATCCGAAGGCGACGCGCGGACGATTCTGGCCGCACGCACCGAGCCAGGGTGGGGTCGGGGGTTCTACGAACCGAAGTGGACCAGCGTTCACTACTCGCTGCTGGAACTGCGCGACCTCGCCGCGGCGCAGGACCACCCCGACTGCGTGGCCGAGGTGGCTGCGGCGGTCGAGCGGCACAAGGGCGACGACGGCGGCATCAACCCCACGGGATCGGTGAAGGCATCGGACGTCTGCGTGAACGGGATGTTCCTGGCCTTCGGCTGCCACTTCTCCGCAGAGGAGGCGGGGTTGCGCAGCATCATCGACTTCGTCCTCGGACAGCGGCTGGACGACGGCGGATTCAACTGCCGCGCAAATCGCTCCGGCGCGCGGGTGTCATCGGTGCACTCCACGACCAGCGTCATCGACGGGCTCTCGGAGTATCTCGGGCGCGGCTACACCTACCGAGCGCGTGAAGTCCGCGAGGCGATCGACACCGCGACCGCGGTTCTCCTGGCGCGCCATCTGTACCAGCGACGGTCCACTGGCGAGCCGATCCGCGCGGAGTTCACGAGGCTGCATCATCCCGCGCGGTGGCACTTCGACGTGATCCGCGGTCTCGATGTCCTCCGAAGCGCCGGGGCAGCCTACGACGACCGGCTCGACGCCGCCGTGGGCCTGATCCGTCGCCGTCGGCGCCCCGATGGTCGCTGGTCGGCGGCGGCGCAGTATCCCGGTCATGTTCACGTCGCATATCCTCGCGCGGGCGAACCGAACAGATGGGTCACCTTGCGAGCCCTTCGAGTGCTGGCCTGGGCAGCATCATGACCGCCTCGACCAATAGGGCTGTCTGTCAACGAAATTCAGACGCGCGACGTTAGTTGGTGCCCAGGTCTATTCGGGTCGTCCCGCGACTGCGGCAGCCACGCCCAGGGCGATCATCAGCGAGCCGCCGGTCGCACCGATCGTCCCGAGCCGCTTGGGGGAGCGGGCGAACCAGTCTCGCGCGCTGCCTGCACCGATGGCCCAGATCGAGTCACCCAGGGCTGCCAACAAGGCGAATAGCGTTCCGAGAGTGAGCATTTGCAGACCCGCCGGCCCAGTCGGGTCGATGAACTGCGGCAATAACGACGAGAGGAAGACCAGCGTCTTGGGGTTGGTCAGCCCGACCATCAGACCCTGCGCGAGGGCGCGGGCCGGGGAGGTGAGCGGCCCGGCATACCCGGTCGTTGCAGTCGTCTCAGTCGTCTCGGTCGTTTCGGTGGTGCCCAGGGTGGTCGCCAGGTCGGCGCGATGGCGGATCGCCTGCACGCCGAGGTAGACCAGGTAGCCAGCCCCGAGGAGCTTCACCGCGGTGTATGCCGTGGCCGAGGCCGCGAGGACGGCCCCCAGGCCGACGGCGACGAGCGCGCCCTGGACGAACAGCCCGATGGCGTTGCCGGCGACGGTGAGCAGGGCGTCGCGCCGCCCGACCGTCAGGGCCCGCCCGATGGTGAACAGCAGGCTCGGGCCGGGGATCGCGACGATGATCGCGGCCGCGGTGAGGAAGGCCAAGAGGTGGCCGGCGCTGGGCATGACGGCGAGTATGCCGTGCCCGGGTAGGCTTGTGCGGCCCGTTCCGATGGGCGTGCCGGCGTGGCGCAATTGGCAGCGCACCTGTCTTGTAAACAGGGGGTTAGGGGTTCAAGTCCCCTCGTCGGCTCCGCCTAATTTCGTGCTCATACGAGCGCTTTGAAGCCTCGGGGAGCCCCGCAGGTGCCGCACCTGTCATCCATCTTGTCACCCATCTTTGTCACCCATTCCCCGCGAGGTGCTCGGTGGCTGGGCTGGAAGTCGCGGCGCGTCGGCGCGCGCTGGTAGATCCAGCTCTACGCCGCCGACCGGGACGACGCTGTCGTGCAGAGCGAGCAGGAAGTTCTTCGCCGGGACGTTCACCGCGGCGTCGAGGATCGCACGCACCTCGGCCTCGACAGACCTGCCGTGCGCGGCGGCGCGGTAACGCAACCGCGCGTGAGTGCCCTCGTCCAGTTGCCTGATCGTCAAGGTGATCATCGTGGCGCCACCTCCTTGCTGATAGCAATGCGAGCATTCCCGACGCTGAGGCTCGGCCACGGTGACGAAGGCACGGATGCCGATCCGCCGGGACCGTGGCCGACCTGCGCGCTCAGACGCGGGCGTCCAACCAGGCGCTGATGTCGCGCATGACCTCGTCGCGGTTGGTCTCGTTGAGGATCTCGTGCCGGGCCAGTGGATAGAGGTGCATCTCGACGTGCCGCACCCCGACGGTGCGATATTGCTCGACCACCTGGCGCACCCCCTTGCCGTTGTCGCCGACCGGGTCCTTCTCGCCGGAGAGCACGAAGATCGGCAAGTCCTTGGGCACGGCCGCGATGTTGGCCGGGTTGTTGACAACGCCCACTCCGTGGAGCAGGTCGCCGAAGAAGCCGGCCGTGAACGTGCCGCCGCACCAGGGGTCTGCGATGTATTTGTCGACCTCGGCCTTGTCCCGGGAGAGCCAGTCGAAACCGGTGCGCGCCGGCTTGAAGGCGTCGTTGAACCGGCCGAAGGTCATCGTGTCGAGCAGCTTGCTGCGCGCCTTGCGCCCACGCACCAGCCCCTCGCCGAAGGCCAGCGCCGCGCCCACCTTGGCCAGCGCGCCCGGGTCGCCGCCAGCGCCGGTGAGCACCAGCCCGCGCAACGCGTCGGCGTGGGACATGACATAGGCGCGCGCGATGATCGAGCCCATGCTGTGCCCGAAAAGGAAGATCGGCAGGTCGGGGTGCGCCGCCTGGATGGTGCGGGTCACGGCATACAGGTCCTCTACGACCTTCTCGAAGCCGTCGGTGTCGGCGAAATACCCGACGTGCTCGAGCGAGCCCGCGGTCTTGCCGTGCCCGCGGTGGTCCTGGGCGTAAACGGCATACCCCCGGGCGGTGAGGTGCTCGGCGAAGCCTTCGTAGCGCGCCGCGTGCTCGGCCATCCCGTGCGCGATCTGGACGACCGCTTTCGGCGCACCATCGGGGGTCCACACGTAGACATGCAGCGGTATGCCGTCCGCCGCCTTCACCGTCAGCGTCGAGTTCTGCATCGGCCTACCTCTCTGTATGGACCGGTCAATCCCCGCCCCTCATCCTGCCCCACGCGCGCGGTTTGCGGCAGCCTGTCCGCGTCGTCAACAAGCCGTCAATGCGCCGGTCAACGCGCCGGTCAACGCGACGCAGCGCGCCGGGGTGGCCGGGGCACGAAGGCGCTGGTCCGGGCGGCGTACTCGGCCCAGCCGGGACGCTGGGACATCGACTTCTCCAGCAGCGCGACCCCGCTGACCTTGACCAGCAGGAAGGTCATCGCGATCGGCGACAGGACCGTGGCCCATCCCGGGTTGACCTGCAAGGCCATGAGCCAGAACCCCCACCACACCACGGCGTCCCCGAAGTAGTTGGGGTGCCGGGTCCAGGCCCACAGGCCGCGGTCCATGAGGCGGCCCCGGTTGGCCGGGTCGGCCTTGAAGGCAGCCAATTGCGCGTCACCCATCGACTCGAAGATCAACCCGGCGACGACGAGGGCGACCCCGAGCCAGCCGACGCCGGACACCACCCGATGCGCCTCATGGGTGGTCGAAGTCCAGGCCGCGACCTGAAGTGGCAGGGAAACGAACCACGCGATGACGCCCTGGACGAGGAAGACGCGGCGCACGGCATACCCGAACTTCTTGCCCACAGGTGCGCCGGAGAGGATCTTCACGTAACGCGGGTCCTCGCCCATCCCCCGAATGCGGCGAGCCAGGTGCAGCGCCAGGCGCCCGCCCCAGACCGTGACGAGCGCGGCCAGCACGAGTGAGCGCGCGGTCGCGCCGGCCATGACGACCCCCACCCAGCTCACCGCGACGAAGAGCAACCCCCAGGTGACATCGATGAGGGCGTATTTGTCCTGGCGCCGCGCGATCATCGCCGTCACGGCCAGCAAGGCGGCGATCGCGAGAGCGCTGGCCAGGAGAATCGCAGGCAACGAGGGGTTCATTCTCGGGAGCGTAACGGCCGGGGTCGGCGGCGCTCGCCCGCGAGATCTCGAAATCGGCTGGCTCAGGCTCTCCCATACAGCCCCTTTCGGCATCTCGCGGGCTCCGCGGCATACCGCGGGCTCCACGGCATACCGTGTCTCCCATGACTGCGGCCTCGAGTGACTCGAGTGACTCGAGTGAGACGCTCGCGCACAACGGGCTGCCCGGGCCGCATCCCGGCACGCCACCGCGCCGCCCGGGCTCGGTCCGCCGCACGACGAGCCTGGACCTCACCCGCCCGCACGGCCCGGACGGGCCACTCCATGTCGGCGGCCGAGCGCGCGACCTGCACACCGACACCGACGGCACCCCTCGCGTGATCGGCTCGGCGCTGGCCTCGCTCACCGTCGAAGAGGGCATCGTCACCGCGTTGTCCACCTATCCCCGGCGGCCCGCACTCGCGCAGCTGGTCGGCCGTCGCGCGCTCGTCGGATGGCGCACCGGCCTGTGGCGCACCATCCGCGAGGACGTCGAGAGCGGTTCCGACCTGCACCAACTCCTCGACGATCTGCCCGGCGGTTTTGTCATCAGCGGGTTCACCCGCGGCCGGGCGCTCGCGCTCGCCTCTGGTGGCGACCCACTTCCGCAACCTGGCCGGCGCCTCGACGTGTGCGCGGGCTGGGCCTCCGACTCCCGCGCGGCCCGCATCCTCGACGAGACCGGCAGCGCGCCGCGTGCGGTGACCCCGCCGGCGCCGCCGTTGCGCGATGACGCCGACCCGCACGGTTGGCACACCTGGCCGGCGACGCCGATCTGGGGGATCAGCCGGCGCCGCCGCATCGACGCCTGGCTCGACCCGAGCGATCCACACGCGGGCGACCCGCACCGCCCGATCCACGTCGATGCCATGTTCCGCGACTCGTTCGTCGACCACGAGGGCGCCGAACGGGTGCTGCACGAATACACCCTGCACGCGCAGGTGGGCCGCACGGCATACCCGGTCCTTGAGGTCACCACGGCGGGGCGGGTGCTGCCGCACCACGAGTGCCCCCTCGCCGCCGCGTCGGCGCAACAGATCCTCGGTATGCCGTGCGACGACTTGCGCGACCGGGTCTCGACCGCGCTCTACGGGCCCGGGTCCTGCACCCACCTCAACGACGGGCTGCGGTCGCTCACCGACGTGCCGGCGCTGCTCGTGGCGGCGGGGCTGCTGGCACCCTGACCGGGGTGACCTTGGGCGGGTCGGTGTGGGTGAGCGCCACTACGCTGCGAGAGTGCGCACACCCCCGGAAGAAGCAGCCCCTGTCGTCTATCCCGGAATGGGTGCGATCCCCGTCGACGAAGGCGTGGCCTTCCGCGTGTGGGCCCCGCACGCGAGCGCGGTCCACGTCGTCGGGGAGTTCAACGAGTGGAACGAGACGGCCGCCCCGATGGCCTCGGAGGGCAACGGCTTCTGGTATGCCGTGCTGCCCGACGCCGCAGTCGGCCAGGGCTACAAGTTCCTCGTCACCAACGGCGACCAGACCTTCTACCGGATCGACCCCTACGCCCGCCAGGTGACCAACTCCGTGGGGCATGGCGTCATCTATGACCACGGGGCCTATGACTGGGAGGGCGACCAGTACGACTGCCCGTGGCACCACGAGTTGGTCATCTACGAGCTGCACGTCGGGTCGTTCTTCACCGACAAGGAGGGTCGGCCCGGCACCTTCGAGCTCGTCGGCGAGAAGCTCGAGCACCTGGTCAAACTCGGCGTCAACGCGATCCAGATCATGCCGGTCATGGAGTTCGCCGGCGATTTCTCCTGGGGTTACAACCCCGCCCACATCTTCGCCGTCGAGTCCGGCTATGGCGGCCCGGACGCGCTCAAGGACCTGGTCAAGCAGGCCCACCGGCACGGGCTGGCCGTCATCATCGACGTCGTCTACAACCACTTCGGGCCGAGCGACCTGGACCTGTGGCAGTTCGACGGGTGGAGCGAAAACGGCAAGGGCGGCATCTACTTCTACAACGACGACCGGTCCACCACGCCGTGGGGCGACACCCGGCCCGACTACGGCCGCGACGAGGTGCGCCGGTTCATCCACGACAACGCGA
Source organism: Dermatophilaceae bacterium (assembly GCA_044220505.1). Taxonomy (GTDB): domain Bacteria; phylum Actinomycetota; class Actinomycetes; order Actinomycetales; family Dermatophilaceae; genus Phosphoribacter. The sequence goes on from JBGAQV010000023.1 coordinate 10,142, forward strand.
TGATGTGGTTGCACGACTTCCACGTCGACGGGTTGCGGTTCGACATGACGCCTTATATCCGCAGCGTCCACGGGTCGGGGGTCGACCTGCCCGAGGGCTGGGACCTGATGCGCTGGATCAACACCTCGGTGCGCGAGTCACATCCGCGAGCCATCACGATCGCCGAGGACATGCACCAAGACCCGCGGATCAGCCAGATCGACAACGGCGGCGCCGCCTTCCACGCGCAGTGGGACGGGGCCTTCGTCCACCCGGTGCGCCAGGCGGTCATTGCGCGGTCGGACGAGGAGCGCTCGATCGGCGCGCTGCGCGATGCCATCGTGACGATCTACAACGGCGACGCCTACCACCGGGTGATCTACACCGAGTCCCACGACGAGGTCGCCAACGGCCGGGCCCGGGTGCCCACCGAGGTCAATCCCGATGACCCGACCGGCTGGCACGCCCAGAAGCGCGCGACGGTCGGGGCCGCTCTCGTGCTCACCAGCCCCGGCATCCCCATGCTCTTCCAGGGCCAGGAGTTCCTCCAGGGCGAATGGTTCCGCGACGACGTGCCGCTGGACTGGGACCTCAACGACGATTTCCACGGCATCGTCCGGCTGGTGCGCGACCTCATCCGGCTGCGGCGCAACTGGCGCGACACGACCCGCGGGCTCACCGGTCAAGGGATCGACGCTTACCACGTCAACGACGACGACAACGTCCTGGCCTTCCACCGGTGGTTCGACGGTGGGGCCGGCGACAGCGTGGTGGTCGTCGTCAACCTCCACCACGAGGCCCGCGAGGGTTACCGCATCGGGATGCCACTGCCGGGGCTGTGGAAGCTCGAGCTCAACAGCGACGCCCGCATCTACAGCGACGACTTCGGCGACTTCGCCTCGACCGACGTCCAGGCCGAGCCGAGCACCGACGACGGTCAGGACGCCACGGCGCTCGTCTCCATCGCGCCGTACTCCGTCCTCGTGTATTCCTACTCCGGGTGACGACCGCGACGCCGCCGACGCCGCCAACGTCCTCGACGCAGGCGGCGCCGCCACCGTCCTCGACTCCATCGACTCGCCTTGCCGAGGTCGTGGCCACCGTCACGGCCGTCGGCGACACGGCAGCCCGGCGGACCAAGCTCGGACTGCTGGCCGATCTGCTCCGACGGCTGCACCCAGGCGAGATCGAGGCCACCGTCGGACTGCTCACTGCAGCTCCCCGGCAGGGCAAGCTCGGAGTGGGCTGGCGCAGCCTGGCCAACCTGGCCGATGTCGTCGGCACCGCTGCGCCCGAGGGCGGGCTCACCGTGCTCGATGTCGACACCTCGATCGAGGCGCTCGCGACGGCCATCGGTCCGGGCTCGGCCGGGGTGCGCGCGGATGCGTTGCAGTCGCTCTGGGCGCGCGCCACCGAGAGCGAGCGACACTTCCTGGCCGGTGTGCTGCTCGGGGAGGTCCGGATGGGTGCGCTCGCCGGCTTGCTCACCGAGGCCCTCGCTCAAGCCGCCGGTATGCCGTCCGAGCCGGTGCGCCGGGCGGTGATGCTGTCGGGGTCACTGGGCCGGACGGCATACCTGGCTTTGACCGGGTCGCTGGCCGCGGTGGAGGCGGTAGGACTGCGGGTCGGCACCCCGGTGCATCCGATGCTCGCCTCGACAGCCGGGTCGGTGGCCGAGGCAGTCGCGGCCGTTGTCGCGCTGGAGGTGCCGGATCTTCATGGCTCCGAGCCGGTCGCCGTGGTCGAGGCCAAGCTCGACGGTGCCCGGATCCAGGTCCACCGCGCGGGCGGGCCGGGCAGCCCGGTGCGGGTCTTCACCCGCACCCTCGCCGACATCACCGACCGGCTGCCCGAGATCGTCGAGGTCGTGGCGGCCTTCCCGGGTGGGGCCGTCATTCTCGACGGCGAAACCCTCGCCCTCGACGAATCCGGGGCTCCGCGACCGTTTCAGGACACGATGAGCCGCTTCGGATCGGCGTCGGGGGCCGAGATCCTGCGACCGTGGTTCTTCGACGTGCTCCACGCCGACGGGGTCGACCTCATCGACGAGCCGCTCTCGCGCCGTCGAGCGGTGCTTGCGCGCATCGTCGGCGAGCACGGCATACCCTCCGTTGAGACTGCCGATCCCGTTGTGGCCGAAGCTTTTTCGCGTGAAGTGCTCGCCGCCGGCCATGAGGGGGTGCTGGTCAAGTCGCTGGCAAGCCGCTACGCCGCCGGACGCCGTGGCAAACCCTGGCTCAAGGTCAAGCCGGTGCACACCTACGACCTGGTCGTCCTGGCGGTCGAGTGGGGCTCCGGGCGACGCACCGGCATGCTGTCCAATCTCCACCTCGGCGCGCGCGACCCGCGGGTGCCCCTCGGCGAGAAGGGCGACTTCGTCATGGTGGGTAAGACCTTCAAGGGGCTCACCGACGCGATGCTCGCCTGGCAGACCGAACGACTGCTCGCGTTGGAGACCAGACGCACCTCGTATGCCGTGCACGTGCGCCCCGAGCTCGTGGTCGAGATCGCGATCGACGGGGTGCAACGGTCCCATCGGTATCCCGGTGGAGTGGCGCTGCGGTTCGCCCGGGTCAAGCGCTACCGCGAGGACAAGCCCGCAGCGCAGGCCGACACCATCGCGAGCCTGCAAGCCATGCTGCGCTGACTGGCGCGCGAGTCAGCGGCGCAACGCGGCCAGGGTGTCGGCGCGTGCCTGGGCTGCGGGCAAGGACACGTCGCGAAGCCAGCGTTCGCCCTCGGCGTCACCCTCGGCAGCCAACAACTCGGCGAGCGCTACGACGTCGGCCGGGGCCTTGTTCTGGGCCATCTTGGCCTTGGCCTCGATCCGAGTGATCTGCAGTTCCAGCCCGACGACGGCGCGCAGCATGGCGTCGACGTAACCGGGTGCCGCGTCGTCGACAGACCACTCCGGCCGCCGGCTGCCGGGCCGGCCCTCGTGCTGTTCGGTGAGGCGGCGGACCACCTGGGCGGTCCAGGCCACGTCGTCATGGGCGATGAGGTCGCCGTAGACGTGCACCGTGACGTAGTCCCAGGTCGGCACGACCCGCCCATGCTCACGACTCGAAGGTAAGTCAGCCGGGCTCACGTAGTGGTCGGTCAGCGACACCACGACCAGCGATTCGCAGGTCGTCGGCTCGGACCACTGCCGGTTGTTGCGTGCGACGTGACCGAGCAAGGCCCCGTGCGCCCCACGGGTGGGATCGAAGACGAACGGCAGTGGGGTGGCCAGCAGGCCCGACTCGTGGTGGGTGACCAGGTCGGCGCTGCCCATCCGCATGAGCACGTCCTGGATCTGAGCGTCGGTCATGGCGAAGTGTGCAGGTACATACATGGCCCAACCATCCCATCTGCTCGTCGCTCCGGATGGCTCCGCCGGGCCCGATCGCCCAGGTCGCTCAAGCCCGGTCACGTCGCTCAATCCCAGTCGGGGTGGCTCAGCGCAGCACCGCCACGACCACGGTCGCCGCCACAAGAGCGGCGGTCAGGGACAGCTCCACACTCGCTCCGAGCACGTCGCCGGTCACTCCGCCCAGCCGACGTCGAGCTCGCGCCAGCAACGTCAACGCCGCGACGATACCCGCGGCGACCACGGCGGGACCGGTCCAGAACGGCATACCGAGCACCTGGACCATCGCCCCCGCGAGGGCGCTGAGCAGGAGGGCCGACCCCACGGCATACCGGCTCGCAACCGTGCCCGCGACCGTGGCGCCGAGCCCTTCGGGGCGTGCGGCGGGGATGCCGGTGCGGCAACACCACGCGAGGGTATGCCGGCTGGTCACCACCGCGACCGCAGCGAGTGCGGCTCCGGGTGGGCTGCTGAGCAACGCTGCCAGGGCAGCGGCCTGGACGAGCAGGGTCAGGACGACCGCGGCGACTCCCGCGGGACCGACGTCTCCGCTGCGCATGACCGCCAGGGCGCGCGATCGGTCGTAGCTGGCCGCGAGGCCGTCGCAGGTGTCGGCCAGACCGTCGAGGTGCAGGCCCCGGGTCGCGAGCGCGAGTCCGCCGAGCACCAGGGCGGCGACGAGCAGCGGCGGCAGGTCGGCCAGGCGCAGGGCAGCCCAGCCCAGCGCGACGCCGAGCGCGAGCGGCGCGGTCGCGAGCGGGGCCAGCAGCATCGAGCGACCGGCGGTGGTGGCAGTGACCTGGGCGGGCGGACGAGTCGGGAGCGCCGTGAGCGTGCCGACGGCCAAGCGCCAGGCGTCGATCACCGGGCATCCTGCGGGGGCGGGTTGATCGGGGCATCCTGCAGGGGCGCTGCATGGGGAGGTGCGTCCTGCACGCCCCACTCGAGCCCCTTCTGCAGGTCGACCCGGGGGGCCGTCGAGAGGTCGAGCACCCGACCGGCCACGACGAGGAAGACGTAATCGGACACGTCGGCGACGCGGGCGTTGAGCCGGCCCAGTTCGTCCTGGAAGACCCGCCCCGACGGCGTCAACGGCACCAGGGAGAGCCCGACTTCATTGCTCACGACGACGACCCGGCGCGAGGTCTGCTGCAGCGCGGCCAGCAGCGCCGTGCCCTCCCGATGCGCGATGAGGGTCGCAGCGTGGGGGTTGTCCCAGGCCCCGGCCCGGTCGATGATCGCCGTCAGCCAGGTGCCGAGGCAGTCGATGAGCAGCGGTCCGCCCGGTGCGCGCAGCTGGGCGACGAGGTCGGTCGTCTCGATCGTGGTCCACGACTTCTGCCGGCTGGCCTTGTGGAAGGCCACCCGAGCCGCCCACTCCGGGTCGGCGACCGGGTCGGCCGGGCGCGCTCCGGCGGCGAGGTAGGTGACGTCGTAGCGATAGGACAGCAGGGCCTCGGCATACCGGCTCTTGCCGCTGCGGACGCCACCCAGGACGAAGGAGAGGGACACGTGGTCAGGCTAGGGCAGGATGGCCAGGTGCCCTCTGACGTTATCCACAGGACCTGCTCGGCCGTCTCGCCTCTGGACTCCACTGCCCTCGCAGCGGCCGTCGATCGGCAGGCGCGGCTGACGAAACCGGCCGGTTCGATGGGGCGGCTCGAGGCGCTCTCGCACCAGCTCGCCGGCATGTATGCCGTGTGCCCACCTCCCATCCCGGCACCGGTGACCGTCGTCGTCATGGCCGGTGACCATGGGGTGCACGCCCAGGGGGTGTCACCCTGGCCGCAGCAAGTGACCGTGCAGATGGTCGCAAATGTCGCCTCCGGCGGAGCGGTGGTCAACGCGCTGGCCCGTCAGGTGGGGGCGGCGGTCGAGGTCGTCGACGTGGGGGTGGCTGCGCCGTTGCTCTTCACCGAAGGCGTGGTGCAGCGGCGGGTCCGCAGCGGGACCCGCGACTTCAGTCGTGAGCCCGCGCTGACCCGCGATGAGGTGGTGGCGGCGATCGAGAGAGGGATCGCCCTGGCCGACGACCGCGTGGGCGCCGGCGATCGGCTGCTCGTCACCGGAGACCTGGGCATCGGCAACACGACAGCGTCGGCCGCGCTCATCTCCGCCTTCACCGGCGCTGACCCCGCCGATGTCACCGGGGCGGGGGCGGGCAGCGATGCCCGGATGGTGGCGCACAAGGTGGCCGTGATTCGGTCCGGGCTGGCTCGGCATACCCCGGACCCGACCGACCCGATCGGGGTCCTCGCCGCCTTCGGTGGGCTCGAGCACGCGGCGTTGGCGGGACTGTTGCTGGGCGCGGCTGCCCGGCGGACGCCGGTGCTGCTCGATGGGGTGATCGCCGGCTCGGCGGCCCTCGCGGCGCGGGCCCTGTGTGGCGGCGTCACGGCATACCTCGTGGCGGGGCACCGCTCGAGTGAGCCCGGCGCGCGGGTGGCGTTGGCGGCGCTGGGACTGCAGCCGCTGCTGGAACTCGACCTGCGGTTGGGCGAGGGCACTGGCGGGGTGTTGGCGGTGCCCATCGTGCAGGCGGCCGCTCGGATGCTCGGCGAGGTCGCGACCTTCGACTCGGCGGGGGTGTCGGGCCGGGAGGAGTGAGGCGGGTCGGAGGGTTTCCCGGCGTGGCGACGGCTGGGCGTGCGGGTTTGTCGGCGGGTCGGAAGGTTTCTCGGCGTGGCGACGGCTGGGCGTGCGGGCTTGTCGGCGGGTCGGAAGGTTTCTCGGCGTGGCGGCCGCTGGGCCTGCGGTTTGTCGGCGAGTCGGAGGGTTTCCCGGCATACCGGAGTTGGCGAAGGCCGATCGCGGGTCAGCAACCGTCCCAGGCGAACCGTTCGCCGGCCTTGCGCAGCTGGAACTGGGTGACCTTGGAGGCGTCGAAGAACACCTGCACCTCGGTGGCCTGTCCGGCGAGGATGAGGACGGGGATCGGCCCACGTCCTTCAGTGGTGAGCTGGCCGGGGATGAGTTCGCCCTTGAGCGCTGCCCGGATTTCGCTCTCGTTGAGGCCCACTTCGCCCGTGCCGTTCAACCTGACGCCGGGCTTGCTCACGGTGATCATGGCCAGGACCTGTGACCCGTCGGTGCGTCGGGAGAAGTTGAGTCCGATGCCGGCGCTGGCGAGCGCAGGCGCCATCGCGAGGTCGCCCTCGCAAGCCCCCGGGCTGTTGACCAGAGCGCCGAGCTTGAGCGCTTGATCTCGGGTGAGCCCGAGGCGGAGGTTGCCGATGCCGTCGAGAGTCAGCCTGGACAGGTCGCCCAGCCCCGACGCGGAGCCGGTCGAACCGACGGTGGGGGTCGAGGCGGGAGCCGTCGGAGTCGTCGCAGCCCCCGAAGTCTGTGGGGCGGAGGTCTGAGGCGTCGCAGTGCGGGAAGCCGGCACGGTGATCGACGGGGTGGCGCCGGTCGGGGACGCGCCGCCGGCCGGGCCCGAGGCCGTCCCGCACCCGACGAGTGCCACGGGGAGCACAGCTGCCGCGACGAGGAACCGGACGGTGCGGCGAGTGTGCTGGTGGCTGGCAAGGGGAATCGTGGCGGTTGCCATGTCGGGCTCCTGTGACGTGTGCGCTGTCAAGCGGTGGCTTTGAGGTGGGGCTGTTCGGTGTGCTTCGGTGGGCTGCGCAGGTGCCGATATGGGTCAGCGTCCCGTGGCAGGTGCTGCGGGCACCCTCCATCCCTGAAGATCCATCTCAGTCCCGGAAGGTTGCCCGGCCGCAGCGCGGGTCGAGGCCGTCACGGGGCGCTCGGACTCGGCCGGCCGAGGTCGAACTGCGTCGTGTCGCCACCGGTCACGACATCGGTCGCGAGTTCCAGGGTGCCGTCGATGCCGAGCCGCAGAACAGCCCACCGATTGGTCCCGCTGGTCCCGCTCGTCCCCGTGCTCTGTGCGGCGGTCAGGGTGGTCACGAGCAACACGTGCGTGCGGTCCTCCCACGCCTGGCCAAGGACTTGGGGAGCCCCGTCCGCAGTGGTGACCAGGTCGAGCACCATCTGCCCGGTCACCAGGTCGGCAATGCCACCCGGCCCGCTCTCATAGCCGCCCGCCTGCTGCCCGCTCACCCACGCGTAGCGGCCGTCGGGAGACAGCGCCTTGATTGACCGTGCGCAGCTGCGCACCTGCGACGTCTCGGTGTCCGCGGCCAGCAACGCGGAGCACGGGACGGCGTCCACCGTGTCGCGCAGCACGGTGTTTCCATTCCAGGTCCCACGCAGGTAGCCATGTCCTGGCCACTCGGCGACGCCCTCGCCCACCCGCCACCGATACTCCGTGACCTTCCCGCCGGCCTGGTCGTGCAGATAGACCGTGCCGTCATCAGCGCTCACCTGGGCGCCGTCGAGCACGGATTCGCGGATCAGGCGTCCGGTCCAGGTGTAGGCCACGGTGCGCCCGTCGGTGCTCGCTGCGAGTGCGCCTCCGACGCTGCGCCCGAGGACCCGGCCGTCGTCGGCGACCCGAACGAGCTCGGCGGACACCGCATCGGGGCGATAGTTCGGCACCAGCCACCCGCCCGAGACCCGCACCGGTGCGCCATAGCGACCCTGCGCCGCCGGCAACTCAGGCAGCGCGATCGGAGCGCCGCTCGGGGGCACGATCCGCCAGGCAGCTGGGTCCGCGAGGTAAGGGACAGCGAGGTCGGCGCCCCGGCGCAGGCCGGTCATGGTCAGCTCGATCTGTCGGGTCGCGAGATCGCCGGCGAGAGTCGTCGCCCACGTCACGCGCGGCCCGGTCGACACTGTCGCAGACCCGGTTGCTGTCGGTGTCCCCGCGACGACCGAGGTGGCCGGCGGCGCGCCCAGCCGGTGCGCCAGTTCGGTGCTCACCGGGATCACCGCCAGGACGGCCACGAGAGCCACCGAACTCCGGTATGCCGTGCGGCGGCGCCGCAGGGTGCTCGCCCGGGCCAAGACCGCGGTGACGGTCAGGCCGTCCTCGGGCATGCGCCGGGCCTGAGCGGCGAAGAGCTCCTCGAGGGCCTGCTCCGGCGGGGTGAGCGGGGAAGGGGGCATGGGGCGGGTCATCCGGACTCCCGGGTCAGTTCGGGGTGGTGAGGCAAGTCAGCACGAAGATGGGCCAGCGCCTTGCTCGCTTGCGACTTGACCGTGCCCTGGCTCACGCCCAGCACGGCAGCGATCTCGGCCTCAGACAGGTCCTCGTAGTAGCGCAGCACGAGGACTGCGCGCATGCGGGTCGGCAACTCGCCGACCATCCGCCACAGGGCATCGTGCTCGGTGGCGTCCGGTCGGCTCGCCGGATCAGCGCCCTGATCGCGCCCGGGCCACATCGCGTCGGTCGGGATCGGCTCGGGCAGCAGCTCGACCGTGCGTTCGCGCTTCCACCAGGGTCGGCGCCACAGCTTGCGGGCGTGATTGACGAGGGTGGTGCGGGCGTAGGCGTCGACAGCCCCGGCCGCGTCGATTCGATCCCAGGCGAGGTAGAGGTTGGCCGCGGTCTCCTGGACGAGGTCTTCGGCCAGGTCAGGGTCTGCGACCAGCAGGTATGCCGTGCGCAGTAGCCGGCCGCGACGGGCCAGGAACCACTCGGCGAATTCGGTGTCGCGCCGGGTGTCAGCACGGGTCATGCCGGCCCCCGGATCGCGGGTTGGTCATACCCCAGAGACCCCGAACAAGGCGCCGAGGTTGCCTGACGACCCGGACGTGGTGTTCACCACGGCCGACTCGACACGCCGCGGTAATGCGTGGCCCCAGTCGCAGGACGCGGTACAAAGGGTGAGGCCCCGCCAAGTATGAGTTGGCGGGGCCTCGTGCGTCCGCATCGTGACGCCGATGTGAACTCGGCCGGCGCGGCTGGCTCTCCGACGTCGTCCTGTCGGACTGCGGGATTGCTCCCGGAGCGTGGAACCTCGTTTGCCTTCCGATCGCATTCCCTTGCGGGAGTGCGTAGAACAGTTCTACTTCGGTTCTGGCAGGTCCGCAAGAGGTGGACCGAAAAATCCTCGACCAATCCTCGTTTCGTCGGCGTGTCGGCTGGACACGCCGACGACGAGCGCCCTGCACGGCCGGGATCGCCCCTATCGGGGCGGCATCCGCAACGCGCCGTCGAGGCGGATGACCTCGCCGTTGAGCATCTGGTTGTCGACGATGTGCCGGACCAGCGCGGCATACTCGGCCGGATCGCCCAGCCGCGCGGGGTGGGGCACCTGCGCGCCGAGGGAGGCCTTGGTGGCCTCGGGCAGGCCGGCGAGCATGGGAGTCATGAAGGTGCCCGGGGCAATGGTCACGACGCGCACGAACTTGTCGGCCAGGTCGCGCGCGGCGGACAGCGTGAGTCCGACGACCCCGCCCTTGCTCGATGCGTATGCCGCCTGGCCCACCTGCCCGTCGAAGGCCGCGATGCTCGCGGTCATGACGATGACCCCGCGGTCGCCGTCGACCGGGTCGTTGTCGAGCATTGCGGCGGCGGCCAGGCGCAGCACGTTGAAGGTGCCGATGAGGTTGATCTCGATGACCGTGCGATAGGTGTCCAGGGGGAGCGGACCGCCGCGTCCGATGACTCGCCCGGGGGTGGCGACGCCGGCGCAGGTCACCGCGATGCGCAGCTCGCCGAGCTCGCGAGCGGTGTCGATGGCCGCCTGCACCTGCGCCTCGTCGCGCACATCGGTCGGCGCAAAGCGCACCGCGTCACCGAGCTCGGCAGCCAACTCGGCACCGGGAGAGCTCGGCAGGTCGAGGATGACGACCTTGGCGCCGTCGGCGACGAGGCGTCGCACCGTCGCGCCGCCCAACCCCGAGGCGCCGCCCGTGACGACGGCGACGGTCTTGTCGGTGATCTGCATCGAATCAGCCTCTCTCGCGCAGCAACTGGCGCGAGATGACCAGTCGCTGGATCTGGTTGGTGCCCTCGAAGATCTGGGTGACCTTGGCCTCGCGCATGAACCGCTCGACGGGGAAGTCGCGGGTGTAGCCATAGCCGCCGAGCACCTGCACGGCATCGGTGGTCACGCGCATCGCCGCATCGGTGGCAACGAGCTTGGCCACCGACGCCTCTTTCGTGTAGGGCCGGCCAGCATCCTTGAGCCGCGCTGCGTGCAGGTAGGTGGCCCGCGCTGAGGTCACGGCCGCCTCCATGTCGGCCAGCAGGAAGGCCAGCCCTTGGAAGTCGGCGATGGCCCGCCCGAACTGCTTGCGCTCCTTGGCGTATGCCGCCGCGACATTGAGCGCCGACTGAGCCAATCCCGTTGCGGCAGCGGCAATCCCGAGGCGACCGTTGTCCAGCGCGTGGAGCGCGATCGGCATACCTTGCCCCTCGGCACCGATACGGCGATCGGCCGACATGGGGGTGTCGTCGAAGATCACCTGGGCCACCGGGTCACCATGCAGGCCCATCTTGTCCTCGGGCTTGCCGAAGCTCAGCCCCGGCGCATCGGCCGGCACGACGAAGCAGGTCAAGCCGTGCGAGCCGTCGTCGGAGGTGCGGGCGAAGGTCGTATAGAAGTTGGCGTGACCGGCATGCGAGATCCACATCTTGGCCCCGTGCAACCGGTAGCCGTCACCGTCACGGTCGGCCCGCGTCGCCATCGAGCCCACATCGCTGCCCGAATCGGCCTCGGACAGGCAGTAGCCGCCCAGCCAGGCCCCGCTGAGCATGTCGGGCAGCAGGCGTTCCCGCTGCTCGTCGGTGCCGTATTCGGCCACCGGATAGCAGGTGAGCGCGTGCACGCTCACACCGACGGCCACGCTCATCCAGACGGTCGCGATCTCTTCGACGACCTGCAGGTAGACCTCGTAGGGCTGCCCACCGCCGCCGAACTCCTCGGGGTAGGGCAGCGACAGCAGCCCCAGCTCGCCGAGGGTGCGGAACGCGTGCTCGGGGAATCCACCTTCGCGCTCGAAGGCATCGACGTGCGGAGCGAGCTCCTTACGGCATACCTCCCGGGTCATCTCGATGAGGGCCTGGGACTCCTCGGAGGGCATCAGCCGCGTCGCTGCCATGGTCGGGAGCCTAATGCTCCGGTATGCCGTCCGCGCGGGTTGGGTGACAGCGAAGGCAGGTGAGTCGGAACTCGGCCGAGGCCTACGGGTGGTCGGGGCCGAGCACCGATCGCACGGCGCGAATCGCCCCGTCCAAATAGCGTTGCACGACAACGCGATCGGAGTCACTCAGGGTGCTGTCGACCTCGGCGAGCACCATGAACATCGGCACGAGATGGCCGAGCAACTCCTCCCGGCCCGACTGGGTGAGCACCACTTGGGTGCGTCTTCCGTCGGTGGGGTGCGGTGCTCGCACGACGTGGCCGCGGGCCGCCATGCGGTCGACGATGCCCGAGGCGGCAGCCGAGGTGACACCGAGCCGGTTGGCCAATTCGACTGGTCCGTGCGGACTTTCGACGAGCATCTCCAAGGCACGCAGGTCTGTCGGGCTGAGGTCGGCCCGCCTGGCCAGCACGGGGGCGACCTGCTCGGCCAACGCGAGCAACTCGCGCAGGGCGCGCAGGGTCTCGGTCTGGCGCCATTGCGCCACGTATGCCGTGTGCGGCAGCGGATCCGGCGATTCGGGTCGACCGGTTGACAGGTGATCGCTCATTGGATTACTAATCTACTTAGCTGTCTAGCATCTGGCTAGTGTCTGGCCAGAGTAAGACAGAACCTCGACACAGAGTTACGACAAACAGCCTCGACAGGTGAACGTCGATGCAACACCACGACATCCAGCACGTCTCAGAGCATCGGAGTCTCGCATGACCCTTCTCGATCGCCCCGCACAGCTCATCCGCCGGGGCAGGTCCTGGTGGATTGCGCTGCTCTTCGTGCTCGTGGCCGGCGCCCTCATCGGCGGCCTGAAGTCGGGCACCCGCACGGCCTCCCCGCTGGACAGCCTCCCGGTCGGGTCCGAGAGCGCCCGGGTCGTCGAGTTGCAGGCACAGTTCCCGGCCAAGGACTCCTCCTCCGCGCTGGTGCTCTTCACCGCCGACGACGGCAGCCTCGAGCCGGCCACCGTAGCCGCGCTGCGCACCGCCCCCGGCATCCAGGGCGGCAGTCCGCTGGTGCCCAGCCAGGACGGCTCGGCGGCCTTCTCGGTCGTGCCGGTGAAGTCGACGAGTGCCACGGACAACATCAAGGTCGTCAAGGCCCTGCGCGCGCAGCTCAAGGAGTCCTTGCCCGAGGGGGTCTCGGTGCAGCTCACTGGCCCGGCTGCCGTGCAGGCCGATCTCGGCGCGGTCTTCGACGGCGCCAACACCCGCCTGCTCATCGCGACAGCGAGCGTCGTGGGTCTGCTGCTCATCATCACCTACCGCAGCCCGCTGCTCTGGCTGGTGCCGCTCACCGTCGTGGGCCTGGCCGACCAACTCGCCGGAGTGCTCGCCACCCGGGTGCTGCAGTGGACCGGCGTCGCGTGGGACGAGTCCACCGTCGGCATCCTGTCCGTGCTCGTCTTCGGCGCGGGAACCGACTACGCCCTGCTGCTCATCTCCCGGTATCGCGACGAGCTGCGTCGGGAAGAGGACCGGTATGCCGCGATGCGCACCGCGCTACGGCATACCGGAGAAGCCGTGATGCTCTCGGCGACCACCGTCGTCCTCGGGGTGCTCACCCTGCTGTTGTCGCTGCTGCCGGCGACCCGCGGTCTGGGCCTGGCCAGCGCGGTCGGCATCCTCGTCGCGGCGGGCTACGCACTCTTCGTCCTGCCGGCCGTGCTCGTGCTGTTCGGGCGGTGGATCTTCTGGCCGCTCGTGCCACGGGTGGGGCAGGCCAGTCTCGTCGAGACCCGGTCGTTCTGGCGGCGTGTCGGTGACCAGGTCGCCAAGCGGCCGACGGCCTTCGTGGCGGGCACGCTGGTCATCCTCGCGGCCATGGCCTTTGGGCTCACCCAGGTCAAGACCGGCCTGTCGGCGACCGACCAGTTCCTCGTCAAGCCCGAGGCGATCAGCGCCTCCGAGCGGTTGGCCAAGTCCTTCCCGGCTGGCAGCTCCGACCCGGTGGCCGTCATCACCGCCGGCGACCCGGCCGCCGTCGTGGCCGCGGCCAAGACCGTGCCGGGTGTCTCCGGCGCCACCCCCGGCCCGACTGCGGGGTCGGGGTCGGGGTCGCTGCACCAAGTGGCGGTCGTGCTCAGTCCCGAGCCAGGCACTGAGGCGGCCCGGCAGGCGGTGCGTGACCTGCGGACGGCGCTGCACGGCATACCGGAGACGTATGTCGGTGGAACCGAGGCCAAGGCGGTCGATGTCGCCGACGCATCCAACCGCGACCGGATGCTGCTCTTCCCGCTCATCCTCGGGCTCGTGCTACTCGCCCTCGTGGTGTTGCTGCGCTCGATCGTCGCGCCGATCATCCTCGCGCTCACCGTCGTCGCGACCTACCTCGCCTCGATCGGTGCCGCGTGGTGGATCTTCACCAAGGTCTTCGGGTTCTCGGCCCTCGACTCGGGCGCCCCGCTGCTGACCTTCCTGTTCCTCGTGGCCCTCGGCGTCGACTACAACATCTTCCTGGTCACCCGGGCGCGGGAGGAGGCGGCGACCCATGGGTCCCGCGAGGGCATGCTGCGGGCCTTGGGCGCGACCGGCGGGGTGATCACGAGCGCCGGAGTGTTGCTGGCGGCGGTGTTCGCCGTGCTCGGGGTGCTGCCGCTGGTCGTGCTCGCGCAGATCGGCGTCATCATCTGTCTCGGCGTGCTGCTCGACACCCTGCTGGTGCGCACCGTGCTCGTGCCGGCGCTCGCGCTCATCCTCGGTGACCGGTTCTGGTGGCCGAGGAAGGTGTCGGCCGGAGCGTCCGCTCAGTCGGCGATCGGGTCAGCCGGGTCAGCTGGGCCGGCTGGTTCTGTGGGATCCGCCCAGGTGGGCTGAGGCAGCACCAGCTCGGGTTGCTTGGCGGTCATCCGGTCCCCGGACGACTCGCCACGCACCCGACGGCGCAGCCACGGTGCGACGTGCTCGCGCACCCACTGGGCGTCCCGGACGAGCGCATCGCGACCCGTCGGAAGGTGCTTGTCCGGCAACGGAGTTCGCCAGTCCGACTCGTCGGTGGGATGTCCGAGGGCATGTAGGGCGTGCAGTGCGATGCGGCGGCGACCCTCGGCGTTGAGGTGGATCCGGTCCGGCGCCCACAGCCGCCAGTCGCGCAGTGCCGCCATGGTCCATTGGTCGATGACAAAGGCACCGTGCCGGTGGGCGATGGCCCAGATGTTGGCGCTGTATGCCGCCGAGCGCACCCGGGTGTACTTCATCACCGGCGCCTCACGGGGGTCCATCGTCGTGGCCATGAGCACATCCGCACCCGCGGCGCGAAGTGCCGCCACGGCGCCGTCGAGCTGGTCGGCGAGGGCATCGACATCGACCGAGGAGCGCAGCAGGTCGTTGCCGCCTCCCACGATGCTCACCAGGTCGGGACCTAGCGCGACCGCGGCCTGCACCTGCGGGCCGACGACGTCGGCCAGCAGGCGACCGCGCACGGCGAGGTTGGCATATCGGGTGCGGCGGCCCTGCGCCTGGGCGGTCGCGTCGAGGGCCACGGCCAGGCGGTCGGTCCAGCCGGCATACCGGTGCACTTCCTCGGGCAGGGACGCCCCGGCGGTCGCGTATGCCGTGCCCGGCGCCGCGAGCGGGTCGCACATGCCCTCGCTGAACGAATCGCCGATCGCGACGTAGCGCTCCCAGAGTTGCGGGGCCGAGGCGACAGTCACGGCAGGCTCCAATCCAGCGGGGCGGCGCCCTGCCCGGCGAGCGCGGCGTTGGCCCGCGAGAAGGGCCGGCTGCCGAAGAACCCCGAGTGGGCCGACAGCGGTGACGGGTGGGCGCTCTCGATCCGGGGGACGTCCCCGAGAGCCGGTCCCAGGTTGCGGGCATCGCGGCCCCAGAGGATGGCCACGAGCGGGCCGCCGCGCGCGACGAGGCCGGCGATGGCGGCGGCCGTGAGTTCTTCCCAGCCCCGGCCCCGGTGGCTGCCGGGTTTGCCCGGGCCGACGGTGAGCACGCGGTTGAGCAGGAGCACCCCGCGCTCGGCCCAGGGGCCGAGGTCGCCGGTGGTCGGTCGCGGCAGGCCTAGATCGGTGCCGAGCTCCTGGTAGATATTGGCCAGGCTCCGGGGGATCGGAGCGACATCGGGCGCGACCGAGAAGCTGAGCCCGACCGGGTGGCCCGGAGTGGGATAGGGGTCCTGGCCGACGATGAGCACCCGCACCGCATCCAGCGGCTGGGCGAACGCCCGCAGCACGTGCTCGCCCGCCGGCAGGTAACCCCGGCCGGCCGCGAGCTCGCCCCGCAGGAACTCGCCGAGCCGAGCCAGAGTGTCCTCCTGGCCGCTCAGCACGCTGGCCCACGACGGGTGCACGAGGTCGGTCAGGGGTCGCGGGCTCACACCCGCCAACCTATCCCCGGCGGGGTGGTGCTCGAACTATCGCCCGCAACGCAGGGCGCCCGGCGAGAGTCTCGCCGGGCGCCCGATGGTCGTGCAGAAGAACTACTTCGTCGGGTCTCGGAAAGCGATCCAGGCGTCATTCATCCGCTCCACCTGACCGGGGGTGAAGTGGTTCATGCAGTCGTCGACCGAGTAGTCCATGAAGTTGTGGATCGGGTCGAGCCCCGGAGCCAGGCACGAGTCGGCCCCCTCGGGGCAGCCGAACTGCGGCTGGGCTTCCTTGGGAGTGTCCTCCACCCAGTCGCCCGAGGACGCGCAGCCGTGGGCGAAGGTGTGCTCGAACATCATCCAGTGGCCGACCTCATGGGTGAGCGTGTCGCCGCCGTTGTAGCGCGTGACCGTGCCGCCGGGCATCGACTCGTCGAGCATGACCACGCCGTCGATGTAGTCGCGGCCGTTGTTGTAGCCCTTCGGGAAGTACGCCCACCCGAGCAGACCATCGCCGATATCGGCGCTGTAGACGTTCAGAGTCCGCGAATCGCCCTCATAGAGAGCGGCTTTCATATCGCGCTCAACCTTGCCAGGAGTCACGTGATACCACGCGGCGTTGACCGTCCAGGTGATCTTGGTCAGGCCGAACCG
Source organism: Dermatophilaceae bacterium (assembly GCA_044220505.1). Classification (GTDB taxonomy): domain Bacteria; phylum Actinomycetota; class Actinomycetes; order Actinomycetales; family Dermatophilaceae; genus Phosphoribacter. Next base: position 26,430 of record JBGAQV010000023.1, read on the forward strand.
GAACGGCGAGTCGGCCGCGACCTCGGCCGTGCGGCCGGCGAACGAGTCGTTGAGCACCTGCATCTGGGCGGCGATCATGCCCTCCCAGCGGGTCTTCTCGGCCGCGCTGAGCTCGTGGTCGGAAACGACGTGGAAGACCGTCGGGATCGTCACCGACCCGTTGGGCATCCGCGGGCTGTCCTTGAGCGCCCCATAGGCCTTGGCCTGGTTGTCCGGGTAGAGCTTGGGCTCCTTGGCAGTCGAGCCGTCGCGCACGCGCGCACCCGAGGAAGTAGCAGACAAGAACGGGTATGCCGTGGAGTCCTCGCACGCCTGCACCGCAGGCGAGGCGACGCGGGCCGGCTGTGACGCGGCGTGGGTGACTCCGGTGGCGCCGGCGCTGGTGAGCAGGCCGAGCCCCAGAGCCGCGGCCGACAGGGTGCTGGTGAGCACGCGCCGACGGATACGTGAGGTCATGTGGTTCCCCTTGATGGTGTGGTGCCCCGAGTGCCAGGAGGTTACCTCGCGGTAGTTCGTCCGCGACAGGGTTTCGTGAGAGCGGCTCGAGGATCCGAGTCAGCCGGGGCACGGCATACCGACGTTTGAGAGCATCCCTATGCTCGGGGGATGACCGACGAAAGCCGCTTCGAGCCCATCGACCCCGCGCTGGCAGCCATGCTCGCCACCGACCCGGTCGCCGATTTCCTCGGGATCCGCTTCGACTCCATCCGCGCCGGCTATGCCCGCGCCACCATGCTCGTCACCGAGCGGCTGCTCAACGCCCCCGGCACCGCGCACGGCGGCGTGATGATGGCCCTCGTCGACGTCGTCCACGCAGCGGTGAGCAACAGCCACGGCACCCTCGCGGTGGCGCAGGACGTGCACACCGAATTCCTCAACGCCGGCTCACTCGGCGACACGCTCGTCTGCGAGGGCGTCGAGATCAACCGCACCGGCCGCACCGCGGTCTACCGCATCGACGTGCACGCCTTCGGCGCGAAACACCCCGACGGCCGTCACATCGCGACCGCGCTTGCCCGCGTCTTCCGGGTCGGCACGCCGTGGGTCGTGCCCGAGGCGGCCGAGGCGGCCGAGCAGGGCGCTGGGGCGGCTCCGTCCGGTCAGTAGCCCCCACCGGGCTGAACCCGCTGCGCCCCTAAACTGCCCGGTATGCCGTCCGTGTCACCGCACTGGTCCACCGTTGTCTTCGACCTGGATGGCACGCTCGTCGACACGATCGGGCTTATCGTCGCCTCCTACCAACACGCAGCCCGAGAGGTGCTCGGGCACGAGCTCGACGAGCGGCGGGTGCTCGCCTTCATCGGCCGCCCGCTCATCGAATGCTGGCGCGAGGTCGATGCCGAGCGGGCCGACGCGCTCTTTGCCAGCTACACCATCTGGAACGAGGCACACCCGCACCTCATCCGCCCGTATGCCGGTGCCGACGACCTGCTGCGCGCGCTGCACGCCGCCGGGGTCGGAGTCGCGGTGGCGACCTCGAAGCGGCGCGACCCGGCCCTGCTCGCTCTCGAACGCTGCGGACTCGCCGATCTCGTGCCCGTCCTGGTCACGATGGAGGACACGCCGGTCCACAAGCCCGACCCGGCGCCGCTGGTACTCGCTCTCGGCCAGGCCGGCGGGTCGGTCGACCGAGCTGCCTACGTCGGGGACGCTGCGGTCGACATGCTCGCGGCCCGCGCGGCCGGTATGCAGGGAATCGGGGTCCTCTGGGGAGCGGGGGAACGCGCAGCGATCGAGGCCGCAGACCCGTATGCCGTCGCGCCGAACATGGACGAACTCCACGCAATGCTCCTGCCAGGCGCCTGACAGGCTGTTCGCCATCTGCGTATAGCGCCCTCAGCACAGCAGCGACGTGTCACCCCTTCGTGCTCCAGTCCCACCCTCTGACGCGGCACGTCGTTGTTCGGCTATGCCAAGGGTGCGTCCTGATGCACGGTCGGCATAGCCGGGGTGGCTCGGCGAAGTGCCCCCGGTGATCGCCAGCTGTACCAACGCGGTCGTTGACGCTAGTGCCGCTGTCGCATCAGCCCGTCAGCCGCATTGGCGACCGTGGCCGTGACCGTGACCGTGGCCGTGGAAGTTCCCAGCCGGTTCGACGGTGGGCGTCACGCCCAGCTCCGGGACTGGGAACGGCCATCCGGTTCGACGGTGGGCGTCATGACCGGCCCCGGGCGTGGACAGTCTTCGCCCCCTCTCACCGGTGCACTCATCGCGTGTTCGTGGAAGTGGACGCTCTTCGCCCCTCGACTGTCGGTGGTGATGTGGTGTCGGTGGTGGGGGTCGTGGATCAGCCGGTGGTGGTATCCACACAGGGGTATCGCGAGGTCCAGATCGGTCGGCCCGCCTTTCGACCAAGGATGTCGGTGATGCAGTTCTGACCACGCGAAGGGTCGGTCACACCCTTCGGCCGCGCAGGTCTCATAGATGACTGAGAGGGCGGTGCGTTGTGGGTCGGTGAAGAACCGGTGATGTCTGCCGAGGTCGAGGATCTGTCCGGGTCCACCGAGGACTGCGGGGAGGATCCCGGCTTGGCAGGCGATCCGCCGCGCAGCACTGGCCGAGATCAAGGTGCCGGTGTCGGTGTTGGCGGCTCCGGCGGTGGGGGTCATCTCCAGCAGCGTCCCGGTCGCCTCGCGGACCGATTGCTGCACCAGTGCCGCCTGGGCGGCGCCGACGGCTTGTTCCATGGTCATCGTGATGATGACGGTGGCGGCGACTTTCCCGGTGAGTCGTTCGGTGTCCAGGTGTTCGATCAACTCGGTCAAAGCCCGCCCGCGGCGGTGGGCCCAGTCGATGTCGGCCCAGTCGGCGTTCCGACCCACACCCCGACCCGCACCCATCCCGAAGGCGGCACCCGCAGTGTTGCCGGCGGCATTGCCCGAGTTCTGGGCAGGGCGGGTGGAGGCGTGCAGGTCGGCCGCGACCGACCCATCAGCCAGGTCACCCGCAGCAGTCTGACCATCAGCCAACGCCGCTTCAGCGGCTTTACGGAGGTGATCCCGTCGGGGTGCGGTCATCGACTGCAACACCTTGCCCAGCATCCGCGCCGTGAACGTCGGCAACAGTGCTTGGAGTTTCGTGGTCCCATCACCGAGGTCTTGCATGGTGACCGTCGCCAACCGGTAGGCCCGGGTCTCTTGATCAAGCAGTTGCGCTTCGACATGCTCAGCGACCTCAGCAGCGGAGCGTTCGGCGTCGGCGAGGGCGAACTTCGCTGCCCGAGACAACCGGACCGGATTCAAATGCTGCGCCTTCTGGACGAGGGAGGTTTCGACCTTCGCTCGCTCCACCTGCGTGAGCGTCTCGGGGAGTTTGTCCATCGTCGAAGCGATGATCCCCGCACTCCGACTAGAGACGTCACCGGCATCGAACGCAGCCCGGGTCACCGCAAGCCCTTCGCCAACCAGAGAGGTCGCCAAGACCACGTCCCGGGTCGCGTCAGCACCCGTACCGTGGGTGGCTGACGCGACCCACGCCGACGTCGAGGAATGACCGGTCCGGCGATGCACCTGC
>JBGAQV010000024.1:0-29914 GCA_044220505.1 Dermatophilaceae bacterium
CTGCTGCTGGCCGCAGCGATGATGCTCGATCACCTCGGCCTTCTGGACGCGGCGCAGCGGCTGCGTGTGGCGATTCGCGCCACGCTGGAGGCGAAGGACCGGCTGACGGCGGATCTCGGCGGCAGCGCGAGCACCAGCGGGTCCACCGTGGCCCCGACGACCAGGCCGACCGAGCCGAGCTGGCCGGCCGCGGCTGCGGCCAGGTTGTCGGCGGTCGCCCCGGCCACCACGTGGCCGGCGACGCTGACACCGCCGAGTCGCGCGTGTTGCACCGCCGGGCCCTCCGGGTTGGATGTGAGCGCCAGGACGAAGACCCCCCGCCCAGTGGCGTGGGCGAGGTCGATCGCGGGCCGCAGGGAGCCGTAGCCGAGGTAGGGCGACACGGTGATCGCATCCGGCGGGTCGATGGCGTCTTTGCCCAGGAAAGCCTCGGCATAGGCGTCCATCGTCGTGCCGATGTCGCCGCGCTTGACGTCGAGGATGACCAGGGTGCCGGCCTCGCGCAACGCGGCGACAGTGCGCTCGAGGATGGCCACCCCGGTCGACCCGAACACCTCGAAGAAGGCCGACTGCGGCTTGACCGCGGCCACCCGGCCGGCAAAGGCATCGACGCACGTCAGCGCGAACCGCTCCAGCCCCTGCACGTCGTAGGACAGCCCCCAGCTGTGCATCAGCCCGGGATGGGGATCGATGCCCGCGCACAGCGGCCCGAACCGCGCCATCGCGGCAGCCAGCCGTACCCCGAAGGACTGCGGCGCGGCACCGGCCGGGTATGCCGTGGGGAGGGGTTCAGGCACGGGCGCTCCTGGTGCGTCGGGCAAGTTCGGCGTTGATCTGACGCACCCACAACGGCCCGCCGTAGACGAACCCGGTATAGGCCTGCACGAGGGTGGCGCCGAGATCGAGCCGGCGCGCGACGTCGTCAGCGGTGGACACGCCGCCCACGCTGATGACCACCGCATCCCCAGGAAGCTCGGCCCGCAGCAGCCGCAGCATCTCGACCGACCGGCGGGCCAGGACCGGCCCGGACAGACCCCCCAGCCCGAACGCGGCGACCTTCTCCGGCGTGGTGCGCAGGCCGTCGCGGCCGATCGTCGTGTTCGTGGCGACGACACCCGCGAGCCGGAGCTCGGTGACGAGGTCGGCCACCGCGACGACATCGGCATCGGCCAGGTCGGGCGCGATCTTGACCAGCAATGGCACGGGGCGACCCGCGGCAGCATCCGCGGCCGGGCCGACGGCTCCGAGCAACGGCCGCAGCGAGGAGACTGCCTGGAGGTCCCGCAGCCCGGGCGTGTTGGGCGAGCTGACATTGACCACGAGGTAGTCGGCGTGTGGAGCCAGGCGACGAGCGCTGACCAGGTAGTCCTCGATCGCGGCGTCGTTGGGCACGACCTTGGTCTTGCCGATGTTGACCCCGAGCAGCACGTCGCTGTGCTGCCCGGCAGCCCGCCGCGCCAGCCGCTCGGCGACCACCTCAGAACCGTCGTTGTTGAACCCCATCCGGTTGAGAATGGCGCGGTCCAGGGGCAGGCGGAACAGCCGGGGAGTCGGATTGCCCGGCTGCGGCTGCCCGGTCACCGTGCCGATCTCCACCGAACCGAAACCCAGTGCCGCCAACGCGTCGATGCCCTTCGCGTTCTTGTCGAAGCCCGCCGCCAGACCGAGCGGGCTGCTCACCGTGCGCCCGAACACCCGGATCGCCAGGCTCGGGTCGGGCTGAGCCAGCCGAGATCCGATCCCGCGGCCCAGGCCGGGCACGGCATACAGGCCCCGCAATCCACGGAACGAGACCCGGTGGGCGACCTCTGGGTCGATGTGGCGCAGCACGTGGTGGAAGACCGCGTCGTAGGTCCTCACCCGGCCACCACAGCACTCTGCTTCGCGCTCGGCTTCCCATTCCGTGCGTACAGGTCCAGCGCAATGGCGTGCCGTTGCAGCGAGGTGACCTGCAACGCTGCCATCCGCATCGAGGCGATGCCCTGCACCGCGGCCGCCAACTCCTGGACGGTCGTGATGAGGGTGACGTCTGCGGTGATCGCGGCGGCGCGGATCGCGTAGCCGTCAGCGCGGGCATTGGACCCGGTCGGCGTGTTGACGACCATGGCCACCTCGCCATCGAGGATGCGATCGGCGATGGTGCGTCCGTCCTCGACGACCGACGGCTCCCCCGCCCGCTCAGTGATCTTGCGCACGACTTCGACCGGTATGCCGTTGCGCCGCAATACATCTGCGGTGCCCGCGGTGGCCAGGATGGTGAACCCGAGGTCGACCAGGCCACGCACCGGGAAGAGCATGGCCCGCTTGTCGCGGTTGGCCACCGAGACGAACACCGTGCCCGAGTCGGGCAACCCGCCGTAGGCGGCGAGCTGGCTCTTGGCGAAGGCCCGACCGAAGTCGATGTCGATCCCCATGACCTCGCCGGTGGACTTCATCTCCGGGCCGAGCAGGGCGTCGACGTTCTGTCCTTCTGCGGTGCGGAACCGCGCGAACGGCAGCACCGCCTCCTTGACCGACATCGGGGCGTGCGCCGGCAGGGTGCCACCGTCGCCGTCCGGAGGCAGGACACCCTCGGCGCGCAACTGCGCGATGCTCGTGCCCAGCATGATCCGCGAGGCGGCCTTGCTCAGCGGCACGCCGGTCGCTTTGGCGACGAAGGGCACCGTGCGGGATGCCCGCGGGTTGGCCTCCAGGACATAGAGGACGTCTTGCGCCAGGGCGAACTGCACGTTCATCAGCCCGCGCACCCCGATCCCTTGGGCGAGCTTGAGCGAGGACTGCCGCACCCGGTCGATCTCGGCGCTGCCGAGCGTCGCGGGAGGAAGCGCACAGGCACTGTCGCCGGAGTGGATGCCGGCTTCCTCGATGTGTTCCATGACGCCGCCCAGATACATCTCTTCACCGTCGTAGAGCACGTCGACGTCGATCTCGATCGCGTCGTCGAGGAAGCGGTCGACGAGGATCGGGTGCTCCGGGCTGGCGATGGTCGCGCGGGTGACATAGGTGGCCAGGGTCTCGTCGTCGTAGACGATCTCCATCCCCCGCCCACCCAGCACGTAGGACGGCCGCACGAGCACGGGGTAGCCGATGGAGCGGGCGACCGCCAGGGCGTCCTCGACGCTGTATGCCGTGCCGTGCTTGGGCGCGGGCAGCCCGGCCTCGGCCAGGACCCGACCGAAGGCCCCTCGGTCCTCGGCTAGGTGGATGGCCTCCGGCGGCGTGCCGACGATCGGCACCCCCTCGTCCTTGAGCGCCTGGGCCAGCCCGAGCGGGGTCTGGCCACCCAGCTGGACGATAACCCCGGCGATGGGTCCCGCCGCGCGCTCGGCAGCGACGACCTCGAGGACGTCTTCCAGGGTGAGCGGCTCGAAGTAGAGCCGGCTGGAGGTGTCGTAGTCGGTCGACACGGTCTCGGGGTTGCAGTTGACCATGACGGTGTCGAACCCGGCCTCACGCAGCGCGAAGCTCGCGTGCACGCACGAGTAGTCGAACTCCACACCCTGACCGATCCGGTTGGGACCCGAGCCGAGGATGATGACCGCGGGGCGCTCCCTCGGGAGTACCTCCGACTCCTCGTCATAGGTGGAGTAGTAGTAGGGCGTGAGCGCTGCGAACTCGGCCGCACAGGTGTCGACGGTCTTGTAGACCGGCCGGATCCCGAGGGCGTGCCGGACCCCCCGCACGACGGCCTCCGGCATACCCCGGAGTTGAGCCAGCTGCCGGTCGGAGAAGCCGTGCCGCTTGGCCAAGGCGAGCAGATCCGGGCGCAGCCGATCGGCCGAGCGCACGACCTGGGCGACCTCGTTGATCAAGGCGATCTGGTCGAGGAACCAGGGGTCGATACCGGTCGCTTCGTGGACCTGCTCGACCGTCGCCCCGGCGCGCAGCGCCTGCTGCACCTGAACGATCCGGCCGTCGGTCGGTCGGGCGATCTCGCGGAGCAACTCGGCCAGCTGCGGCCTCGGGTCGGCCCCGGACCAGTGGAAGGTCGACTCCTTACGTTCCATCGAGCGCAGCGCCTTCTGCAGCGCCTCGGTGAAGTTGCGCCCGAGGGACATCGCCTCGCCGACCGACTTCATCGTCGTCGTGAGGGTGGGATCGGCCGCGGGGAACTTCTCGAACGCGAAGCGGGGCACCTTGACCACGACATAGTCGAGGGTCGGCTCGAAGGACGCCGGGGTCTTCTTGGTGATGTCGTTGGGCACCTCGTCGAGGGTGTAGCCGATGGCCATCTTCGCGGCGATCTTGGCGATGGGGAACCCGGTGGCCTTGGAGGCCAGCGCCGACGAGCGGGACACCCGCGGGTTCATCTCGATGACGATGACCCGGCCGTCGCGCGGGTTGACCGCGAACTGGATGTTGCAACCGCCGGTGTCGACGCCCACCTCGCGGATGACGGCGATGCCGATGTCCCGCAGTCGCTGATACTCCCGGTCTGTGAGGGTGAGGGCCGGCGCGACGGTGATCGAGTCGCCGGTGTGCACCCCCATCGGGTCGACATTCTCGATCGAGCAGACGACCACGACGTTGTCGGCGTGGTCGCGCATCACCTCGAGCTCGTATTCCTTCCAGCCGATGATCGACTCCTCGAGGAGCACCTCGGTCACCGGGGAGTACTGCAGCCCGGCCCCCGCGATGCGGCGCAGGTCGGCCTCGTCATAGGCAAACCCAGACCCGAGACCACCCATGGTGAAAGACGGGCGGACGACGACCGGATAGTTCAACTCCGCTGCGGCAGCGAGACATTCGTCCATGGTGTGACAGATGAGCGAGCGCGCCGACTCGGCCCCGCAGCGCGCCACCACGCCCTTGAACTTCTCGCGGTCCTCGCCGAGCTGGATGGCCTGGACGTTGGCACCGATGAGCGGACAGGAGTACTTCTCCAGCACCCCGCGCTCGTGCAGGGCCATCGCGCAGTTGAGCGCGGTCTGCCCGCCGAGGGTCGCGAGCACAGCATCTGGACGTTCCTTGGCGATGATCGCCTCGACGACCTCGGGAGTGATCGGTTCGATGTAGGTGGCGTCGGCGAACTCCGGGTCGGTCATGATCGTCGCCGGGTTGGAGTTGACGAGGATGACCCGGATGCCCTCCTCGCGCAGCACGCGGCAGGCCTGGGTGCCGGAGTAGTCGAACTCGCATGCCTGCCCGATGACGATCGGTCCGGAGCCGATCACCAGGACGCTGGTGATGTCCTCGCGCTTGGGCATCAGTGCCCGCCTTCCTCGGTTGTGGCGTGCGGGCCGTCGGGCCGTGTGTCTGGTGCGGGTGCTCCGGTAGTGCGATGCCGCTGCATGAGGTCGGTGAACCGGTGGAACAGGTATGCCGCGTCGTGGGGTCCGGCGGCGGCCTCTGGGTGGTACTGCACCGAGAACGCCGGGATGTCGAGGCATTCCAGACCCTCGACGACGTCGTCATTGAGGCAGATGTGGCTGACCCGCACCCGTCCGTAGGGCGTCTGGGAGTCGTGCTTGGTCGGCGCATCGACGGCGAACCCATGGTTGTGCGCGGTGACCTCCACGGTGCCGGTGGTGCGGTCCAGCACCGGCTGGTTGATCCCCCGATGGCCGTATTTCAGCTTGTACGTGCCGAATCCGAGCGCCCGACCGAGCAACTGGTTGCCGAAACAGATCCCGAAGAAGGGGATCCGGCGCGTGAGCACCGCCTGCAACACGGAGACATCAGCCGTCGCGGGGTCACCCGGGCCGTTGGAGAAGAACACCCCGTCCGGCGCCGATTGCCCGACGCTCGCGCCGACTGCGAGGACGTCCTCCAGAGTGGCGTCGGCCGGCAGAACGTGGACCTCGATGCCCTCCTTGGCCATGAGCGCAGGGGTCATCCCCTTGATGCCCAGGTCGATGGCCGCCACGACGAAGCGCCGCTCCCCCACCGCCGGAACGACGTATGCCGTGTCGGTGCTCACCTCTCGGGCCAGGTCGGCTCCCGCCATCTGGGGGGCTGCGTGGACCCGCTCGAGCAACTGCTCAGGCCGAGCGTCGGCCGCGGGTCCACTGAAGATCCCCACCCGCATCGCCCCGCGCTCACGCAGGTGCCGGGTCAACGCCCGAGTGTCGATGTCACAGATCCCCACGACCCCCTGCTCGACCAATTGCGCCTCCAGGGAGCCGCGGGAGCGCCAGTTGGAGGGGCGCAGCCCGGCCTCGCGGACGGCATACCCGGCGACCCAGATCCGCCGGGACTCGTCGTCCTCGGCGTTCCAGCCGGTGTTGCCGACATGGGGCGCCGTCATGACGACGACCTGACGGTGGTAGCTGGGGTCGGTGAGGGTCTCCTGGTAGCCGGTCATCCCGGTCGAGAAGACCGCCTCCCCCACGGTCTGCCCGAGTGCGCCATAGGCTCGTCCGGCGAAGCTGCGCCCGTCTTCCAGGACGAGGACGGCCGGGTCGCGCTGGGTGAGCAGGGATGTCACGAAAGCTCCTCGAGAGACAGGGCACCACCAGCAGGTGCCACCCGACCGCGGTATGCCGTGCACACCCCACGCAGGAAGGTCGCCTCGACCTTCGTGTGGACCGTGCGGCCGTGCCACGGGTTGTTGCGAGACCGGGAGCGCGAGGCATCGCGCTCGACGGTCCAGGACGCGTCGGGGTCAACGAGGACGAGGTTGGCCGGCTCCCCCACCGCAAGCGGCCGGCCCTGACCACTCAGGCCGGCGATCCGGGCCGGTGCGGTCGCCATCCGGTCGGCGAGGTCGCTCCAGGTCAGCAGCCCTGGGCGCACGAGCAGGTCGGCGACGACTCCGAGCGCGGTTTCCAGCCCGAGCATGCCGAACGCCGCATCGGGGAAGGCGTGTTCCTTGTCGTGCCGGGCGTGCGGGGCGTGGTCGGTGGCGACCGCGTCGATGGTGCCGTCCAGGAGTGCCTCGCGGATCGCCTCCTGGTCCTCGGTCGGCCGCAGCGGCGGATTGACCTTGAAAACCGGGTCGTATCCCGCGAGCAATTCGGTGCCCAGGGCCAGGTGGTGGGGCGTCACTTCGGCGGTCACGGCGATGCCCCGCGACTTGGCCCAGCGCAGCACCTCCACCGATCCGGCCGTGGAGACGTGGGCGACATGGACCCGAGATCCGGTATGCCGGGCGAGCATGACATCGCGCGCGACGATGACGTCCTCGGCGACCCCGGGCCAGCCGGGCAGCCCCAGCCGTCCGGACCACTCACCCTCGTGGCAGCAGGCTTGACCATCGGCCAGGCGGGGGTCTTGCGAGTGCTGGGAGATGACCCCGCCGAACGCCTTGACATAGTCAAGGGCCCGGCGCATCAGCCGGGCGTCGGCCACGCAGCGACCGTCGTCGGAGAACACCCGCACGCCCGCGCGGGACCGGGCCATGAGGCCGATCTCGGCGAGCTCAACGCCGTCCAACCCCTTGCTCACCGCCCCGACCGGCACGACGTCGACCAAACCCGCAGACCGGCCCAAGTCGAGCACTCGCTCGGCAGCCTCGGCGGTGTCGGTGACCGGCGAGGTGTTGGCCATGGCCAGGACCGCCGTGAACCCCCCGGCCGCAGCAGCGGCCGAGCCGGTCGCGACGGTTTCGGCGTCCTCGCGGCCTGGTTCACGCAGGTGCGTGTGCAGGTCGACCAGCCCCGGCAACAGCACCAGGCCGTCGGCGTCGATTAAAGCGACGTCCGATGATGTTGCGAGAGAACCGATCTCGGCGATGACGCCGCCTCGCACGAGGAGGTCGGCGCCGGACTGCCCGAGCAGGCGGGCGCCCCGGATGAGCACGTCAGTCATGGTCCTTCTCCCCCAGTTCAGCGCGCAGGCGTTCGATGCCGTCGCGGATCATGCCCCCGTAGCCATCGGGTCCGAGCCTGGCGTCCGCGAGGGCGGCGGCGGCCGACTCCACATGTCGTCGGGCCTCGGCATCACGATTCAGTCGGTGATAGTCGGCCGCCACGTTGAGATGCAGCGAGGGGTAGAAGCCGCGCACCGGCAGGGACGCGTGGTAGCGCTGTGCGCGCGAGTCGGTGAGCGAATCCGCTGCGGCGAGAGCCAGCAGGTCCCATCGGAGCTCCTCGGCGGGGTCCTCCTGCAGGTCTGCGAGGTAGTGCCCGATCGAGACGACATGAAGCGGGTCACCGTCTGGGCCGACCTGCTCCCAGAGCTGTTCGAAGGCAGCCCGGGCGGCCACCCGCTCGCCGGCGACCGCCAGCGTCTGAGCCGATGTGATCGCTGCCATCACCGGGTCTGCGGCCACGGTCCCGGCGGCCGCCTCGGTCGACGGACGTGCCTCGGGCGGCGTCCGTGCCTCGGTCGGTGTCCGTGGCTCGGCCGACGTCTCCGTCTGGGCCGGCACATCGGGCCCGGTCGGTTCGGTCGCGGAATCGGCACGCGACTCGACATCGGCCAACACCTGCGAACACACCCGCACGCAGTCGGCGCAGATCCAGCTGGCCTGCCCCGCGATGAGCCGGGTCACCTGCTCCGGACCGCGTCCGCAGAAGCCACACGCGGCCCCGGCCTGGGGGCCACCCGCGGTCGCCGTCATCTGTGGTCCCCGTGGTCGCCAGCCAGCAGGTGGTAGAGGACCGCCATCCGGACCGCCACCCCGGCCGACACCTGGTCGAGGATCGCCGAGCTGCCCGCATCGGCGGCTTCGGCAGCGATCTCCAGACCACGGTTCATCGGGCCGGGATGCAGGATCGGGATCTCGGGAGCCACGGCATACAGGCGCTCCAAGCGTTCGGCGGTGAGCCCGTAACCCACGGTGTATTCCCGCGCGGTCGGGAAGAAGCCGCCACTCATCCGCTCCTTCTGGACCCGCAGCATCATCACCGCGTCCGGGGCCTGCCCGGCATACAGGACCTCGTCGAGGTCCCAGCTCGTCGCGAAGCCGTCGCGCGCCGCCCAGGCGCCGATGCCGCTGGGCATGAGGGTGGGCGGGGCGACGACGGTGACTCGCGCGCCGAGAGTGGCCAGGGTGATGACGTTCGAGCGGAAGACCCGGGAATGCGCGAGGTCACCGACGATGACGACGTGCCGGTCGGTCAGGTCGCCGAGCCGGTGGCGCAAGGTGTAGGCGTCGAGCAAGGCCTGGGTGGGATGCTCGTGAGTGCCGTCGCCGGCGTTGATGACGCTGGCATCGACCCACTGCGAGACCTGCTGACAGGCGCCCGAGGCGTTGTGCCGGATGACCAGAGCGTCGACCGACATCGCGGCGATGGTCTTCACGGTGTCGCGCAGCGACTCACCCTTGGACGTCGAGGAACCCTTCGCCGAGATGTTGATCGTGTCGGCCGACATCCACTTGCCCGCGATCTCGAAGGAGCTGCGGGTGCGGGTCGAGTCCTCGAAGAAGAGGTTGATCACGGTGCGGCCGCGCAGCGTCGGCAGCTTCTTGACCTCGCGGCGCTGCACGTCATGCATCGAGGCCGCGGTGGCGAGGATCGTCTCGATGTCTTCGCGGTCCAGATCGGCACTGGACAGGAGATGTTTGCCGATCACCGGTCGCCCCCCGAGATGCGCACTTCTTCCACGCCACCGTCGGACTCGGCGAGCGCGACATGCACCCGCTCGGAGGAGGAGGTGGGCAGGTTCTTGCCGACGTAGTCGGCCCGGATGGGCAGTTCGCGGTGCCCGCGGTCGACCAGGACGGCGAGGCGGACTGCGCGCGGACGTCCCAGGTCGTTGATGGCCTCCAGCGCGGCCCGGATGGTGCGGCCGGAGTAGAGCACGTCGTCGACGAGGACGACGACCTTGTCGTCGATGCCACCCGCGGGCACGACCGTGCGGCCGGGGGCGCGAGTGGGCTGACGGCGCAGGTCGTCGCGGAACATCGTCACGTCGAGCGTCCCCACTGGGATGTCGACGCCTTCGACCTCGCGCAAGACGGCGGCCAGCCGCTGAGCGAGCGGCACGCCACGGGAGGGGATGCCCAGCAGGACGAGGTCGGCGGGACCTTTGTTGCGTTCGAGGATCTCGTGAGCCACTCGGCGCAAAGCCCGGGAAATGTCACCGGAACTCAGGACCACACGTGCGGCCGGGGGTGGCGGCGTTGCGCTGCTGCCCACACGGACCTCCTTCCCCGCCTCACGGGACGGTGGTTAAAGGACGTCGACTTCCCGGCCACCCTACTCCCGGCGGTGCGGTGCACTGGACCGCGTCCAGGTGTCGGGCGCCGTGGTTCATGTCACGCCGCTACAGTCGGGGCTCAATACCCGACTCTTCGTTCTGCAATGCCGCTGAAGGAGCCACTGTGGAGCCAGTGCATGTCGCCCCCGTCGACGCCGGATATCTGTCGATGGACGCGTCGAACACGACCGGCAATGTCACCCTCGTGCTGTCGCTCGCGGGTGATCTCACCTTGCCGGCGCTGCGTGCGCACATCCAGGATCGGCTCCCCCTTCTGCCCGAACTGCGGCGGGTGTTGCACGAGGTCGCGTGGGGCCTGGACCGCCCGTGGTGGGTCGACGATGCGGCGTTCGACCTCGGTCAGCACGTGGCCGAGCACCGTCTGCCCAACGCCCTCCCCGGGGACCCGGCCGACCCGGCCGACCCCTCCGGCACGAGCGGCCACATCCCGCCGGCCGTGCGCGAGGCCGCAGCCCGAGTGCTGATGCAGCCGCTGGACCGCACCCGACCGCTGTGGCGGATCGACCTGGTGCGGGCGGGACGCACCGGATCGCGGCGGGCGTTCGTCTGCGTCACCATCCACCACGCCATGGCCGACGGCACCCAGTTCCTGCACGTGCTGCGCACGCTCTTCGACGCCCACTCGCACCCGGCCCCGCAGGGCGACCCATGGGTGGCGACCGCCGCCCCCGCTGACGCCGAACTGCTGCGCCGCAGCGCGACGGAGTCGATCGAATGGATGTGGCGTAACACCTTCGCCGCGGCGGGTTCGATCGCCGGCACCGTCGGCCAACAGGCGTGGCAGAACCTCACGACCACCTCGACCCAGAGCGCGCCGGTCACGCCGTTCAACAAGACCCTCAGCTCCGACCGGGCCTGGGGCGTGGCCTCGGTCCCGATCGGCGCCAGCCAGGCGGTGCGGCGGCGCCTCGGGGTCACCCTCAACGATCTCCTGCATGCCATGGTCGCCGAGGCACTGCGCGATTGGATGCTCGCCCGCCGCGCGCTGCCGGCCACTTCCCTGGTCGTGCTCGTGCCCAAGGTGGCCGCCGGCACCAGCCCCGATCCGGGGGCGCTCAACCGCATCGAGATGGGGGTGAGCACCTTGCCGACGCATGTCACCGATCCGGTCGCCCGGCTACGCACCATCCATGCCGCGATGCGTCAGGCCAAGGACACCCCGTTGTTCACCGAGACGGTCATGGACCTCACCGCGCGGATGTCCTCGGCGTCGACCTCCCCGCTCACCCGGTATGCCGCAGACCTCGCCGTCCAGTGGCGGATCATGGACTACGTGCCGACCGGCACCAACCTGGTCATTTCCAACGTGAGCATGGGCACCGACCGCTACGAAATCGCCGACGTCGAGGTCACCCACGTCCACCCGCTCTCGCCCCTGTCCAACGGCCAGGGCGTGTTCGTCACGACGCAGGGTTACCGCGGCCACCTCGACATCGGGGTCACCAGCTGCGCGCAGCTCATGCCCGACGTTCAGGAGGTCGTCGACGCGATGGTGGCGTCCTACGAGCGGCTGTGCGCGCTCGGGTGACCTCTGACCCGTGACGCCGCGCCCGATTGCGGTCTAGGGTCACCTCGGGCCCGCCAATCGCCGGTATGCCGTGTGGTTGCCTCGGGCTGCCGGTCACAGCAGCATCAGCGGACGGAGGTGGGCACATGCAGGCCGAACAACTGCGACCCCTCGACGCGGCATACCTGGCCTTGGACGGACCCCGCACGGTCGGGCACGTCTGCCTCATGTTGCCGCTGGACGGCCCGGTGACCTTCAGCGAGCTGCTCGCCCAGGTGCGCACCCGAGTCGGCCGCCTGCCGGAACTGCGGCGCCGGCTGCGGCAACTGCCCTTCGGGGTGGACCGGCCCTGGTGGGTCGATGACACCGAGTTCGACGTGCGCCATCACGTCTTCGAGGACCGCGCCGGCGCGGGAGGCATGGCAGCTGCGGTCGCTCGCATTGCCATGGGGCCGCTGGACCGGTCCCGTCCGCTCTGGGAGGCCCACCTGGTCACCGCCGCCGACGGCAGCTGCGCGGTCGTCACCAAGGTGCACCACGCGATCGCCGACGGATCGCGCATGCGCGACATCCTGCACGCCCTGCTCGGGATCGGCGACGAAGTCGGGCAGGACCGTGACGCCGACCCACTCGCGTGGGATCCCGAGCCCGCACCCTCGCTCCCGGCACTGCTCACCCGGGGCGCACTCGGCCTGATGAGCTGGTCGGTCGAGGCCGGCGTCTCGGCAATGCGCCAGAGCGTCACCGACCCGAGCGGCCTGACCCGGGCCGTCGACTTCTCCGGCTGGCCCGGAGCCCCGGCAACCATCCTCAACAAGCCCGTGAGCGGTCGCCGCTCGTGGGCCTTCGGCACCTGGGACCTCCAGGCCAGCAAACCGGCCCGCGCCAAGCTCGCAGCGACCGTCAACGACCTGCTGCATGCCGCGGCTGCTGCGGGTCTGCGGTCCTGGCTGCTGGAGCGCGACGCCCTGCCCACCGCGCCGCTGGTCGCCATGGTGCCGATCTCGGTGCGCCATCTCGCCGTCGACCAATCCGGCGCCAACCGGATTGCGCTCACCCTGTGCACCCTGCCCACCGATGTCGCCGATCCGGCCGAGCGCGTCGTGGCGGCCCGGGAGTCGATGGCCGTCGCCAAAACCCACCCCGCGATGAGTGAAGAGGCCCTGGCCGTGGTGTTCCGGGCCTTCGCCCCCGTGCTCTCCCCGGGCAGCACTCTGGCGACGGCACTGCGGTTGCCCGACTACGTCCACCTGCCCTTCAACACGGTCATCTCGAACGTCCCGATGGGCGCCGACCTGTTCGGGGTCGGCGCCCATCGGGTGACCGCCGTCTATCCGTTCCCCCCGATCGGTGAAGGAATGGGCGTCAACGTCACCGTCCAGGGCTACCAGGGCCGCCTCGACGTCGGGGTCAGTGCCTGCGCCGAGATCGTGCCCGACATCGAGGATCTGTTCGCTGCGATGACCCGCGAATGGGAGACCCTCTGCGCGCTGTGACGTGGGTCCGACGCCACGCCACCGTGAACTGACTCCACGCCACCGTGAACTACGGAGTCGTCCCCCAGCCTGGCGGCGGGGGTGGTGGCGGTGGGGCACTCGGCTCTGTCGACGGCATACCGGCAGGAGGGTATGCCGGCGACGGCGCCGCGGCGGAATACCCGGCAGCTGCCGCTCCTGGAGGTGGTGGCGGTGGTGCCGCGGGAGGCGCCGGGGCGCCGTAACCGGACGGCGGTGGCGGGGCGGCATACCCCCCAGCGACCGCGCCGGGAGGCGGGGGCGGGGCGGTCTGCAGCGCGAAGCTCGGGATGGCGCCCTGGGTCTCGAAACCCTGCAACGCCGCCATGAGCCGCGCGTGCTCTGACTCGTCGGCTGGACGCCCGGTGGCCTGGAGATAGGCCAGCACGCCGAGGTCCCGGAAGTGACGATCGACCGCTTTGGCCGCAGCAGCTGGCCCCGCGACACCGGCGGTGTTCAACGCTTCATCCGCCTTGGCCGCAAGCTCGGTCGCCGCGGCGCGGGCCTTGTCGAGGAATCCCATGTCATGACCTTTCGATGTGGAGCGCATCGCGACGCAGCGGGTGCGGGGATGCAGCTCCCATCGTGGCCCCTGAGCCGGCATTTTCGGGGCAAAACGCCGTCAGGAGTCCGCCCTGAGGACTAGCGTCAGTGGTGGCCCTCGACCGTGGGGGCCCTGGATCGCTCTCCCCCGGAAGGACTGCCTGATGGCCATTCACGGCACGCTGTTCACCGAATACCAGGAGAACCCGTCGGCCGATCCCTTCGTGCTGCAGAACAAGAAGATGCTCAAGATCTCGATGGCCTATGGCCCGGTGTGGGCACGCACCGGATCGATGGTGGCCTACCAGGGCGATGTGCGCTTCGAGAACACGGGTTCGGGTGGCCTGAACAAGATGCTCAAGTCCGCCGTGACCGGCGAGGGTGTCAAGGTGATGCGCTGCACCGGGTCGGGTGAGCTGTTTGTCGCCGACACGGCCAGCGAGATCCAGCTGTTCTACCTCGAGAACGACATGGTCTCGGTCAACGGCAACAACGTGCTGGCCTTCTCCGGGTCGGTCGAGTGGGACATTCACCGGCTGCAGGCTCGCGGCGGGATGATGGCCGGTGGGATGTACAACGTCGCCCTGCGGGGCACCGGCTATGTAGCCGTGACGACCAAGGGCGACCCCGTCGCGCTCGACGTCTCGGGCGCCCCGACCTTCGCCGACGCACAGGCGGTCGTGTTGTGGACCAGTGGGGTGTCCATGGACATCCGGGTGGACACCGGTGGCCTCGGGTCCATGTTGCGCGGCGGCACGGGCGAGACCTTCCAGATGGCCTTCGGTGGCCAGGGGTACGTCCTGGTGCAGCCCAGCGAATCGGTCGTCGACGGCGGCCACCAGGCCGCGACCGGTTCTGGTGGCAGCGGCGCGGGTGGGCTGCTCGGCGGGCTCATTCGCTAGCAGCCGCGCCGGCCGACCCGACTGGCTAGTCCGACTGGACGAGCAGGCAGAACGGGTGCCCGGCAGGATCGGCCAGGACATACAGGGGTTCCCCGGCATCCCCCGAACGGTCGTGCAGGAGCCGGGCGCCCAGATGCTCGGCGCGGCGGCGATGCTGCTCCAGCGCGTCGATCGACGCCACAGTGAAGTCCAGGTGCATCTGCATGGGCACCTGCTCGGACGGCCAGGTCGCTGCGCGCGTGTCGGCCTTGCGCTGGATCGCCATCACCCGGGCCCGGTCGGCGTCCAACAGCACCAGCCAGTCGGGGTCATCGGGGTTGCCATCAGTGGGTGGCTCGTCCCCGGGCCGATAGCGCAGCCCGAGCAGCTCGCGATAGAACTCCGCCAACCGGCGACAGTCCCGCGCGTCGATGGCGGTGTGCAGCAACACCGGGTATGCCGGTCGCTCCCCACGTGGGCCGGTTGCTGCGGATGCCTCAGTCATTCCGGCACTCAGAGGGTGTGGCGGATCTCGGCGATCCGGCCCAGCAGCCCGTTGATGAACGCCGGTGAGTCGTCCGTGGACAGCTCCTTGGCCAGGGCGACCGCCTCGGAGATCGCCACCGCCTCGGGCACCTCGTCACTGTGCACGAGTTCCCAGGTGGCCAGGCGAAGGATCGCCCGGTCCACGGCCGGCATCCGCTCGACCGTCCAGCCCTGCGAATAGGTCGCAAGCAGATCGTTGATCTCCGACCAGGTGCGCACGACCCCCTCGACGAGCGTCACGGCATACTCGGGCAGCGCGGTCTGAGCCATCGGACGGGCGAGCCGTTCGAGCAGCAGTCCCTGCACGTTGACGCCGCGCTGGTCGGCCTCGAAGAGGATGTCCAGCGCGCGCTTGCGTGACTTGGTGCGTGCACCCATGGGGTATGCCGTTCGGTCGAGGTGGGATGGCGCGGCGACCGCGGAGCGGTCAGTCCGAGCTCAGGGTCAGTTGACCCGGCCGAGGTAGGAGCCGTCGCGGGTGTCGACCTTGACCCTGGTGCCGGTCTCGAGGAAGAGCGGGACCTGGATCAACGCGCCGGTCTCCAAGGTGGCGGGCTTGGTGCCACCGGTCGACCGGTCGCCCTGCAGGCCCGGCTCGGTGTGCGAGATGACCAGGACGACTGAAGCCGGCAGCTCGATGTAGAGCGGCACACCCTCGTGGGTCGCCACGATGGCGTTCTGGTTCTCCAACAGGTAGTTGGCGGCGGTGCCGACGACCGTGTCGGAGACGTGCAGCTGGTCGTAGGTGTCGGTGTCCATGAAGACGAAGTCCGACCCGTCCTTGTAGAGGTACTGCATGGTGCGCTTGTCGACATTGGAGGTCTCGACCTTGACCCCGGCATTGAAGGTCTTGTCGACGACCTTGCCCGACATGACGTTCTTCAGCTTGGTGCGCACGAACGCGGGGCCCTTGCCCGGCTTGACGTGCTGGAACTCGATGACGGTCCACAGCTGCCCGTCGATGTTGAGAACGAGTCCGTTCTTGAGGTCATTGGTGGTTGCCACGGGGGTGTCGCTTTCTTGCTCGCTGGTATGCCGGGCGCGCAGCACCCGTCGAAGGCCTGGTGGGATTCGGGTCGAGTCTACCGCGCACGGACGGTGGCCCCGATGCACCGAACAGCGCCGGCTTGGTTGAAAGTCAGCTCACCCGGTCGAACGCCGCGCGCAGCAGGTCCTCGCTCGGTCCGGCCAGGCGCCGGGGTCGCCCCAAGCCACTGAGCACGACGAACCGCAGGGTGCTCCCGCGCGCCTTCTTGTCGCGCCCCATCGCGGTGGCCAGGGCTTCCCAGCGCGCCTCCCGATCGACCCCGGGGGCGATCGGGTATGCCGTGGGCAGCCCGACGGCGGTGAGGATGCGCCGGTGCTGCTGAACCTCGTTCTCGCTCAACAGCCCTGCCAAACAAGCTAATTCGGCGGCGTAGACCATGCCCACCGACACTGCCTCGCCGTGCCGCCAGCGGTAGTCCTCGACCTGCTCGATCGCGTGACCGAAGGTATGGCCGTAGTTGAGGATCTCGCGTAGCCCCGACTCGCGCAGGTCCTCGGTGACCACGGCCGCCTTGACCTCGATCGAGCGTTGGACCAGCTCGGCCAGCACCTGCCCGGTGGGATCGCAGGCGGCCTGCGGATCGGCGGCGATGAGATTGAGGGTGCGCTGGTCACGGATGAAGCCATGCTTGATGACCTCGGCCATCCCGGCCACCAGATCGGCACGGGGCAGCGTGGTGAGCGTGTCCAGATCGCAGATCACCCCGACCGGCGGGTGGAAGGCCCCGACGAGGTTCTTGCCCTCGGTGGTGTTGATGCCGGTCTTGCCGCCGACGGCCGCATCGACCATCGCCAGCAGAGTGGTCGGGAGCGCGACCACCGCCACCCCCCGTAGCCACGTGGCGGCGACGAATCCGGCCAGGTCGGTGACCGTGCCACCGCCCAACCCGATGATCGCGTCACTGCGGGTGAAACCGGCCAGTCCGAGCTGCTGCCACAGCTGCGCCGCCACCGTCGAGGTCTTGGCCGCCTCCGCGTCGGGCACGAGCGCCTGGTGGACGATGACGGCGCGGTCCCGCAAGCCTGCGGCCAACGGCGCGGCCCGCTGCTCCATCGACTGCGGGTGGACAATGAGCACTCGCGCCACGCCGGGCGGCAGCAGGCTATGGACGGCTGCGGCGCCGTCGGTGAACAGCCCGCGACCCACGAGCACGGCATACCGGGGGGAGGCCGGCGAGCCATCCCCGACCTCGATGCGCGCGGTCATGTCGCCCGCTCCAGCAGCGCCGCAATCTCGGCGGCGACGTCCTGCGGCGTGCGGCCTGCGGTATCGACCCGCCAGGTGGCCACCCGCTCGTAGGTCGGGCGGCGTTGAGCCATCATCGCGACCCAGGACGCGCGCGGATTGACCGCCAAGAGCGGCCGGGACCGGTCGAATCCGACCCGGCGCGCCGCATCGGCGATCCCGACATCGAGGAAGACCACGCGATGGCCCACAAGTGCCGCCTCGGTCGCCGGATCCATCACCGCGCCACCGCCGAGCGCGACCACACCGCTGTGTGCGCGCAACGCCCGCGCCACCTCGTCGCGCTCCAACGCGCGGAAGGCCGGCTCACCGTCCTCGAGGAAGATGTCCGAGATGGTGCGGCCGGTCGCCGCGACAATCGCCGCGTCGGTGTCGTGCAGCGGCACGCCGAGCCGGGCAGCGAGCGCGGCCCCCGAGGTGGTCTTCCCCGACCCGGGAGGACCGACCAGGACCACGACCGGCCGGGCCGGTGCGCTCACCACGAGCGCATCCGCTCGGGAACAGCCTGCAGGTATGTCGTGTGGTTGCGTGCCGTCTCGGTGACGCTGTCGCCGCCGAACTTCTCCAGGCAGGCCTCGGCGAGCACGAGGGCGACCATGGCCTCGGCGACGACGCCTGCCGCGGGCACCGCGCACACATCGCTGCGCTGGTGGATGGCCTTGGCGGGCTCATCCCCGGCGACATCGACGGTGTCCAGGGCACGGGGCACGGTCGAGATGGGTTTCATCGCGGCCCGGACCCGCAGCACCTGGCCGGTCGACATGCCGCCCTCGGTGCCGCCCGCGCGGCCGGAGCGGCGCCGGATGGTGCCGTCGGAGTCGCGCTCCATCTCGTCGTGGGCGGCCGAACCGCGCCGCCGGGCGGTCTCGAAACCGTCACCGACCTCGACCCCCTTGATCGCCTGGATCCCCATCAGCGCCGCGCCCAGCCGGGCGTCGAGCCGACGGTCCCAGTGGACATGCGAGCCCAGTCCCGGCGGGAGGCCGTAGGCGAGCACCTCGACGACACCACCCAGGGTGTCGCCTGCACGGCGAGCGGCCTCCACCTCGGCGACCATCGCCGAGGACCCCGCCGCATCGAGCGTGCGCACCGGGTCGGCGTCGAGGCGGTCGACGTCGTCAGGAGTGGGCAGATTGGCACCGCCGGGGGCTGAGGAATCGCCGGTCACGGCAGCCGCGCCGATGGCCACTGTGTGGGAGACGAGCCGGATGCCATAGGCCTGTTCGAGGAAGCGCGCCGCCACCTCCCCCAGGGCCACCCGGGCCGCGGTCTCCCGGGCGGAGGCTCGCTCCAGCACGGGCCGGGCGTCCTCGAACCCGTACTTCTGCATGCCGGCCAGGTCGGCGTGCCCGGGACGCGGCCGGGTGAGCGGCTTGTTACGGGCGATCTCCTTCTCGGCGTTGACATCGTCGGCGGCGGCGTACGCGGCAGGGTCGACCGGGTCGGGACTCATCACGGTCTGCCACTTGGGCCACTCGGAGTTGCCGATCCGGATCGCAATCGGCGATCCGAGGCTGCGCCCGTGCCGCACTCCGCCGAGGAACTCGACCTCGTCGCGCTCGAACGCCATCCGAGCTCCACGGCCGAACCCGAGGCGGCGCCGCGCCAGTGCGGCCCCCAGATCGGCGGACGTGACCTCGACACCTGCGGGCAGGCCCTCCATGATCGCCACGAGCGCGGGTCCGTGTGATTCCCCTGCGGTGAGCCAGCGCAACATGCCCGAATCTTCCCACGCTCGCTGCGCCCGGCCCGCGCGGACACCGCATGGCAAGACGTCCGGCGCCAGAGGTCAGCCTGCACTCCAGGTCAGCACCGCCAGCAGTGCCCCGAGCAGCAGGAACGGCCCGAAAGCGATGTGACTGCGCAGTGTGACCCGTCGCCGCACCAGCTGGACGGTTGTCCAAGCGCCGGCGAGCACACCGGCCAGGAGCAGGCCGGCAGCCGGCAGCCACGGCTGCAGATGTCCCAGCGCCACCCCGAGGATCGCGCCGAGGAGCGCGTCGCCGGCACCGAACCCGCCACCGGGCAGGAACGCCAGCACGAGCATCCCGAGTCCGACGAGCGCGCCGATGACCAGCGCCCAGCCCAGCGCGGACCAGCGTCCGGTCGCCAGCGACGAGACGGCCAGCAGGCCCGGCACGAGCCAGGCGGTGGGATGGGTCAAGCCCTGTGGCAACCGGTGGACGTCCGCGTCGATGCGCGCCAGCGCGACGCCCACCGTCCCCAGGAACAGGTATGCCGGCAGCTCCAGGCCGCTGGCCCGTCCGCCAATCGCCCAGGCCAGCAACCCCCAGGCGCCTGCCACCGCGACGGGCACCACCCAGAGCCGGCCGGGTAGCGGATGGGTTTCCTCTTCGACGATCCGATAGGCAGCAGCCGCGAGCCGGCGCGCGAGCAGTGACCCCACGGCATACCCGAGGGCGGTGGCGCAGACGACCAGCCAGGCGGGCCCGTGCACGGCCTTACTGGCCCTGGACGGCCGCGTGCAGCGCGGCGCGCATCTCGGCCACCGGAGGTTGGCAGCCGGTCATCATCCGGACTTGGACGGCGGCTTGGTGCAGCAGCATCTCGGTGCCGGGCACGGCAACACTTCCGGCAAGGACCGCCGCGGCAAGAAGCGGGCTGGGGCCGGCGCCGTAGACGCAGTCCAGCACGACCGCGTCGACGGTGGCGCTCGGCGCGAGCTGGAAGTCGGCCGGATAGGCCTGCGCCGGCACGGTCCCGATGAC
This sequence comes from Dermatophilaceae bacterium, assembly GCA_044220505.1. GTDB lineage: Bacteria > Actinomycetota > Actinomycetes > Actinomycetales > Dermatophilaceae > Phosphoribacter. Next base: position 20,121 of record JBGAQV010000024.1, read on the forward strand.
GATGTCGACGGGGTCGGCCAGGGCGGTGAGCGGTGCGGCTTGCAGCGCGATCCCGAGGCGTTGCCCCACAAGTCGGGTTTCCGCGCGGATCTCGTTGCGCACGAGCAGGACAGCCTCGGTCACGGCGAGTTCGGCGAGCGCGGCCAGCGCCGAGCGCGCGGTTGCACCGGAACCCACGATGACAGCGCGACGTCTGCCGGGGCTGCCGCCCTGCAAGCCTGCCTCGGTGAGCGCCGCGACGATGCCGGGGACGTCGGTGTTGTCACCGGACCAGGAGCCGTCATCCCGGCGGACCAGCGTGTTGATCGCTCCGACGATGCGAGCCAGGTCGCTCACCTGCCGGCAGACCTGGACGGCGATCTCCTTGAGCGGCATGGTGAGCGAGAGCCCACGCCAGGACGCGTCCAACCCGGCGACGTGGTCGAGGAAGGATGACTCGTCGACCTCGGCCCGGTCATAGCTCCAGTCGTCCAGCCCCAAAGCCCGGTATGCCGTCCGGTGCAGCACCGGGGACAGGGAGTGCGCGATCGGCTTGCCGCACACCCCCGCCCGATGAGGCGTTACCGGCTGCACTTGCCCTGGTTCTCCGGCTTCTGGCACCACGCCTGGAACTCGGCGACGTTTCGGTCGTGCTCAGCCTGGGAGGCGGTGAACTTGGTCTCCCCGAATTCCGGGTTGACGGCCACGAAGAACAGCCAGTTGCCGGCGGCCGGGTTGAGCGCCGCCTGGATCGACGCCACCCCTGGGTTGCTGATCGGCCCGCTCGGCAGGCCGTCATTGACGTAGGTATTCCAGGTGTTGGGATCGGCCCGCTCGGCGTCCGTCGTCGTGATCGCCCGACGCTTGACCCCATAGCTGACCGTCGAGTCCAACTGCAGCCGCATCCCGGCCGTGAGCCGGTTTTCGATAACGCGTGCGACCTTGGGTCGGTCATCGGCTCGGCTCGCCTCAGCTTCAACGATGCTCGCAATGGTGAGCACCCGGGGGGCTTGCTGGGCGGTGACGCCGAGCTTGGCCAGCTCGCTCACGGCCTTGGCGACCATGGTGCGCAGTTGCTCGGCCGCGCTGTTCTTACTGGAGAACTCGTAGGTCGCCGGGAAGAGGTAGCCCTCGAGGTTGCCCTTGGCGTCGGCAGGCAACCCCAGCGACGCCGCATCCTTGGCGGCTGCCTCGTAGTCACTGATCGGCTTGCCGGTGGCCTTGGCCAAGGCCGCGTAGATCTCGGTGGCCCAGAGCCCCTCACGGATCGTCACCTTGGGCACTTGACGGTTCTTCGGGTCGACCAGGACGGCCAGGACGTCGACGGCCTTCATCTCCTTCTTCAGCGCATAGTCACCCGGTTGGATCGCGGCGGACTTGGGCTCAGCGGAGAAGGCGTCGACGAAGGACTTGGCGGTCTTGACGACTCCGGCCTTCTCCAGGTTGGCGCCCATGGTGCGGCCGGTGTCACCGCTGTTGACGGTGAAGGTGACCGGGTCGGTGCCCGGCCCGGCATAGTCGTTCGTCGAGCCACTGAACATCGGACGGACGACCGACAGCCCGACGTATGCCGCGGCCGCCAGCAGTGCCATCGTGACGAGCAGGACCAGCCCACGGCGCCCTTTGCGACGGTTGCGGTGCGCCTTGAGCTCCCGACGGCTGGCCACGGCGACCGCGGCTGGGGCACCCTGTTCCACGAGGTGGTGGTCGGCGTGGTCGTCCAGGAAATCTTCGCCCTCGACCCAGGCAGCCGGCTCGGCGGCATCCCAGCCGTGCGGATCGTCGTCAAGAGACTCGTGAGCGTCGTGAGCGGCGACGTCATCCCAGTGCGCCTCGACGTCGTGGGGCACCCCGGACGGGTCGATGGGCTCGCCCGGACGGCCGCTGGTGTGGTCGCTCATGAACGTTCCTTCGTTCGGGGCTTGCGGCCCACCGCTGTCACGACAACACCGGGCAGCGCCCCCGTACTGCGTTCGGCGTCCAACGCGCCTTGCAGGATCAGGACGGCTGCGACCTGATCCACGACGGCCCGGTGCTCCCGCCCGGCCCGACCGCTGGCATGCAACTGACGGTGGGACTGCACGGTGGTGAGCCGTTCGTCGACCAACCGTACGCTGCCGGACGGCAGCAGTCCCGCAAGCTCGCGGGCGTAGTCGCGAGACCGACGGGCTGCCTCACCTTCGACACCGGACAGCGACCTGGGCAGCCCGACGTAGACGACCCGGGCCGTCCGGTCGATCGCAAGCCGCGCGACGGCATACAGGTCGTTCTTGGTCGGCTCGTGGTCGCGCGCGAGGGTTTCCACAGGTGTCGCGAGGATGCCGTCGGGATCGCATTCCGCGACCCCGACTCGAGCCTCCCCGACGTCCACACCGAGGCAGCGACCGAGCGGCACTCGATCAGACCTGTCCATGGAGGAAGTCTTCGATGGCTCCCAGCGCCGGCCCCATCCGGGTGGCGTCGGTGCCGCCGCCTTGGGCGAGGTCGTCCTTGCCGCCGCCGCCCCCGCCGAGCACCTGGGCGGCCAGGCGCACCAAGTGCCCGGCTTTGATCCCGCCCGCGCGCGCCGCTTCGTTGGTGGCAACGACCACCACGGGCTTGTCGCCGGGCGCAGCCGTCATCGCCACGACCGTGCCGTGGTCCTGGCCCAGGCGGGCGCGGACATCCAGGACCAGCGTGCGCAGGTCATCGGCGGTCACCCCCGTGCCGGCGTCATGGGTCACCAGCCGAACCGGTCCGATCTGGCGAGCCCCAGCGACCAGGCCCGGCGCGACGGCGAGGGCCTGCTGCTGGCGGAACGTCGCGATCTCGCGTTCGGCCTCGCGCAGCCGGGTGATGATGCCGTTTACTCGCTCGGGCAGGTCTTCCGGGCGTCCCTTGAGGACGTCGGTGAGCTGGCCGACGATGGCGTGCTCACGCGCCAGGAAGGAGTAGGCGTCAGCGCCGACGAGAGCTTCGACGCGGCGGACGCCAGACCCGATGGACGCCTCGCCCAGCAGCTTGACGACGCCGAGCTGGCTGGAGCGCTGGGCATGCGTCCCCCCGCAGAGTTCGCGGGCCCATTCACCGACGGAGACGACTCGGACCGCAGAGCCGTATTTCTCCCCGAACAGCGCCATCGCGCCGGACTCGAGGGCCTGCTGCTGGGACATCACCTCGGCGTGGACGGGCAGGTCCTCGAGCAGGACGGCGTTGACCCGGGCCTCGATGTCACGCAGCAACGAGAGCGGGACCGCGTGCTGAGCGTTGAAGTCGAAGCGGAACCGCCCGGGCGCGTTCTCGGAGCCCGCCTGGGTGGCCGTGTCGCCCAGCGCCTCGCGGATCGCCTTGTGCACCATGTGGGTGGCGGTGTGCGCCCGGGAGATCGAGCGACGGCGCTCGATGTCGACCAGCGCGTGGGCCGCCTCCCCTACCGATACCTCCCCGAGCACCACGGTCGCGCGGTGGACCGGCAATCCGGTGATCGGGCTCTGGACGTCGCGGACCTCGACGATGGCACCGTTGGCCAGCTCGATCCGCCCGCCGTCGGCGAGCTGACCGCCGCCCTCGGCATAGAACGGGGTGCGGTCGAGCACCAGCTCGATCTGCTCGCCCGGTCCAGCCGATCGGACAGCTGCGCCGTCGCGCAGGATGCCCGAGACGCGAGCCTCAGAGACCACCTCGTCATAGCCGGTGAACTCCACGGCATGCCCGAGTGCATCGGCGAGCTCGCGGTAGATCCCGGTGCCGCCGTGCGCCGACTTCTTGGCCTTGGCGTCGGCCTTGGCGCGGTCGCGTTGCTCCTGCATGAGCCGCCGGAAACCTACTTCGTCGACCTGGACGCCCTGCTCCGCGGCCATCTCCAGGGTGAGGTCGATGGGGAAGCCATAGGTGTCGTGCAGCGCGAAAGCCTGCGCCCCCGACAGCGCGGTCGACCCGGCACTCTTGAGCCGGGATACCGCGGTGTCGAGGATGGTCGTGCCCGAAGCGAGGGTGCGCCGGAAGGCCTCCTCCTCGGCATACGCGATCGAGGAGATGCGCTCCCAGTCGCTGCGCAGCCCGGGGTAGGACTTGCTCATCCGCTCCATGCTCACCGGCAGCAGCTCGGGCAGCGCCGGACGGTCGTAGCCCAGCAGTCGCATCGAGCGGACCGCGCGGCGCAGCATCCGGCGCAACACATAGCCCCGGCCCTCATTACCCGGCGTCACGCCGTCGCCGATGAGCATGAGCGAGGAGCGCACGTGGTCGGCGACGACCCGCAACCGCACGTCGTCGGGGTGGCTGGTCGCGGCGTCCTTGCCCGAATGGGCGCCGTACTCCTTGCCGGTCAGCACCGCCGCCTTGGCCAACACCGGGTAGACCTCGTCGATCTCGTAGAGGTTGTCCACCCCTTGCAGCACCGAGGCCATCCGCTCCAGCCCCATACCGGTGTCGACGTTCTTGGCCGGCAGGTCGCCGAGGATCGGGTAGTCGTCCTTGGCTCCGCCCTCGCCGCGGATGTTCTGCATGAAGACCAGGTTCCAGATCTCCAGGTAGCGGTCCTCGTCGACCGCGGGGCCGCCCTCTTGACCATAGGCCGGACCGCGGTCGATGTAGATCTCGCTGCACGGTCCGCACGGCCCGGGCACGCCCATCGACCAGAAGTTGTCCTTCATCCCGCGGCGCACGATCCGTTCGGCCGGTATGCCGGTGAGCTGCACCCAGAGGTCGGCCGCCTCGTCGTCGTCGAGGTAAACGGTGGCCCACAGCTTGTCGCCGTCCAGACCGTAGCCCCCGGATTCGACCGATCCGGTGAGCAGTTCCCAGGCGAACTCGATCGCCCCGGCCTTGAAGTAGTCGCCGAACGAGAAGTTGCCGTTCATCTGGAAGAACGTGCCGTGCCGGGAGGTCTTACCGACCTCCTCGATGTCGCCGGTGCGCACGCACTTCTGGACGCTGGTGGCCCGGTCGTACGGCGGGGTCTCCTGGCCGAGGAAGTAGGGCTTGAACGGCACCATGCCGGCGTTGACGAACAGCAGGTTGGGGTCGTCGTAGAGCAGCGGGGCGCTCGGGACGACGGTGTGCCCCTTGCCCTCGAAGTACGTCAACCAGCGACGCCTGATCTCGGCGGTTTCCATGCGGTGTCCTCGGGTCGGTCTCGCGGCGCCGCACGCCCGGACGGGCGCGGCGCGGTGGTCAGCGGCCAGGTATGCCGGACGGCGGCATCCCGGCCTCGGGTCGGGGTTGGTGGGGGCGGGCCGAGAGGCTACCCCTTGGGAGCTCGCCACCGGGCCGGGTCGTCGAGCAGCGCTCGGGTGGCCTCGGGGTCCAGCCGCTTGCCGTCGGTGGCGTCGTCGAGACCCAGCGCGACCCGCAGCTGCCCCTCGCGCTCGGCCATCCCGTCGGCCACGTCTTGGGCGAACTCACGCATGTCGGCTCGGGCCGCTTCGAAGGGCGTCGGCAGGCCACCCTCCTGCTCATAGCGCGCCAACACCGCCCGGCCGACGAGGACGGCGCCGAAACCGACCGCCGCCCCGGCCGTAAAGGCCACTGCCTTAGCCCACATCGTCGACACCCTTCCGCTCACGTGAGGCGTGGTCAGGGGTGCGAGTGGCACGAGCGGCGCGGCCTCCCATCGCGCTGCGGACGCCGTAACTGAAGGCTGCCACCTTGACAAGGGGCCCTCCGAGGGTGGCGGCGAACAACGACGTCAAGGCATTGACGTTGCTGGACATGTGGGCCAGGTTGGTCGTCACCGTGTCGATGCGAGCCAACTGCTCGTTGGTCGTGGCCACGGTCGTCGTGACCTCGCCGAGCAACGGCATACTCCCGTCGGACAGGCCCTTGACGCCCAGGCGGGTCTCGTCAAGGATCTCGCCGGCCTTGCCGATCACCGTGCCGAGGCGCCAGACGAGGTAGGCGAACGCCAGCGCGGCTATGGCACCGGCGATATCGCCCACGGTGATCGGCGCAAGGGTCACCTGGTCACCTTAGCCGACGGCGCTGCCGGGCCGAGGTTCCCCACCGCGCGCGACCTGGACCGCAAGGCTCACGAGGACGGCCCCGCGCCGGTCGGGCGCCCTCGGATCCGGTCGCGCAGCCAGGTCCATCGGGACTGCAGCCGGGCCTCGAAACCCCGGTCGGTGGGGTGGTAGTAGTCGGCGTTCGCGAGCCCTTCGGGCAGGTAGTCCTGAGTGGCGACAGCGTCGGGTTCGTCGTGCGCATAGCGATAGACCGGCGCCGAGGAGCGACCTGCCGCCGCGGCCGCTGCCGACGCGACCCGGGAGGCACCGGCATACCCGCTCCCGCGAAGGTGCAGTGGCACCGGGCCTCCCAGACCCGCCCGGACGTCGGCGATCGCCGCGTTGACGGCCAGGTAGGACGCATTGGACTTCGGTGCGAGCGCGACATGGACGACAGCCTGGGCCAGGATGATGCGCGCTTCGGGCATGCCGATTTGAGCCACCGCGTGCAGCGCCGCGACGGCGGTCTGCAGTGCGGTGGGGTCGGCCATCCCGACGTCCTCGCTCGCGGCGATGACGATCCGGCGGGCCACGAAGCGAGGGTCCTCCCCTGCCTCGAGCATCCGCGCGAGGTAGTGCAGGGCCGCGTCGACGTCCGAGCCGCGCATCGACTTGATCAGCGCGCTGGCGACGTCGTAGTGCTGGTCACCGGCCCGGTCGTAGCGCACCGAGGCGACGGCGACCGCGCGCTCGACATGGGCCAGCGTGATGTCGATCGGCCCCTCGTCGGCCGACCCGACCGGACGGTCGTCCAGGGCCACACCGGCAGCGGCTTCCAGGGAGGTCAGCGCGCGCCGGGCGTCGCCCCCCGCGATCCGGACGAGGTAATCCCGGGCGGCGGTCTCCAGGGCGAACTCCCCGGCCAAACCGTCCGGGTGCGCCCGTGCCCGGTCGACGACCCCGACCACATCGGGGTCCCCCAGTGGCACGAGGGTGACCAGGACCGAGCGCGACAACAGCGGGGCGATGACGCTGAACGACGGGTTCTCCGTCGTGGCCGCCACGAGGATGACCAGGCGGTTTTCGACGGCCGGCAGGAGGGCGTCCTGCTGGGCCTTGCTGAAGCGATGGATCTCGTCGAGGAAGAGCACGGTATGCCGTCCGTACAGGTCACGCTCCCGGGTCGCCGCTGCGACGACCTCCCGCACGTCCTTGACTCCAGCGGTGACGGCCGACAACTCGACGAACCGTCGGTCGGCCGCCGTGGCCACCAGGTGGGCCAACGTCGTCTTACCGGTGCCCGGAGGTCCCCAGAGGATCGCCGACACCGGACCGGCCGCACCGGCCGAGCCCTCGACAAGGCGGCGCAACGGGCTGCCCGGCCGGAGCACGGCGTCCTGGCCACGCACCTCGGCGAGGGCGCGGGGACGCATCCGCACCGCGAGCGGAGGCCGCACGGCATACGCGCCCGTCGTGTCGCCGTCGCCCTGCGGGCCTGCCGATCCGGAGTGGGCCGCCGCGAAGAGGTCGTCGCCGGTCACGTCACACTCCTTCCGTGCGAGAGCAGCCCCGCCTCGGTGGCAGGCTATCGGGGTGAGCAAGAAGCCCCCGACGCTGCACACCACCCGGCTGGCGAAACTGGGCCGCGCGAGCGCCCGCCACCCGTGGCGATTCCTGGTCGTGTGGGGCCTGATCTCGGTGACTAGCTTCGCCATTGCGGTCCTCGGCGTGGCCGGCGGGTCGCTCTTCTCGCGGCTGGCCTCGGGTGAGCCAGGGGTGAGCGGCGAAGCCCACGACGGGCGGGCCATCATCGAGAAGGTCGAGCCGGCGTCGACCAGCCTCATGCACCAGCTCAGCGGTGTGGATCTCGGCTCTGCCCAGGTTGCGAGTGTCGCAGCCAAGGCCGTCGCCGAGATCCGGGCGATCGACGGGGTGTCCTCGGTGGTCAACCCGTTCGTCTTCCCCGCCGGCCCGAGCGATCCCCAGGCAGCTCCCTTCGTGCGCGCGGGCGGCGACCACGCTGGCATGCTCACCATGACGACCTTCTCGCCGGGATTGAGCAAGGCCGAGACCGCGCGAGCAGAAGCCGCTGTCCGGGCCGTCTATGACCGGATGGCCGCCGACCTGCCCTCCGGGGCCAGCGGCGCGGTCGGCGGAGGCAACCTCCTGCTCGGCGAGATCCTCCACCAGATCGAGGTCGACCTGCGCGCCGGCGAGGGCATCGCGCTGCCGCTGAGCTTCATTGTCATGGTCTTGGTCTTCGGCGGCTTCATCGCTGCCGGGATGCCGATCATCGGGGCGGTCGCCTCGATCTTCGCCGCCCTCGGTGCGCTGTTCGGCTTCTCCTATGTCATGGATCTCGACGCCAGCGTCGTCAATGTCGTGACGCTGCTCGGCTTGGCGCTGTGCATCGACTACGGCCTGCTCATCGTCAGCCGGGCCCGCGAGGAGTTGCGGGTCCAGGCCGCCGGACGACCGGCCGCCGAGCTCACCCCGGAGGAGATCCGGATCGCTATCGGTCAGGCGGTTGCGACGGCCGGTCGCACGGTCTTCTTCTCCGGGCTCACCGTCGCCATCGCGCTGTCCGGGCTGCTCATCTTCGATGCTCACGTCATCCGGGCGATCGGCGCCGCGGGGGTGTCCGTCGTACTCATCGCGATGATCGTCGGGCTCACCCTCGTGCCGCCGTTGTGCGCGCTCGGCGCCCGCCGCCTGTTGGCCAAGGGCACCGAGACCGCGCCCGAGGACGGCGTCTTCTCCAGTCTGGCCCGCGGCGTGCACCGGGCCCCTTGGGCCGTCATCGTCGGCTGCCTGGCGCTCTTGGTGGCCCTGGCCATCCCGACGCTCTCGATGCGCCTGACCTCCTCCGGCCACGAACTCATGCCGATCGGCACCAGTCAGCGCGACTTCTTCGACCGTCTCGCGGTCGACTACCCGCTGATGTCCGCGCCGGCCGCGACCGTCGTGGGTCGTACGAGCGTGGCCGACGCCACGGCATACGCGCAGCAGGTGCGAGCCCTGCCAGGGGTGAGCGCCGTCTCGGTGCGGCCGCTCGGCACGGAGTATGCCGCGGTGTCGGTCCGCACCACCGGCCCGCCGTTGGGCGACTCGGCCCGCGACGTTGTCACCCAGTTGCGGGAGCATCGCCCGCTCTATCAGTCGTGGGTGACCGGGCAAGCGGCCGGACTCGCCGACTTCACGGCCTCACTGGCCGCACGGGCTCCGTATGCCGCGGCGCTCATCGCCATCGGGACCTTCCTCCTGCTGTTCCTCATGACCGGATCGGTCGTCATCCCCACCAAGGCACTGCTGCTCAACGTGCTGTCGCTCGGAGCCTCGCTCGGCGTCACGACGTGGATCTTCCAGGAGGGACACCTTCAAGGGCTGCTCGGGTTCTCATCCACCGGGGCCCTGGAGTCAATGATCCCGCCGCTGGCGCTGACCTTCGGGTTCGGTCTGTCGATGGACTACGAGCTCTTCCTCATCTCGCGGATCGCCGAGCTCTATCACCACAACGGCCACGACAACGACCGCGCGGTCGAGCTCGGGCTGCAGCGCTCCGGACGCATCATCACCTCCGCGGCGCTGCTCGTCGTCATCGTCTTCGCGGGCTTCATCGCCGGCAAGATGCTCGTCATCAAGCAGATGGGGGTCGCCCTGACCGTCGCCGTGCTCCTCGACGCGACCGTCGTGCGGATGTTGCTCGTGCCCGCGACCATGTCGATCCTCGGCCGATGGAACTGGTGGGCTCCGGCACCACTGCGGCGCTGGCACGCCCTGCACGGCATCGAGGAGTAAGCGCCCAATTGCGCCGGGCCGCTTCAAGGGCCCCGAGTGGACGACGGGACGGCATACAAAACAGGTATGCCGTCCCGTCGGGTCGGACGCGAGCGG
>JBGAQV010000025.1:0-29764 GCA_044220505.1 Dermatophilaceae bacterium
GAGGTGTCCATGATCGCGGCTTCGTCACGGGCGGTGTAGAAGAAGATCACCGCGACCATGAGGACCGGAACGACCGTGTACAGCAACTCGATCGGGATGTTGTAGCGCAGCTGGGGGGGCAACTCGGGGTCGCCCTTCTTGCGCTTGTAGACGGCCATACACCAGAAGGTGAGGCCCCAGACCAGCAGACCGACCGCCATGGCGGCGATCCAGATCCCGACCCACAAGCTGGTGATGCGTTCGGTCTCCGTCGTCACCTGTTGGCCGTTGACCCCCTGAGGCAACCAGCCGCTGCTGGCGCTCGAGGGCACGTTTGCACAACTTGAGAGGAGAAGGGTGGCGGAAGCCGCCAACCCACTGAGGGTCAATCCCCGCCGCCATGTGCGGGCAGGAGCGTCGGCGTGCGTACGCAACGTGCACCTTCCGGGTCCAGAGTGACTGCTGCTGTGACGGGGACACCCTACCGCGGTGAGTTGGCCGTTTGGCGGCAGGGGTGCCGATAACCTGCGAGCGTGGCGAACACCTCATTTCGAGCCCCCTCCGCGGGCCTGCTTGACGCTGCCGCAACGCCACTCGCGTCGTCGGCGGCCGTTGCGTTGGCCTCCGCCTGGGAGCTCGGGTGGGCCGACCCGCGCCGTCTGCATCGCCACGGACGGCAAGCCAGACGGCTCCTGGACGACGCCCGCGCCCAGCTCGCCGAAGGGCTGGGAGTCCGCCCGGATGAGGTCACCTTCACCCCCGGTGGCATCGCAGCATTGCGGTGGGCCCAGGAGGGGCTCCGGTATGCCGCACGCCGACGCGGGCAGCGGCTGGTCGCCAGCGCGGTCGAGCACTCCGCCATTCTCACCAGCGGTCGGCACGTTGCCGCGATGGCCAACGACCCCCTCCTACATGCAGAGGTCGGAGTAGACCGGCTCGGCCGAGTGGAACTCGGTGCCTGGGAGGGCGCCGTCGCGTATCAAGGCACGGCGTTCGCAGCCCTCCAGTCGGCAAATGGCGAGGTAGGGACCCGGCAGCCCCTGCAGGCGGCCCGAGAGATCTGTCAGCGGCACGGCATACCGCTGCTCGTCGATGCCACGGCGAGCCTGGGGCGCGATCCCGTCCCCCGCGACTTCGATGTGTTGGCTGGGGACGCTCGCTCGTGGGGCGGACCGCCCGGCCTCGGGATCCTCGTCGTGCGCACCGGGGTGCGGTGGCGACGCGACGCACCTCCCTCAGAACTCGAACACGGCCGATCAGATATCGAACCGGTTATTCCGCTCGCCCTGGCTGCGGCTGCCGCCTGGGGAGACACGTCGGGGTCCCTGCCTGTCGAATCGGCCGACGCCCGGCGACTCGTCGACCGAATCCGGGCGGCCGCGGCGGCAGTGCCGGAGACCGAGGTGGCCGGCGATCCCGACGACCGTCTCCCCCACATCGTCACCTTCTCCGCGCTGCTCGCCGACGGCGAAGCGCTCGTGACAGAACTCGACAGACGTGGGTATGCCGTGGCGTCGGGTTCGGCATGCACCTCCAGCACCCTGGAGCCCAGTCACGTGCTGGCCGCCATGGGCGTGCTCACCCACGGCAATGTGCGGATCACGTTGCCTCTGGCCGGCGTGGCGCCCGCCCGAGAGGCGACTGTGGACGGCTTCTGCGCGGTGCTGCCGGAGGCGATCGCCGCGGTGCGGTCACAGCTCGAGTCCCGATGACCGCCGCCGACCACCCTTCCGACTCTCGCCCGGGACCTGGGCCTGGCACCGAGGTTCTCGTCGATGCGCGGGGATTGCGCTGCCCCATCCCCGTACTCCGGCTGGCACGCACCTTGTCTGAAGAACCCGCTGGCACGCTCGTCCGGCTCCTCGCGACTGATCCGGCCGCACGGGTCGACGTGCCGGCGCTGGTGCGGATGCGTGGATTCGAGCTCGTCGAGGTGGCGCAGGAGGCGACGTGGACGGCATACCTGGTCCGTCGCCCGGCGCAGGGCTGACCCGGGCCAACTCCAGCTAACTCCAGCGCGCCGGCAGGGGCGCTTCGAGCGCGGCTGTGAGCAAGGTGAGATACGTCTCCCGGGTGACCTCAACGGCCCCGAGCGAGGCCAGGTGTGGCGTCACCCATTGCACGTCGATAACCCGACGCGAATCTCCTTCTGCGACAAGGATTTCAGCGAGCGTGACGAGAGCCGCCTTGGAGGCGTCGGTCGCTCGATGAAACATGGACTCTCCCGCGAAGAGCCCGCCGATCGCGATGCCGTAGAGCCCACCGACGAGGCGAGACTCCTGCCACACCTCGATGGAGTGGGCCCAGCCCAGCCGGTGCAGCTCGCGGTAGGCGCGCAGGATTGCCGGTGTGATCCATCGGCCGGTGCGGGCTGGATCGGCGCAACCGAGCATGACCTGATCGAACGCGACATCGATCGTCACGTCGAAGTGCCGCATCGAGCGACGCAAGGATCGGCTGACGTGCATCTCCGCCGGACGGATGATGCCCCGCGGATCCGGCGACCACCACCCCATCGGATTGCGCCCGCCGCGGCCCAACCCCATCGGGAAGGCACCACTGCGGTATGCCGCGATGAGCGTCGCGGGCTGCAGGTCGGCGCCGACACCGATGAGATCCTCGCCCGGCTCGGCGTTCGCCACCTGGAAGGCGTAGCCGGACGGGCCGGGGTGGCGCGGCATACTCCTCCGTCCGTTCGGATGTGACCTAGGGGCGTGGGCAGCGGACTCTGTCGCCGATGTCTGCCGCGCTGTTCTCACCGTAAGCCTGGGCGAGCCGGTCCAGCAGACTGCTCTGGGTGAGGACGTACTCCTGAGTGCCGACGGTCTCGATGACGTAGGCGGCGAGGGCCGATCCCAGCTCGGCACACCGCTGATGCGGCAGACCGGCCGCCAACCCGGTGAGGAAGCCACTGCGGAATGCGTCGCCGACGCCGGTGGGATCGAGTGGATCGACGCCGGGGATGACGCCCACGTGGATGGGGTCGTGACCCTTCTGCCGGATCGTCGCGCCGTCCTTGCCCTGGGTTGTGATCTGGACGCCCACGTGGGCGGCGATGTCGCTCTCGCTCCACCCAGCCTTCTGGGTGATCATGTGCGACTCGTATTCATTGGTGAACAGGTAGGCCGCACCGTCGATGAGTGCTCGGATGGCGTCTCCCTCGACCCGGGCCAGCTGCTGGGACGGATCGGCAGCGAACGGAATGGACCGCGTGCGGCATTCCTCGGTATGCCGTGTCATCGCAACGGGGTCGTTGGGACCGACGAGGACGAGGTCGAGTCCCCCCACCCGATCGGCGATGGGCTGCAGTTCGATCTCGCGGGCCTCTGCCATCGCTCCCGAGTAGAAGGTGGCGATCTGAGCCATGTCGACGTCCGTGGTGCACACGAACCGGGCGGTGTGTTCCGTCTCCGAGGTATGAATGGAATCACAGTCGACACCGTGGCGCTGCAGCCACGAGCGGTAGTCCTCGAAGTCGGCCCCCACGGCACCCACCAGGACAGGCGCTTGGCCGAGGTTGGCCATGCCGAAGGCGATGTTGGCCGCGCAGCCCCCGCGACGGATCTGCAGTGACTCCACGAGGAAGGACAACGAGATCTTGTCCAGTTGCTCGACAACGAGTGAGTCGGCGAATCGACCCGCGAAGGTCATCAGATGGTCGGTGGCGATGGATCCTGTGACGGCGACCTGCATGGGTCGCAACGCTAGTGCACGGGTACCTGGGCGCCGGTCCGTGACCCGGGGCGGACCGCTCATGCATGACGAACGCCGCAAGACCGTGGGTCTTGCGGCGTTCGTGCTCCGTGGAGCCGGGCGAATGCACCCGCCACCAAGCGATGTGCTGAGGACCCAGCGGGTCGATCAGCAGGCCCGATCAGGTGAAGCTGTCACCGCAGGCGCATGAACTCCCAGCGTTGGGGTTGTCGATGGTGAAGCCCTGCTTCTCGATGGTGTCGGAGAAGTCGATGGTGGCCCCGTCGAGGTAGGGAACGCTCATCCGGTCGACGACGACCTCGACGCCGTCGAAGTCGCGGACTGCGTCGCCGTCCAGGCTGCGCTCGTCGAAGTAGAGCTGGTAGATGAGGCCGGAGCACCCGCCCGGCTGCACGCCGACGCGCAGGCGCAGGTCGTCACGACCTTCCTGGGCGAGCAGGCTCTTCACCTTGGATGCTGCAACATCGGTCAGCACCACGCCGTGGGCGGAAGCAGTCTGCGCTTCGGTCGCGGTGACGGTCTGGTCCTGCAGGCTCATCGAGATTCCTTCGTGACGACGGTCGCTGGGTGGGGCTTCGAAGGAGGCAACACTGCACCCTCCCGGGTTTGTTCCTGGGCTCGCCGCGCCATGGCCGAGCTGCCGAGCTTCCGAGCTGACGATGCCGAGGTGCCAGGGTAGGCCTACCCCACGGCGTCTCGTCAAACCGCCATCCGCGTCCCGCCAGGCATCGCTGGACGTCAGGTGATGCTGACCCTGGCACGAGATCCGCCCCCGCCCCCCGAGTTATCCACAGGCCTCACTCACGTCGGCCGACGCGACCAGGTGACCGCAACCGCAGCCGCCCGATCACGCCACCCCTGAGCATCGGAGCTGACCAGCTGATAGCCCCCGCTCAGCCCCATCGCCATCAACTCGCGACGGCCCACCTGGACCACCGGCGAGATGGCGATGGCCGGCACGGCATATTCGGCGGCTTGGTGCGCTGCGTGAGCGACCACAGAGCCGGACATCGCGGCCCAGTCCACCCGCAGCGACGCAGCCACGACCAGGTCCGCACGCGCGACCGCCGACGGCAACCCGGCCAACCGTCCCGACGCTGCGACAGCGCTCTCGTAGCGTGCCCCCATCAGCAAGAGGCCATAGCCGACCCCGCCTCCGGCACCGGCGCCGGGAGCCCGATCGCTACGAACCGGCTTCCCGGTTAACAGATCCACCGGCTCGGGCGATCCACGGCGCACGGCATCGACCCATCCGCCCATCCGGTTCTCCAGCTGTTGCCCCGTAGCCGGGTCAGCACCCCGCTCGGCAGCCCAGGTCGCACTCGTCCCGCTCAGGCCGAGCAGCGGGGTGACGTCGTCGGTCCACAGCACCAATTTCGTTGTCGCAAGACGAGATCGAGCGTCCGCGACGAGATCGGCACCCGCCTCGGTATGCCGTGACTCGGGGCGCCCGGCCAGCGCGGCCAGCAGCCCCACGCCACCATCGGTCGCCAGCGAATCTCCGACACCGACCACGACACGCGTCGCCCCGAGCCTCACCGCCTCGGCAACCAGATGCCCGACGCCGGCACTCGAAGCGGCGATCGGGTCGCGATCCGAAGGCGCGACCAGGTGCCCGCCCAGCGCATCTCCCGCATCCAGGTATGCCGTCCGCCCACCCCTGCCATCCGCCAGATGGATCCGCGCGGGCGTGGCCCGGCCCAAGGGGTCTGTGGTCGTGACGACATGGGTCACACCGTCGACGACGTCAGCCAACGTCGTGAGGAAACCCGGCTCGGCAGTCCACTGGTGGACCACCTGCACGGCATCCCAGGGCGCAGACTGCTGCCAACCTGCCGCTACCGACTCACCGACCGCACGGGCGCCGAGGGCAGCGGTTGGCTCAGCCACGACAAGGACACGCATCGACCTATCGTCGCAGGGCAATCAGCACCCGTCACAGCCCGGCAATCACCTGGGCCAGCAGGATCTTGGCGATCATCGCCGCCGGGTAGACCATGGCGTACCCCAGCCCCACCCGGACATCGAACCCACTGCGCTCGTTGGCGAAGGCGAGGACGGCGGGCTGCGTTTGAGCTCCCGCGAGGATGCCCGCCAGCTGGGAACCCGACGTCTTGACCACATACTTGCCAGCGGCCAGGACGAGCACCGCCCCGGCGCCAGTGATGACGACGCCGAGCAGGAAGACCTTCCATCCAAGGTCGGACGTGACCGAGGCGAGGAAGTGCTCCCCGGCCCGCGACCCGGCATACGCAAGGAACGTGATCATCCCGAACGTCGACAGGGAGGTCGCCGACGAGTTGGACATCGAGACGACGACCCGACCGATGCGCACCAGGCGGCCGAACACGAGGCCCACCAGGAGCGTTCCAGCCGCGGATCCCAGGGTGAAACCGCCGCCGGGAAGCGGAATGTAGACCAAGCCCAGTGCCACGCCCAGCGCGAGACCGATGGCGAACCCGATCGGGTTGATGTCGGACAGGCCACGCTCGCTGTCGCCGAGGTAGCGACCGACTGCCGCCATCTGCTCGGTGGGCGCGGTGACGCGAATCCGATCCCCCATCTGGACGACGAAATCGTCCTGGGCCACCATGTCGAGATCCCCTCGACGGACTCGCGTCGCCACCGCCCCGAATCGTGAGTCGAGGTCTAGTTCGGCGATGGTGCTCCCGGCCAATTGCGGCTGGGAAATGGTGATCCGCCGAAAGTCCAGGTCATGGCGGGCGCTCTGGAGCGCGTGCGAGGACTTGTGGCCCAGGTCTTCGGCGACCTCGTCGACGACATCTGCCGGTCCCACCACGGTTACCAGGTCGTCACGGCGGATGAGGGTGTGCTCAGCAGCCACCTCGATGGGGTTCTCCTCACCGTGCTGGATCCGGGAGAAGACGACCGACCCGTCGTAGGCATCGACGAGTTCGCTGGAGCACACGATGTCGTCGCGATCGACGCGGACCGTGAGGGTGGTCAACGGCGCGGGCCGACCGCCCTCCAGTGTCCCCTTGCGCAACGCGACGAGCGCAGCGAAGAGAAGGGCGAAGACACCGAAGAGATAGGTGATCGAGTAGCCGATGGTGGGGCCGGAGGTGTCACCCGACCGTTGCGCTGCTGCAGCGAGGGCGGGGGTGTTGTTGAGGGCGCCGGCGAACGACCCGGCGATGACCGGCATCGGCAGGCCGAGCAACTTGCCGATGCCCACTGCCGCCATCGCCGCAGCGATGAAGGCACCCATGACGGCGACCATGGCGATCCACCCTCGTTTGAGGGAGGCGAAGAAGTTGGGGCCGGAGAGCAGGCCGACCGTGTAGGTGAACAGGACCAGACCCAACGTGCCGACGACCTCGGGGATCTGGAGTTTCACCTCGTATGCCGTGCCAAGGCTGGAGACCGCGATGGCGGTGAAGAGGACGGCCGCGGGCCCGAGATGTACGCCTTTGTACCGGAAGGAACCGAGCAGCGAGCCGATTCCCAAGAGCAGCGCGAGGAGCAGGATGGGTTGAGCCGCAAGCAGCGCCAAGCTTTCATGCACGTGCTTCATTGTCCCCTGGCACGAACCAGCGCCCGACCGGCATACCCTTGCCCCGTGACAATGGACACACCAACCCCCGGCCGTCCCTCGCTCCCCCTGCTGGTTCTCGGCGCCGGCCGCGACCTGCACACCGAGCGGGGTGTCGAGTGCCCTGGCGATCTTCCGGCCCCGTCCGACCCCGACCTGGTGGCCCGCGCCACAGCGGCCAAGGCTGCGCTGGGAGACCGCGTCTTCGTGCTCGGACATCACTACCAACGCGACGAGGTCATCGCCTTCGCTGACGTGACGGGCGACTCCTTCAAATTGGCCCAGCAGGCGGCAGCCCGTCCCGAAGCACCGTGGATCGTGTTCTGCGGTGTGCACTTCATGGCTGAGTCGGCCGACATCCTCACCAGCGCCGACCAGACGGTGATCCTGCCCGACCTCGCCGCCGGCTGCTCGATGGCCGACATGGCCACCGCTGCCCAGGTCGAGGACTGCTGGGACGACCTCATCGACGCCGGTGTGGCCGAGTCGACCATCCCGGTGAGTTACATGAACTCCTCCGCTGCGATCAAGGCCTTCACCGGACGCCACGGGGGCACGATCTGCACGTCATCGAACGCCCGCACCGCGTTGGAGTGGGCCTTCGACCAGACCGGCGGCGTCGGGGGCACCGGCAAGATCCTCTTCCTGCCCGACCAGCACCTCGGACGCAACACGGCCGTCCGCGAGTTGGGCCTGTCACTGGACGACTGCGTCGTCTACGACCCGCACCGGCCGATGGGTGGCTTGACCCGGGAGCAACTCACGAATGCGCGGATGATCCTCTGGCGGGGTCACTGCTCGGTGCACGGCCGGTTCACGACGGAGGCCGTCGAAACCGCACGTCGCGAGATCCCCGGGGTCAAGGTCATCGTGCATCCGGAATGCCGCTACGAGGTCTGCGAGATGGCTGACCACATCGGCTCGACTGAGCAGATCATCAAGACCGTGGCAGCGGCGCCGGCCGGCACATCGTGGGTCGTCGGCACCGAACTCAACCTGGTCAAGAGGCTCGGCCAGATGTTCCCGGAGCAGTCGATTTCGTTCTTGGAGAAGAACGTCTGCTATTGCTCGACGATGAACCGGATTGACTTGCCCCACCTGGTGTGGGCGTTGGAGTCGCTTGTGGAGGGGCGGGTCGTCAACCCCATCCACGTCGACCCCGAGGTCGCTCACTGGGCCCGTGTGGCACTCGACCAGATGCTGGCCCTCCCTGGACCCACCCACAAGGACTGAGCTTCCGGCGCTGTGGTGTTCAGCCGCGCATCTTCCCCAACCGGGCGAAGAGCAGCGCCTCGGCGACGCAGGCACGTTCCCACTCGTCGAGGTGGAGTGACTCATTGGCGCCATGGGCCCGCGTGTCGGGGTCCTCGACCCCGGTGATGAGGATGGCGGCCTCCGGGAAGCGCTCGGCAAACGCTGCGACGAAGGGGATCGACCCGCCGACGCCCATCTCCACCGGCGCCGTGCCGTCCCAGGCATCGGCGAGCGCGGCCTTGGCTTCGTCGTAGATCGGTCCCGTGGTGTCGGCCGCGAACCCCGGCCCGTCGTCGGACTTGGCGATCGTCACCGCTGCCCCCCAGAGATCCTGGCTGGTGAGGTGAGCACACAAGGCCTGGTATGCCGTTTCGGGGTCCTGCGTCGGGGCCAGGCGCATCGAGATCTTGGCCGACGCGCTGGGAACCAGCGTGTTGGAGGCGTTCTCCACGGTCGGGGCGTTGATGCCGATGACACTGATCGACGGCTTGCCCCAGAGCCGGGCGAGAATCGAGCCCGTGCCGATGAGCTGGACGCCATCGAGCACACCCGACTCGGCACGCAACCGTGGCTCATCGTAGGGCAGTTCGGCGACCTCGACCTCGTCGAGTCCGGCGACCGCGACGTTGCCCTCGGCGTCGTGGAGGGTGGCCAGCAGTCGGCACAGCGTGGTGAGGGCATCCGGAATCGGTCCCCCGAACATGCCCGAATGCACGCCATGGTCGAGCGTCGACACGGTGACGACGACCCGCACCAGTCCCCGCAAAGTGGTGGTCAGCGCAGGCTGCCCGATCTCCCAGTTGCCCGAGTCGGCCAGCACGATCGCGTCGGCGCGCAGCGCATCCCCATGCCGAGCGAGGATCGTCGGCAGCGAGTCGGAGCCGACTTCCTCCTCACCCTCGACGAAGACGGTGACACTGACCGGCATCGACCCCTGATGCGCGCGCAGCGCAGCCAGATGGGCGGTGATG
Source organism: Dermatophilaceae bacterium (assembly GCA_044220505.1). Lineage (GTDB taxonomy): Bacteria > Actinomycetota > Actinomycetes > Actinomycetales > Dermatophilaceae > Phosphoribacter. The sequence goes on from JBGAQV010000025.1 coordinate 9,472, forward strand.
CCGGCCTTGTCGTCGGCGATGCCGCGCCCATAGAGCCGCCCGCCGCGCTCGGTGGGCGTCCACGGATCGCTGTCCCACAGCGCTGGATCGCCCGCCGGCTGCACATCGTGGTGCGCATACAGCGTGATCGTCGGAGCGCCAACAGGACCGGGCAGATGCCCGATCACTGCGGGTTGGCCGCCCTCTCGGACGATCCGGACCGCCATTCCCTCGGCTTCCAGCAGCTCGGCTACCCGCTGAGCACTCGCGTCGACCGTCGCCTGGTCGTAGCCGTCGAGCGTCTCCAGCGACACGCTGGGGATACGGGACAGCTCCTCCAGATCGGCACGCAACTGCGGCAGGAGTTCCCGGACGCGACGGCGGATGGCGTCGGTCTCGGCGGCGGTCAGGGTCGGCGGCAGGTCGATGCTCACCCAGCGGAGCCTACCTACGGGCGGCGTGCGGACGGCATACGCTAGGGCCCGTGTTCTGGCGCAAGAAGGACGAGACCCCGACCGCAAGCCCCGGCTCTGCGGCCCACCCGCCGCGCCCCGGCGCCAAGAACCGGCCGACGCCGACCCGGCGCGAGGCCGAGGCCGCCAACAGGCGCCCGCTGGTGGTGACCGACAAGAAGACCGCCCGCATCCAGGAGCGCGAGGCTCGGCGGCAGCAAGCCGTCATCACGCGCACCGCGATGATGACCGGCGATGAGTCCAAGATGCCGGTCCGCGACCGCGGAGCCGACCGCCGCTACATCCGCGATTTCGTCGACGCGCGATTCAGTCTCGGCGAAATCCTCCTGCCGGTCATGTTGCTGTCCCTGTTGCTCTCGTTCATCAAGGAGTCCTGGGCGCTGTTGACCGTCTTCATCCTCGTCTACGGGATGATCGCCCTCTGCGTCATCGACGCGGCGCTCATGTGGCGCAAGCTCAAGCGCCAGTTGGTCGCCAAGTTCGGCGCGGACAACCTGCAGAAGGGCAACACCATGTATGCCGTGATGCGCGCCTTCCAGATGCGCCGCGGCCGGTTGCCCCGTCCCATGGTCACCCGGGGCCAACACCCCAGCTGACGCATCTCTGACCCGAGACAGCCCAGGTCGGGCTGCCTTTTCCGTCGCGCATCTGGCACCTCGCCCTGCCAGCGGGTCACGACCCGATGAGGTCGCCGAACGAGGCAGGCTCGCGAGTCACGGCATACGTCGCGAAGCTCATCCGGGTCACTCGGCCCGATTCGTCGCGGTGCAGTTCGAGGCGCTCCCCGCATTCACGGCCATGCACAGCTCGGAAGCCGTCCGGGCCGTCAAGTGCAAAGCGGGTCTCGGCGAATGCCGGTTCGCCCGGCACAGTGCACCACAGCTGGCCGTCCCGGACCTGGAAGACGAGCGCCTGGCCTTCGCTCCACCAGAGCCCGAGCACCTCCGCGATCTGGGGAACAATCTGCCCACTACCTTCCGGGACCCACACCGCGGGAGGCGTCGGTTCAGCGCCGAGGACGAGATCGAGCAGGTCGGCTGCCAGGACGATCGGAGCCGCACCGGCGGTGGTGTTGGCGACAGCAACCACGGCGAGACGGTCGGCGCGGCTGGCCCGCAGCCCGGTGAGGTAGCCCGGCATCGCCCCCGCGTGGCCCACGTAGATGCGCTCGCCCCGACGGACCATGCCCCACGACAGGCCGTAGCCCACAGTCCACGCTCTGTGGTCGATCATCACCAGTGGCCGGCACATCTGGTCGAGCGTCTCGGGGCGGATCAACGACTGATCGGGGTCGGTGAGCACGGTCGAATAGCGCGCCAAGTCGGCGATCGTCGACCACAGTCCACCCAGCGGTGCGGCAGCGCCCAGGTCGAACAACGGTTCCTCGGCGGCGGTGCCGGCGAACGGGTGCACGGCATACCCGAGCATGCGATCCGAACGCGGCGTGAGGCCGGTGCGGGACATTCCGAGTGGACGGCATACCCGCTCGGTGACCGCCTGCTCCCAGGACTGACCGGTGATCCGCTCGACCACCTGGGCCAGCAGGATGTAGGCGAGGTTGGAGTAGTGGAACAGCTCGCCCTGCTCCAGGACGGTCTCAGCGGCGGGGAGGCCCGCCATCAGCTCATCGACGTCGAGACCTTGCACGGAGTCCCAGATGTTGCCGACCGGCTCGCGTTGCAGGCCGGACAAGTGCGCCAGCAACCCCCGGATTGTGAGTCGACCATGAGCGATCCCTGGCAGGTGCCGATCGATGGGATCGTCGAGTTCCAGCCGCCCCTCGTCGCGCAACATCATCACCACGAGGCCGGTGAAGGTCTTGGTCACCGATCCCATCAGGAAGTGGGTGTCGTCATCGGCGGGGACGGTCGGGTCCAGTCGCGCCGACCCCACATGCACAGAGTGCACCAAGGCACCATCACGAACGATGCCAACGCTCACGCCCGGTGAGCGCCACGCGCGTTGAGCGCAGCGCACCGCATGGTCGACGGCCGCGCTCGTCTCGGCGCGCAGGGAAAAAGACCCGCACGACTCGTTCATTCGGCGGGACGCAAGCTCATCGGGCCGTAGACGACAGCGCCGGCTTCGCGCAGGGTCACGGCCGCAACTCCGCCGTCGAGCAGCAGTGGCCACTCCTCACCGATCCAGCTCTCGGCTTCGGACTGGGTGGGGAACTCCGGGGATCGCCCCTCCGGGGCGGATTCGGTATGCCGTGCGCCACTGTCGTCGAGGAGGTCCCACTGCCACGCGTTGCCCATGGCGCAAACCCTAATGCGCGAGACTGCCCCGTCACGGTCCCTGTGCCATGTCGGCCCCGTGTCACCGTCTTTTGACACCGCGCGCCCGCGCATGGGACCGTCGGGGTACCGAGACCCGTCCGCGGGGGAAGCCGGTGCAAATCCGGCGCTGTCCCGCAACCGTGACCCGAGGTGTTCGCCGTACGGCGACTGCATTGGGGAGTCGGAACGCCTGCGGCGGTGTCGGCTCCATTGTGTTATGTCCGTCGCGGAAAACGGACCGGAGCAAGAGTCCACGGGCATCGCCCGAAGCCTCCCCACCCGGCCGTGAGGAGGATGACCAACTCATGAGCTCGTTCGTCACATCCCTGCGCCACACGCACCGTCGGCTCGTCGCCGGCGTCGTGTTGGCTGTGCTCGCGCTGGTTGCGGGCCCGGCTCTCGTCGCGCAGGCCGCCAACTACCAGTACTGGGGGTATTGGCAATTGACCTCTGGCAGCTGGGCTTTCGCCCAGAACGGCCCCGATCAGACGGTGCCCGCCGACGGCAGCGTCGAGGGGTGGCGGTTCGCCGTCGATGACGGCAGCGGCAACCGCAAACCCCGGGTGACCCCGACGTTCGACCAAGTGTGCGCGGCCACGCCGGCCGAGTCGGGCAAGAAGCGCGTGGCCGTCGTCATCGACGCAGGTCGCGAGGCCGATGGCGATGGCACCACCAAGCCGCCGGCCCCGGTTGTCGGGTGCGCCAAGGTCGCGACCACCGCGACCGGATCGCAGGTCCTGGCCGCTGTCTCGACGGTCCGCGTCGACAAGGGCATGGTGTGCGGGATCAACGGCTACCCCGCAGCCGGATGCGGCGGCGAGGTCGCCACGCTGTCCGAAGCCCAGAAGGCCGCCGATACCCCGATCGTCTTCGCCACTCCGACGCCCAGCGCCACCACTGCTGCGGCGGGATCCTCGTCCGGCTTCCCAGTGACCGCCGTCGTGCTCGTCGGCCTTGCGGCGCTCATCGCCCTCGTCGTGGCCCGCATGCGCAGTCGCTCGACGACCGAGGCCTGACCCGTGCCAGGCCCACTCCCCTTCGACCTAGAGCCCCGGATGATCCATCCGGTGGCCTGGTGGGCATGGGGCGTGGGCCTGGCGACAGCGGCAGCCCACACCACCAATCCCGTGCTCCTCGTCCTGGTCGTCGTCGTGGCCGGGTGGGCAGTGCTCGAACGCCGCGAGGTGGGCGCCATCGAAGCCTTCCGGCCCTTCCTGCTGATCGGACTGGTCGCGGTGTTGCTGCGGGTCGTCATGGCGGTCGTCCTCGGCAACGGGGTGGGCGGGAGCCTGGTGATCGTCGACCTCCCTCGCCTGGCGCTCCCTTCCTGGCTGGCCGGACTGCGGGTCGGTGGACCGGTGACGCTCGAATCGGTGCTGGCAGCGGCCGTCGACGGGATGCGTCTGGCAGCGACCCTGGCCTGCATCGGCGCAGCCAACGCCTTGGCCAGCCCCAAACGGTTGTTGCGCTATGCCCCAGCCACGCTCTACGACATCGGTACAGCCATTGTCGTCGCACTCACCTTCGCCCCGCAGTTGGTCGATTTGGCCAGCCGGGTGCGCGTCGCCCGACGGCTGCGTGGGCACGCGGGCCGTGGTCCGCGCGAACTCGCTCGTCTCGTCGTACCGGTGCTCGCCGGCACGCTCGAACGCTCGCTCGAGCTGGCTGCCTCGATGGAATCCCGAGGCTATGGCCGCCTGCCGGTCCGCACCGGCCGGGCCCGCTGGCTCGGCAGCATCCTGGCCCTCCTGGGCACCGCGGGCACATGTGCGGGTCTCTACGGATTGCTCTCGCCGTCGGTCGGCGGCTGGCTCGGCCTGCCGACTCTCGTCGTCGGCGTGGCCCTGGCCGCAGCATCGCTGGTCCTGGGCGCACGGCGGGAGGTCCGCACTGCATACCGGCGGGATCCTTGGCGCGCTCCGGAGTGGGCCTTGACGCTCGCCGGTGCGGTCGCTGCGGGTGTCTTCGTCGTCGCCGATGGCACGGGAGCGGCAGGCATGGCACTGCACAGCGCGCCGCTGGCCTGGCCCGAAGTGCCCCTGCTCGCCACACTGGCGCTCGCGCTGTGCCTGTCGACGGTGGCGCTCACGCCCGTCCCGCCCCGCCTTGCGGCGGCGCGCACCCGTTCGGCGGCCGCCGCATGATCGACTTCCAAGACGTCTCAGTCTCGTATGCCGGGCAGTCACGTCCCGCGCTCAGCGGCGCCACCGTGCACATCGACGAAGGGGAACTTGTCCTGGTCGTCGGTCCGACGGGCAGCGGGAAATCCACCCTGCTGCGCTGCATCAACGGGCTGGTCCCCCACTTCACCGGAGGACTGCTCCAAGGACGCGTCCTTGTCGGAGGGCGCGACACTCGCACCCATCGGCCCCGCGACCTGGCCGACCTGGTCGGGTTCGTCGTCCAAGACCCTATGTCGGGGTTCGTCACCGACACGGTCGAGGACGAGATCGCCTACGGGATGGAGGCCCTCGGCGTCGATCCCTTGGCGATGCGTCGGCGAGTCGAGGACGCGCTCGACGTCCTGGCCCTGGCCCAGGTGCGCGATCGGCCTCTTCGTTCACTCTCCGGCGGACAACAGCAACGTGTGGCGATCGCCGCCGTCCTCGCGGCCGGCCCCCGCATCCTCGTGCTCGACGAGCCGACGTCGGCCTTGGACCCGGTCGCAGCGGAGGACGTGCTCGCAGCATTGCACCGGCTGGTGCACGACCTCGGGATGACCGTGGTCATGGCCGAGCACCGCTTGGAACGGGTCGTCCACCACGCCGATCGCATCCTCCTGGTCGAGGCTGGACACGCCTCCCCGCTGCTGGACCCCGCTGAGGCGATGGTGACCTCGCCGATCCATCCCCCCGTCGTGTCGTTGGGTCGGCGATTGCACTGGCGACCGCTTCCGCTGTCCGTGCGGGAGGCCCGACGGCGAGCCTCCGACATCCGCGAGCGGCTGGCCACCCTGCCACCACCTGGTCGCGCGAACCAGGGGGCACGAACTGGCCGAAGCGCCGATCACGTCGGTGCACTCGGCGCGGCCGGAGCCGTGACCAACGTGGTCGCCGCCGCGATCGGCCTCACCGTGCGCCGCGGCCAGGTGACGGCCCTGTCCGGCGTCGACCTGGCTTTCACAGCCGGTGAAATCACCGCGGTCATGGGCCGTAACGGCGCAGGCAAGTCCACCCTGCTGGCCGCTCTCGTCGGCGAACTGCCTCGCCACCACGGCCGGGTGAGTGTCATGGGATCCGATCCCGCGAGACTCACTCCGGCCGCCCGCTGCGCTGCCGTCGGTCTGGTCCCCCAGGATCCCGATCTACTGCTCTATGCCGACAGCGTGGGTGCCGAGTGCCGTAGCGCCGACGCGGACTTCGGTTGCCCGCCGGGCACGACGGCCGCGCTGCTCGCCCGCATCGCCGGGCCGGTTCCAGGGGATCGTCACCCGCGAGATCTGTCCGAAGGGCAACGGCTGGCTCTAGCCCTCGCGATCGTCCTGGCCGGTGGCGCCTCGGTGCTGCTGCTCGACGAGCCGACGCGCGGATTGGACTACCAGGCCAAGGCCCGGCTGGTCGAAGTGCTCCGCCACTTGGCGGACGAGGGTCATGCCGTGGTCCTGGCGACCCACGATGTCGAGCTGGTCGCCGAGGTGGCGCATCGGGTCGTCGTGCTCGCCGACGGTGAGGTGGTCACCGACGGTCCGGCTCGTCAGGTGATCGCCGGGTCGCCGGCGTTCGCGCCCCAGGTTGCCAAGATCATGCACCCGATCCCCTGCTTGACCGTCGAGGACGTCTGCCACGCGCTCGACCCCGTGTCGTGACCACCGCCGGGCTTCGGCCGGCCACGCCCCAGGGCAACCGGCCGTGGTGAGGTTCCGGCCGTCGGCGGCAGCGGCCCTTGCCGTGACCACTGTGGTGGGTGGTGGTTCCTTCCTCTGGCCGTTCGTGGCCGACCGGCAGTTCAGCCTCGCTCACGGCCAGCAAGCCCCCTGGCTGTTTGCCGTGGTCCTCGGGCTGCTCACCCTCGTGGTACTCGCCGAGGCGACGAGCGTGGGCCTGGACGCCAAGACCATCGCGGTCCTCGGGGTCCTCGCCGCGGTCGGAGCCGGGCTGCGAGTGCTGTCCGCCGGCACCGCGGGCATCGAGCCGGTGTTCATCCTGCTCGTGCTCGGTGGTCGGGTCTTGGGACGGAGCACGGGGTTTCTCCTGGGCGCTCTCGCGCTGCTGGCCGGGGCCTTCCTCACCGCGGGGATCGGCCCATGGCTGCCCTTCCAGATGCTGGCCGCTGGATGGGTCGGCTTGGGTGCGGCGATGCTTCCACGCGCATCGGGACGTGCCGAGATCGCCCTGCTCACGGCATACGGGTTCGTTGCCGGCCTGGTCTATGGCGCGGTGATGAACCTGTGGTTCTGGCCCTTCCTCAGCCCCGACACTGCCCCGGTCGGAGCCGGCTTCGTACCGGGGGCGCCAATCTCGGACAACCTCGCCAACTACGGTCGCTTCTACCTTGCGACATCGCTGGGCTGGGACCTACCCCGGGGCATCGTCACCGCCGTCGCGGTCGCCGTCGCGGGCCGCCCGGTGCTCATCACCTTGCGGCGCGCAGTGCGGCGAGCGGCCTTCGAGGTCAGTCCTGACGCACCTGGACCTGGACGAACGGGGGCTTGACGACCGTCCCGGCCACCGCGCGGCCCCGCACGTCGATCGCCACCTCGTCACCTTCGGCGACCGAGGGATCGAGCAGCGCGAGCGCGATGCCGTGCTTGAGGGTCGGCGAGAAGGTGCCCGAGGTCACCTCGCCGACGACCGCACCGTCCTTGGTCACCGCGCAGTGCGCTCGAGGGATGCCGCGCCCGCTCACCGAGACACCGCGGCTGATCCGCGCTGGCCCGGCCGCACGCTCGGCCAGCAATGCCTCACGTCCCCAGAACTCGTCCTTCTTCCAACCGACCGCCCAGCCGGATCGCGCCTGGACCGGGGTGATCTGCAGCGACAGGTCCTGGCTATGCAGCGGATAGCCCATCTCGGTGCGCAGGGTGTCGCGCGCGCCGAGCCCACACGGCATACCGTCGTATGCCGCCATGGCCGCCATGAGGGCATCCCACAACTCGCCGGCGGTGTCCCACGTGGGGACGAGTTCGTAGCCCCGTTCGCCGGTGTAACCCGTGCGGCAGACGATGACCGGTCGACCGCGCCATTGCACCTCGCGGAACTGCATGTAGTCGTGCCCGACGGGTAGATCGAGCGCCTGAAGCACCTCGTCGCTCTGCGGACCCTGCACCGCGATGACCGCGTAGTCCTGGTGCAGATTGGTCACCTCGATGCCCTCGGGAGCGGCCGCGGTTAGACGGCGCACGACCTCGGTCGTGTTGGCTGCGTTGGGGATGAGGAAGACCTCGTCGTCGCTGCGCAGGTATTGGATGAGGTCGTCGACGACCCCGCCGCTGTCGTCGCAGCACATCGTGTATTGCGCCTGTCCCGGGCCGATGCGGCGCAGGTCGTTGGTGAAGCACCGGTTGACGAAGTCAGCCGCGCCGGGCCCGCGCACGAGCGCCTTGCCGAGGTGGCTGACGTCGAAGAACCCCACCCGCTCGCGCACTGCCGTGTGCTCGGCAACGACACCGCCCCCCGGGTATTCGATCGGCATCTCCCACCCACCGAAGTCGGCGAGCTTGGCACCGAGTGCGACGTGACGGTCGTGCAGAGGGGAGCGCAGCAAGGTCATGCCGTCAACCTAGCGGGTCGCGCACCGTCGTATGCCGGGGTGGCGCTCAGCCGCCGGACTTGCGGCGGAACATCCGTTGCGCAGCTGCAGGTCCGTGGGTTTCGTGCACCTTGGACTCGCCCTCGGCTCCACCTGAGCGTCCACCGTGGGCCTGTTTGCGCGCCAGCGCCTCCCGGAACTTGGCCTTGGTGTCCTCCGACACCGTCGTCTTCCGGCCGGCATCGTGTCCTGCATCGCGGCCGGCAGAGTCGCCGGATGCGGCGGCGGGCTTCGAATCGGTCATCGGTGTCCCTCTCCCTTGGGGTCGCCACTGGCGCGGCGTCGTTGGGAGCTCCACTGTCGCATGCGCGGTGGGTATCCCGTGAGCAGCACGTCATAGACCGGGATGCCGAACTCGCGCGCGAGGTCGAATCCCACCTGCTTGGTGCCGACAGCGCGACGGGTCCATTCGCCATCGGTCGCAACGAGGACGACGCTGCACGCGCTGACGTTGGTCGCGGGCTCGACGAATGCTTCGACTCCGCGACGCGAGGCGACGAACCCCGCGAAATGCGAGCGAACAGCAGCCAGATCGATGCTCATCGCGGGCCCGTCCACGCGGCCGGGTTGACCCGATTCTCGACGCCGTCGACGTCCGAACAGTCCCATAGCCCGACCTTATGCTGTGTCCGTGCCAGCACGCTCCCGGTCCGAGCGCTCGTGGACAGTGTTGATCGCGGCGGTGGTCGTCGCGACGCTGCTGCACGCCGTTGGCCATGTCGCCTGGTGGTGGGGGCTCACCGAGCCTAGCGCCCCACCCACCGCCGCCCCCACTAACCCCACTGCCTCCACGGCCCCCACCGACCGTGCCAGTGGCCCATCGGCGACCTTCCCGCCGTGGCTCGACAGTGAGTCCGCCACCCAGACCGTGAGCGAACCCACCGAGACGGCGGCCGCCGTGCCCACCCCGGCCGCACCGGCATACGCGAACTCCTGTCTACGCCGGGACAACCCGCCGACCGGTGCCACTTTCCCGGCCGGCGATCCGTTCGGCGACGAGGTGGAAGACCTCGGCGACGGCGCGGAGCTGCAACGCCTGTATGCCGTCCGCTCCGGCGTCCTCTCGCCGATCGACGGCCTGGGGGCGCCGCGCCCGTGTGACCTGCAGTTGTGGGAACTCGTCACGCGTCTGGCGCCGCAACACGTGAGGTATCTCGAAGAGTTCCTCGTCTTCGACGCGGACCCTACCCCGGAGAAGGGCCAGTTCGTCATCGACGGCGAGGCGGTCCCCAAGCGGGTCACGTACTCCACCTTCGACGACAACCGTTGGCGGCTGGCCTTCGCCCCCAACGGGCTGGACCGCAGTGACCTGGCCTGGCTGGTCGCCCACGAGCTCGCCCACATCGTCAGCCTCAACGATTCGCAGACCACCACGGTCGAGGCACCGGTGTGCGAGACACGGTCGGTCGGCAGCGGTTGTCTGCGCCCGGCGGCCATGCTCAACAGGTACATCTCCGGCTCGTGGGATGCGGCCCAACTGCAGGCCGTCAAGAAGGCCGAATCGCTCAGCTCCATCGAGGATCGCGTCAAAGCCGGTGAAGACCTGTATGCCGCCCGCCCTCGCTCCTTCGTCTCGCGCTATGCAGCGACCAACCCGGTCGAGGACTTTGCCGAGTCGTTCGCGATGTGGTGCACCGTCAAGCCGACCGATCGGGCGCGTCGCGCTCTGCCCACCGGCAGCCCGATCGACAGTGGAGCCAAGGTGGCGTGGTTCGACAGCGCCCGCGCCGATGTCGTTCCCACACTTGGGCCTGGGTGCGCGATGCTGACCGAGTTCGCGACCTCATGAGCGAAGATGACAAGATGCCTCTCAACGCCGTCCCACCCCAGGAGCGCCATTGATGTCTGCTGAGGCCGATCACGTCTATGACGTCGTCATCGTGGGAGCTGGCAGCGGTGGCTATGCCTGTGCGCTGCGTGCGGCGCAACTCGGGCTGACCGTCGCCCTCATCGAACGCGACAAACTGGGCGGCACCTGTCTGCACCGGGGCTGCATCCCCACAAAGGCGCTCCTGCATGCTGCCGAGGTGGCCGATGTGGCCCGGGACGGTGCTCGGTTCGGAGTCCAGTCCAGCGTGTCCGGCATCGACATGCCCACGGTGCTCTCCTACCAGCAGTCGGTCGTCTCGCGGCTCTACAAGGGGCTACAGGGCCTGGTGAAGTCAGCCGCGATCGACCTGATCGACGGAGATGCCCGTATCACCTCGCCAACCACGGTCAGCGTCGGCGATCGCGTCCTCACCGGACGCAATCTCGTCGTCGCGACGGGCTCGACCTCCCGCACCATCCCTGGTGTGACGATCGGCGGGCGCATCCTCAGCAGCGACGAGGCCTTGCGGGCCGAAGGCGTGCCCGCCTCCGCCATCGTGCTCGGCGGCGGCGTGATCGGAGTCGAGTTCGCCTCGGCGTGGCGCTCACTCGGAGCCCAGGTGACCGTCCTGGAGGCTCTCCCCCGCCTGGTCGCAGCGGAGGATCCGGCGATCTCCAAACAACTCACTCGGGCGTTCACCCGGCGTGGGATCACGGTCCGCACCGACACGCGGGTCACCGGCGTGACCCAAGACGATGCCGCGGTGACAGTGGAGATCGAGGGGGGCGATCCGCTCACGGCGGATGTCCTGCTCGTCGCCGTCGGCCGCGGGCCTGTCACCGACGGGCTGGGCTTGGCCGAGATCGGCGTGGCAACCGACCGCGGGTATGTCCCCACCGACGAACGGCTGCGCACCAACGTCCCCACCGTGTATGCCGTGGGAGACATCGTCCCCGGGCTGCAACTGGCGCATCGTGGATTCGCGCACGGGATCTTCGTCGCTGAGCAGATCGCCGGCCTCACCCCGACACCGATCTCCGACACGTCGATCCCTCGAGTCACCTACTGCGACCCGGAGATCGCGAGCGTCGGGCTGACCGAGGCACAGGCCCGTGAGTCCGACGAGGGCGTAACCACCTACGAGTACTCCCTCGGTGGCAACGGCAAGTCCCAGATCCTGGGCACCCAAGGTTTTGTGAAGCTCGTCAAGAGCTCGACCGGCCAGGTGGTGGGGGTCCATATGATCGGAGCCCGGATGGGGGAACAGATCGGCGAGGCTCAGCTCATCGTGGGCTGGGAGGGCACCCCCGAGGATGTCGCCCCGTTGATCCACGCCCATCCGACCCAGAACGAAGCGCTCGGCGAGGCGCACCTGGCTCTCGCCGGCAAACCACTGCACGCCCACGCCTGAACCGCCCCACGCAGTCGATGAATTGACTGAAGGCACAACGAGGAGATGACGCAGATGTCCGCACGCGTGACCATGCCGGCCCTGGGAGAGTCCGTCACGGAGGGGACGGTCACCCGGTGGCTCAAGAGCGTGGGTGATCGCGTCGAGGTGGATGAGCCTTTGCTCGAGGTCTCCACCGACAAGGTCGACACTGAGATCCCGTCCCCGGTCGCCGGCACGGTCCAGGAGATCCTCGTCCAAGAGGACGAGGTCGCCGCTGTCGGCGCCGACCTGGCGGTCATCGGCGACGGTGCGGCTGCGCCGGCGCCCGCGGCACCCGAGAGTCAGCCTGCCGAGGCTCCGGCAGCTCCCGCAGCTGCGCCCGAGCCGGCCCCCGCCGCGGCGCCGGAGGCGGCCCCGGAGCCTGTCCCGGCTCCCGCTCCCGAGGAAGCGCCCGCAGCAGCGCCAGCCCCCGCTCCCGCTGCGACTGGTGGCCAGCAGGTCACGATGCCGGCCCTGGGCGAGTCGGTCACCGAGGGCACAGTCACCCGTTGGCTCAGGGCAGTGGGCGACACAGTCGCCCTCGACGAGCCGCTCCTTGAGGTGTCCACCGACAAGGTCGACACCGAAATCCCCTCGCCATTCGCCGGCGTGCTCTCAGCGATCCTCGTCAACGAGGACGAGGTTGCCGCCGTGGGCGCGCCGCTGGCCACCATCGGTGGCTCGGCCGAAGTCCCCGCGCCCTCCACCGAGGTCGCCGAGCCGGCTCCCGCACCTGCCCCGGCTCCCGCTCCCGCTCCCGCTCCCGCTCCCGCCCCAGCCCCTGCCCCTGCCCCTGCCCCTGCACCGGCACCGGCTCCGGCCCCGGCACCCTCTCCCGCCGAGGACGAGGAGGCAGCCACGGCAGGCAGTGACGGCGTCTACGCCACACCCTTGGTCCGCAAGCTCGCGGGCCAGCACGGCGTCGACCTGACCCGTGTGACCGGGTCAGGCGTCGGCGGACGGATCCGCAAGCAAGACGTGATGGCGGCAGTCAACCCTGTCCCCGCCGCGCCCGCGCCCGCACCGGCTCCCGCCCCTGTGCCCGCACCGGCTCCGGCTCCGTCAGCGCCGTCAGCTGGCGGCGGCAAGCGCGGCACCGTCGAGAAGATGAGCCGCCTGCGCAAGGTCATCGCCGCCCGGATGGTCGAATCGCTCCAGATCTCCGCTCAGCTCACCACAGTGGTCGAGGTCGACCTGACCAAGGTTGCCCGGCTCCGTGCTCGGTCCAAGGCGGCATTCGAGGCCCGGGAAGGCACCAGCCTGAGCTATCTGCCCTTCTTGGCGCTGGCCGCCGTCGAGGCACTCAAGGTGCACCCAACGGTCAACGCGAGCATCGAGGGTGACTCGGTCGTCTACCACGGTCAGGAGCACCTCTCGATCGCGGTCGACACCGAGCGCGGCCTCATCGTCCCGGTCGTGAAGAACGCCGGCGACCTCAACATCGCCGGCCTGGCCCGGGCCATCAAGGACGTCGCAGACCGCACCCGCACCAACCGGATCACGCCCGATGACCTCACCGGCGGCACCTTCACCATCACCAACACCGGCAGTCGGGGTGCGCTGTTCGACACCCCGATCATCAACCAGCCTCAGGTGGCGATCCTCGGCACCGGTGCCCTCGTCAAGCGACCGGTCGTCGTCACCGACGCTGACGGCGGGGAGACGATCGCCGTGCGTTCGATGATGTACCTCGCGTTGTCCTACGACCACCGCATCGTCGATGGCGCGGACGCCGCGCGGTTCCTGGGCACCATGAAGGCCCGCCTCGAAGAGGGCAACTTCGAAGCAGACCTCAACCTGTGAGTCCGACGCGGCGGCGCATCGCCATCACCGGGGCCTCCGGGCTCATCGGCGGTGCGCTGTCGCGGCAACTCACCTCCCGGGGCGACCAGGTCGTGCGACTGGTTCGCCACGAGCCGTCCGGTCCGCAGGAGCGCCGGTGGGACCCCGAAGGCCGCAGCCTCCCCGAGTCAGCGCTGGAGCAGGTCGATGCCGTCGTCCACCTGGCCGGAGCCGGGGTCGGTGATCGACGGTGGACGCCGGCATACAAAGACCTCGTCCTGCGCTCGCGGCTGGATGGCACAACAGCGGTCGCCAAGGCGATCGCCGCGATCGGCCGGCCGATCCGCCTGGTGAGCGCCTCGGCGGTCGGCTGCTACGGCAGCCGGGGCGACGAGATCCTCACCGAGTCCAGCCCGGGGGGTGACGGCTTCCTCGCTGACGTGGTGCGAGTCTGGGAAGGAGCGACCGCAGCGGCGTCAGCCACCGGTGCACCCGTCGCACTGGCCCGCACCGGACTGGTGATGGCGCCGACCGGTGGCGCTTTCCAACGCCTGCTGCGGCTGGCGCGGCTGGGCTTGGGCGGACCGCTCGGCTCGGGTCGACAGTGGTGGCCGTGGATCACGCTGGCCGATGAAGTCTCTGCGCTGATTCACCTCATCGATCACCCGGAACTCGTCGGTCCGGTCAACCTCACGTCTCCTGACCCGCGGCCCCAACGCGAGATCGCCACCGAGATAGGCCGAGCCCTGGGGCGTCCGGCCATCCTGCCGGCGCCGGCCGTGGCGCTGCGGGTGGCTGTCGGGGAGTTCGCCGACGACATCCTGGCCAGCCAGCGGGTGTTGCCCACCCGACTGACCGCTCACGGCTTCCAGTTCGCACAACCCTCGCTCGCCGAGGGTGTCGGCTACCTCGTCGGATCTCCGGGTCGCTGACCGATCATTCCTTGATGTCCGAGATGAGCCACCCGGCGTCGGTGCGCACGAGGATGTAGGTGAACGGCCGTCCTGGCTCAGCGGGCACCGTCTGGCGCGTCTGGCCGGGGCCGATGACCGTGTAAGCGTCCCGATCGACGACCGCGAGCAGGGTGGCTGTGCGCTCGTCGCCTGAGACCCATTCGGCGTGGCGCACCTGGTAACTCAACCCGTCATAGTGCTGACCGCTGCGACCGAGCGCCTTGATCAACTCACTGTCGTGGGTCCACATCGGCGAGCCTGCGGCATCCACGCGGTCGAGCAACCCGGCGTCGGCACTCGTGAGCGCGGCTGCGCGGCCCCGAGCCAGAGCGCTGAGCACTGCAGCCGGGTCGGCCGCAAGCTGCTCCCGGGTGGCGGTTGCCGGGTCGAGCGTCGCGCGCGCACCGGCCGTGACCGCCGTCGTCGAAGAGGCGGAAGGCGTCACCGACGGTGCCGACTGCTGCCCTGCGGGGGTGCGCGCGAGCAGGTAGATCAACAGCGCGGCCAGCGCGAGCCCGGCGAGCACGAGGGTAAGAACCCGACCCCATACCGGTATGCCGCGTGCCGCACCGCCGCTGCGAAAACGCGGCGCTGCCCCGCCCCGAGTCGAGGACTCGGACTCCACCCGGTGCCGGGCCACCCTCCGGCGGTCGGGCTGATCCTCACCCGTCACCGGTCGCGACGCCGAGTGGGTTGTCGGAGATCCTCCGAGGTCGCCGGCATCGGCCCGAGTGCGCAACCGCTGAGTCAGCGCGTGTTCGAGGTGATCGGCTCCGGGCGGCGGGAAGCGGATCGGGAGCGGATCGGCCGCTTCGTAGCAACTCAACGCAGCGTCCGACGCGCCGGGTCGGGCCGACGGATCACCGGCGAGCAGTTCGGGCAAGAGGGTTGCGAACGCCGGACCGACCAGATGGGCCGCATCGTCGAGGTCGGCACGATCACGCAGCGGACGACCTGAGAGAGCCAGCCACGCCAACGCTCCGAGCCCGTAGACATCGCTGGCCGGCGACGGGACCTTCCCGGCGCCGACCTCGGGTGCGACGAAGCCGGGGGTCCCTGCCACCAACGGTGGGTGGCTCTCACCGATCAGACGGGCGGCCTCGAAATCGGTGAGCATCGGCTTGCCCTCGGCGGTGAACACGACGTTGGTCGGTGACACGTCGCCATGGATCACACCGGCGTCGTGCAGCGCGGCAAGCGCCGAGGCGAGCGGGGTGCAGATTGTCGAGACCTCGCCCTCGTCGAGGCGCCCACGGGCTGCGACGAGGTCGGAGAGGTTTCCGCCGTCGGCAAGGTCGAGCACCAGCGCGACCGAGCCGTCGGCCAAGGGCAGCACCTCATGCAGCCCGACGACATGGTCGTGCCGGACGCGGGCGAGAATCGCACTCTCGCGGGCGGCCAGCTCCATGAGCGCGCCGATGTGATAGCGCTCGGGTTGCACGACTTTGATCGCGACATCCGGGCCTCCGGAGGTCGGCCGAGCGCGCCACACCGTGCTGGTCGCCCCTGTTCCGAGCGGCTCCAGCACGTGGTAGCCCTCGACGACCGGAGTCGCGCTTCTCGTCCCCATCGCCTGACCGGTCACCTCCCCATCGTGCCCTGGACGGGCCTCATCCCGCCGCGTTCGTCCACAGGCGCTCTCCCGAGCGACGGCGCCGCCATCTTAGGAGACGACGTATGCCGGCCGAGGACGACCCGTTCAGTCAGGCGCCTCACCCGGCGTGAGGACATCCATGACCCGGCGACCACGGTCACTGGCTCGGGCGGCGTCGATGACAGCCAGCACGTGCACGGCGTCGCTCGGGTCGACCGGCATACCTGCCATCGGGTCCTCCGAGGCCAAGGCCGCGGCAACCGCGCGATAGAAGTCGGCCGGATCCGACTCCACCGCCGCCACGGGCTCGCGCTCGGGTCCCCGCACGACCCAGCCGAGCTGACCCTGCGGTCCGTCGGCATCAGGGAATGCCGTCTCCTCGCCCTGCGCCGAGCCGAGGATGTAGGCCCCCAGGCTGCCCTGGACGCGCACCCGCGGTCCCGGGGCTCCGGAGACCGTCGAGGCCCGCACCTGGCTGCGATGACCTCCGGCATGACGGAGCGCCAGGAAGGTGTCGTCCTCGGCCGTCGTCGTCCAGGCTGCCAACTCGGCGTAGACGGTCTCGACGGGGCCGTGCAGCAGGACCAACTGGTCGATGAGATGCGTGTGCAGGTCCAGCAGCAGGCCGCCGCCCTGCTCGGGCGACACCTGTTCGCGCCATCGGTCCTTGGGCACCGGTCGCCAGCGCTCCCAGCGCATCTCGGTCTGTCGCAGCTCACCCAGAGTGCCGGATCGCACGACCTCCTGCAGGGTGCGGAACTGCGGGTCGTAGCGTCGATTCTGGAAGACAGTCAGCGGGACGCCCTCTGCTGCAGCGAAATCCACCAGCTCCAGCGCAGACATCGCGTCACAGGCCAGCGGCTTGTCGACGACGCACGCAACCCCCGCTTCGACGACCTGGCGAGCTTGTTCGACATGCACGCCCGACGGAGAGGCGAGCACCACGAGATCGAGTCCTGCGGTGGCCGCGTGATCGAGCAGAGCGTCCAGATCCGGGACGATCCGCGCCTCCGGCACCTCAGCCGAGGCCTGCGCAACCCGCTCACTGCTGCTTGTGGCAATGGCCGTGATCGTCAGACCAGCCGCCTGCAGCAAGGGGGCGTGAAAACCCGCCCCGGCTCCCCCAAAGCCCACCAGGCCCACTCGCGTCATGGGGACATCCTGGCACTGTGCCTAGGCTTGCCCCATGGATGTCGTGCACGTCGGGTTCGCTCCCCACTTCGTCGACTACGAGCAGGCGTGGGAACTGCAGCGCCAGACCCACGCAGCGGTGGTCTCCGGCGCAGCCCCCGACACCGTGCTGCTCATGGAGCATGCGCCGGTCTACACCGCCGGCAAGCGCACCGAACCGCACGAGCGGCCCAAGGACGGCACCCCCGTGGTCGATGTCGACCGCGGGGGCAAGATCACCTGGCATGGTCCGGGCCAGGTCACCGGCTATCCCATCGTCCGGCTGCCGGCGCCGATCGATGTCGTCGCATACGTGCGGGCGCTGGAAGAGATGATGATCCGGGTCTGTGCCGACTTCGGGATCAGCGCGGGACGGGTCGACGGCCAAAGCGGCACCTGGATCCACGCCGACGACACCGGACCGGACCGCAAGATCGGTGCCATCGGCATCCGAGTGAGCCGACAGGTCGCCATGCATGGCTTCGCTTTCAACGCCAACCCCGACCTGTCCTGGGGAGAGGTCATCATCCCCTGCGGCATCGTGGGCGCCGGCGTGACGTCGCTGAGCGCCGAACTCGGCCGGGACGTGCCCGTGCCGGAGGTGCTCCCCCACCTCGAGCGACATCTGGCCGATGTGGTGGCCGACCTCCGTCCCAATCGCCGAGTCCCCGACGCAGATGCGCCGCCGGTAGCCGGCTGATCACCCGCGTAGTCTGGACCTGACCGCGGTCCCGGCAGCACGGCATACCGGGCATACCGGGCAGACACGGCATACACGGCATACACAGACGGCTTTTCGAGCACCCCAACCAACGTGAGCAGAGGCAGGCAGCGTGAGCATCGCACCCGACGGGCGGAAGTTGTTGCGAGTGGAGGCTCGCAACGCGCAGACCCCGATCGAGCGCAAACCCGCCTGGATCCGCACGACGGCGACGATGGGACCGGCCTACACCGAGCTCAACGGACTGGTCAAAGGCGAGGGCCTGCACACCGTGTGCCAGGAGGCCGGCTGTCCCAACATCTTCGAGTGCTGGGAGGACCGCGAGGCGACCTTCCTCATCGGTGGCGACACCTGCACCCGACGCTGCGACTTCTGTGACATCGCGACGGGTCGCCCCCAGGCGCTGGACCTCGATGAACCGCGTCGGGTCGCCGAGTCGGTGCGCCGGATGGGCCTGCGGTATTCCACCGTCACGGGTGTCGCCAGGGACGACCAGCAGGACGGGGCCGCAGGCCTGTATGCCGACACCGTGCGGCTCATTCACGAGCTCAACCCACAGACCGGCGTGGAGATCTTGCCCCCCGATTTCGGGGCGCGGCCAGAGCAGGTCGGCCGGGTCTTCGATGCCCGCCCGGAGGTCTTTGCCCACAACCTTGAGACGGTGCCGCGGATCTTCAAGCGGATCCGGCCGGCGTTCAGCTATGACACCTCGCTGCGAGTGCTCACCATGGCCCGGGAGGCGGGCCTGGTCACCAAGTCCAACCTCATTCTCGGGATGGGCGAGCGCGAGGCCGAGATCGAGCAGGCGATCCACGACCTGCATGACGCAGGCTGCGACATCCTCACGATCACCCAATACCTGCGCCCCTCGCCGCTACACCACCCGGTCGACCGCTGGGTGAAACCGGAGGAGTTCCTCCACTGGTCGGCTGTCGCCGAGATGGCCGGCTTCAAGGGGGTCATGGCCGGGCCTCTGGTGCGCTCGTCCTATCGGGCCGGACGCCTGTGGGCGCAGGCGATGGCGCGCTGGGGACGTCCGATTCCCGAGCATCTGGCGCACCTGGCCGAAGCAGGGTCGGCGCCGGCCCGACAAGAAGCCGCCGCAGTCGTCGCCCGGTCCGGCGCGACAGTATCCTGACCGCCATGGCCAAGGACTCCACCGCTGCAGCGCCCAAGAAGCCGGGACGCATCGCCCAGGTGCGCACCGTCTTCCAGCAGTCCAAGCAACTCGACCCGAAGATCGGGTGGTGGATGCTGCTGGCCTTCGCGGTCACGCTCGCGGTCGCCTTCGGCATCGGCTACTGGGTCGGATGGCCCGTGTATGCCGTGATCCTCGGCCTCCCGCTCGCGGCCCTGGCCGCCACTCTGGTCATGAGCCGCCGTGCCGAGCGGGCGGCATACAAGCGCCTGGAAGGGCAGCCGGGAGCGGTGGGCGCTGCCCTCACGGCACTGCGCGGCGACTGGTACACCGACTCTCAGCCGGTGGCGGTCGAAGGCAGCCGCACTGGCGGCGTGGCCGAGGCGGTCATGGTCTACCGCGCCGTGGGTCGTCCCGGAATCGTCCTCGTGGCCGAAGGCCCGACCGCCCGCGCGCAGAAGCTGCTCGCCGCCGAGCGCAAGCGCACCGCTCGGGTCGCTCCCGACGTGCCGCTGACGACGTTCGCGGTGAGCGAGGAGCAGGGTGACGGGCTGGTCGCCATCCGCAAGCTCACCGGCACGGTGCAGCGGATGCGTCCCATCCTCAGCAAACCCGACGTCGTGCTGGTCAACAAGCGGCTCAAGGCCCTCGGTGGGGTCAAGCTCCCGCTGCCCCAGGGCGTCGACCCCAACCGAGTCCGCGTGGATCGCCGCGCCATGCGGGGTCGCTGAGTCCTCGCTGGGGGCGGCGCACCGCGCCGCTCCGCACCGGTCAGAGACCGGCGCATCGGACCGCCTGTGGATGAACTCAGCGGAGGGCGCGCGGCCTGTGCCACGCTACTTCCGTCCGGTTGCCGAATGGCAGGGTCCTGCCACACTGATCCGGACGCTCGCCTGCAGGGGGCTGCGTCCCTCGGTATGCCGTGCCACCGGTTCGCTGAGCACGAGCAGGAGTGATGGATCGATGCATCGAACACGAGCAATCGTCGCGGGGCTGTTTCTCACAGGGACGGCTGCGTGCACCCAGAGTCCACCAGCTCCCACGCCAGCCCCGACGTCAACCTACGTCACCACAACCTCGGCGACACCGACCGGCTCCACCACCTCGTCCACCGCCGACGAGTCATCGGCGTTGGTTTGGGGTTCCCCCCAAATCGTGGAGGGCTTGCTTTACGCGGCTCTCGGGGTGAGGGCCGTGGTCTCGTAGTCGATGGG
>JBGAQV010000026.1:0-29653 GCA_044220505.1 Dermatophilaceae bacterium
ACCGCCGGCGCGCGGCGTTGCGCGACATGCGCCGCCCTGCTCCGTGCGAGGCCGAGCAGTAGGACGCCTCGTTGCCCAGGCCGCGCACGACGTAGGACCCGGTGCCCATCGATCCGGGGATGAGCCCGAGGTCGCCGGCGCCGGCGCGGATCGCTCCCTTGCGGGTGACGAGCACGTCGATGCCGCCGTAGGACTCCTGCGCCACGTAGTTGTGGTGGCACTGGACGGTCTGCCCCCACTCGACGGCCAGGCCGCGCTCGCGGAACCAGCCGCCGACGACACCCTGGACCAGGGCCATCATCACCGCGCGGTTGCGCAGCGCATAGTCCTGCGCCCAGAACAGGTCGCGCCGGTAGGCGTCCATCTCCGGCGTGCCCGCGAGGAAGACCGCGAGGTCACGGTCGGGCAGGTCGGCGTTGTGCGGCAGCGCACGCGCGGTCTCGATGTGCGCCTGGGCCAGCAGGTTGCCGATGCCCCGCGACCCGGAGTGCAGCATCACCCAGAGCGCCCCCTCGTCGTCGGAGCACAGCTCGATGAAGTGGTTGCCGCCGCCGAGCGTGCCCAGCTGCGAGCGAGCCTTCTTGGCCTGGTCGGCGACTCGCTGGTCGAGCTGATCGAAGCCGGCCCAGAAGCGCGCCCAGCCTTCCGCCGGGAAGTCCGCGCGCGGCATACCGAAGCCGGTCGGGTCGACCGGCACCTGGTGGCCGGCGAAACCCACCGGCACCGCGCGCTCGATCGCCACCCGCAGCGGGTGCAGGTCGTCGGGCAGGTCATCCAGGCGCAGGCTGGTGCGCACCGCGGCCATGCCGCAGCCGATGTCGACCCCGACCGCCGCCGGCGCGACCGCCTGCGACATCGCGATGACCGACCCGACCGTCGCGCCCTTGCCGAGGTGCACGTCGGGCATGACCCGTACGCCGACGACCCACGGCAGCGCGCCGATATTGCGCAGCTGCGCCAGCGCGGCGGGCTCGACCTCACGCGGGTCGGCCCACATCAGCACGTCGGCGTCGCTGTCGGGCAGGCGGGTGGGGAACTCGGGTCGGGTCGTCTCGAGCTCGTGAATGGGCAGGGTCATGGTGAGGTCACCTCCTCGTCGGGGCACCGGCGCTGCTCGCCGGGCCAGCAGGCCACCGTATGCCGTGCCACTCACCTCCCGCACCCGGTTTTCCCGCGGTAACCTGCGCAGATGCTCGCCGACCATGTGCCCGATGCGGACCTGAGCCGGCCCCGGACGATCGCCCTGGGCCGCCTCTCGGACAAGTCGTGGCCCGGGCCGCTGTCGGCCGACGGGGTGGCCGCGCGGCTCGGCGAGGTCGTGTCGGCGCTCGATGACTACTACGTCTCGGTCGACCCGCGGGCCAAGACCCGCTGCATCGACGGGCGCCACGACCCCGAACTCGACGAGGCCAACCTCGGCCCCCAGGTGCCGGGCGGGGCTCCCGGGTCGGCGCTGGCCTATCGGCTGGGGGTCGACAAGGACGACCTCACTCGGGGGACCTTCACCGGTGATGCCGAGTTGATGATCGAGGCCTACGTGCGGCTCGGCCTGTCGCCGGGTGGCCATCGCGACGACCTCGATCAGGCGGACGGGGTGGGCTGCGGGGCGATCGACGGCCTGCAGGCGGTGCTCGACTGCATGACCAACCCGCACCTCGTCGAAGACCACAAGCGCCTCGTCAAGACGATCCTCGACACCGATTTCAACCGTGATCACTATCTGCGGGTCATGGGTGCCGGGCTGGTGCTGCAGAGCCGTTCGGTGGCCTACTTCCACGGTCGCGGCGAGATCCTCGACCTGCTCGAACGCAAGGCACCCGGCAGCGTCTCGGTGCTGCGTGGTCGTCACTGCGAGGCGTTCGTCGTCGTCAACCTGGTCGAGGGAACCACGTTGTCGTCCAACCGTTTTGCCGCGGATCTGGGCGGCCCGCAGGCGTTCGGCTACGACCTGTGGCGCTCGCGACAACTCGTGCAGGCGCTCTTCCCGCTGCCCTCGCACGAGGTCGACCGGGCTCGCTTCATCCATGCCCGGGTGATGCTGACCATCGCCACCCTGATGGCGTTGACCGACGGCTCCTTGCAGGTGCTGCTGCGGTTGCCCGCCGATTCCTGAGGCGCGGCGCGTTCGGGTCGGGGGGCGGGCCCAGCGCCTGGATGGCGCAGCCCGTGGATGCTCCGCGCACGGGGACTCTCCAGCGCCTTGGTCACGCGCGGCGGTAGGCGCGGTTCTTACTGCGCGGCGGAGCGGTTGCGACAATGCGGCCCCGCTCGATGAGTCGGCTGAGGTAGCGAGCGGCCATGGCCGCCCTGAGACCCGTGGCGACCGTGATGTCGTGGGTCGTCAGCGTCCGGCCGTCGTCGAAGAGTGCGTCGATCTCGTCGATCCGGTCGTGTCGCGCGACGGTGCGGGCCTGGAAAGCTGACGTCTCTCGATGGCGCTGTCCCTGCGTGCTCGGGGGCGCACCGTGGCTCGTCCCGTGCGGGTCGACCGCGAGGGCGTACTGAGCGTACCTGCGGCCGCCGAAGCTGACGGCCAGTCCGCGCGTGACCAGTCCGCTCAGTGCGGTGGTTGAGTGTGCTCGATCGAGCCCGATCTGGCGGAGGGTGGCATTGCTGATCGTGCGGCCTTCGCGCATGAGCGCCAGGGCGATCCGTTGGGCATGCGTGAGGTCGGCCTGGCGCAGACCGGCAAGCCAGCCGAGGGTCGCGTCGTCGAGCAGGGCGTGTTTGGGGATGGTGACTCTGAACCGGGTCAGGGCGTCGTCGAAGTGCGGCGTCGTCAGGCCGGCGCGGCGCAGCGCGTGGATCATCGCCGGAATCCCCGTGCCCCGGTTCTCGCAGACCACCTGGTCGGTCCCTGGCAGAGTGACGTCCTGCAGGAGCCGGGCCAGCACGGCGTTGCGCGACGAGGACACGCCTTCTGCGCCGAGGTCGTCTTCGGTGACCGTGCCGAAGAGGCCGCCGGGGTTGCGGACCACGAGTCGATCGGAGTACATCTCGACCTGCACCTGGGTCCCGCGGGCAAACGGGCTGTAGTCGCGGTGCATGAGGGCATTGGTGACGGCCTCGCGCAACGCCTCGACGGGGTACTCATAGGTGTCCTGTCGGCCCACCCCGGTCAGGTGTGCCCGGGTCGCCATGTTGCGCACCATGGCGGCGACCGCTTCTTCGACCATCGTGGGGATGGGGCCACTGATGGTCCGGTTGTCCAGGAACCTCGGCCCCTCGATGGGGATGTTGTCCTTCGACGTCGCCGGGACGACGATGAAAGTGACATTCAGTTGGGGGAAGAACTGCTGGGGGTAGTCACCGAGCGCAAGGAGCCCGGCCAGGGAGGGGACGAGCCGACCTGCGTCGTTCTCGACCAGGACACCGATGCGAGTCAACGCTAGCTCGTCGGGCAGCTGCTGCGGGAAGGCGACCGGTTCGCGCAGCCGGAGCCGAGTGAGCAGCCGGCGGACGCTGTCGCGGTTCAAGTCCTCGATGCTCGCCTGCTCCACGGCGTCGCGATCGTCTGTGGGCTGACCGCGGTTGGCGTGCAGGAGGGCGATTTCGTACTCCGTCATGCGACGGTCCCCGTCGCCGCCGCGAGTGTACGAACCTGCGTATTCACCTCGCGCCGTGACGAAGCACGGCTTGTGACGTGGGTCGAGCTCCGGGATCCGCGCGACGACGATCGACCCTCCGTCCACCTCCTCGATGTCGATCTCCGCCCGCACCGGCGGGGACATCTCGTCGGCACAGGTCGCGCCGAGCGCATTACGCAACCGGACGGGGTCGATGTCCGGGTCGACGGCAAAGTCGGCACGTTCGTCCAGACCGAGGACGATGACCCCGCCGGAACCGTTGCTGAATGCGCTGAGAGTCTCCCGGATCGACTTCGGCAAGCCCCCGGACGCCGTCTTGACCTCCAGTCTGCGCAGATCGGTTCGGCGAGCCCGCGCGAGCCCGACCAGCTCAGCCACCGACTCCGTCATTCTCCCAATCTTTCTACTAGAATGACGATGACTCTACTACGCACAGAGGGAGCGTGTCGGATCGGGTGGTCGGAGTGGTCAGGTGATCGGGGTGGTCGGCAGGCAGCCGTCCTGGAGCGCGACGTCACGGCCCGCTGTGGCGCGGACCAGCGAGGATCGCTTGCTGGCTGACGGAGTTGAGTATCTGCACCGATGCGTCCGCCCTCGCAGCCGGGTTAACCTCGCCGCGGATAGGTATCGAGCAGCACGGGACGGGGGGGTCATGCCGACCGAGTATCAGGTGGATGTGCGGGCCACCCGCGCGACCGGTGCGAGCTTGGCGCGCCTGGCAGAGCCCGCAGACAGCGCCGCTGGCGAGATCGGCGGACTACAGATCTCCTCTGGCTCTGGCGTTTCGGTGGCCGACGAATTGGCTGCGTTCGCCAGCGTCTGGGCCGACGACCTGCGCGCAGTAGGCGCGAGCTTCGAGTACCTGGGCACCGCGGTCGCGGCCGCGGGCACGGCATACGAGGGCACTGACGCTGCGGCGGCGGCGGCCTACGCGCGGCTCCCGCTCCGACGGACGGCGATCTGAGCCCATGGCAGCGAGATACGCCTACGTCGGCGACGATCCCGCCGCTATCGCCGCCGCGGCCACCGTCCTCGAGCACCGCGCCAGCGACCTGGCCGCCAACGCGTCCTCCGCGAGCGGCGAACTGCCGCGGCTGCGTGAGGCGTGGACGGTCGGGAGCGCGGGAGACCGGGCGTATGCCGTGGCGACGCGACTCAGCGCTCACCTCGACACCATCGCGCCGGGACTGCGGGCCGGGTCCGACGCGCTCGCCGAATACCGCGAAGAACTGGTGCTCGGGCGTGCGCGCGTCGACCAGCTCAATAGCGCGCACCGGGTCATCGCGCCGCTGGAGTCGCTGGTGCGGTCCTTCGGCGACTGGATCGACGACAGCCGTAGCGCGGCATACGACCGCGCGGTGACCGAACTGCGGGTTGCCGCGTCGACGACCGGATACGGGTCGTTGTGGGAGATCGAGGGCAACTATCGCGCGGTGACGCAGCGCATCACGAGCGCGTGCGAGGTCTGCCAGGCTGCCTTGCGCCGGTCTCGGACGGCGGTCCAAGGACGAGCTCCGGGCCGTTCGTCCTTCGCCGGCATGTTGCCCATGGGCCTGCAGACCGGCCCGCTCATCGACGGATTCATTTCCCGTGGCCTCCTCCCACCGGAGGCCGCGTCAATGACCGCAGATGAGCTGCTCACCTATCTCAAAGACCACCCCGACGTCGCACGCACCCTCGTCGACAACAACCCCGGGCGGGGGCAGCCCGGCTCGGTCGAGGCGTTCCTGCACTCCCTGGGGCAGCCGACGGTCAGTGCGCCCGGCACCGACATCGCAGCGCTGCAACGGGAGCAGACCAGCGCCCTTTTCCACACGTTGACACCGCAGGAGCAAGCCGTGGTCGGCATGCTCTTCCCGTCAGAAGTCGGCAACCTCAGCGGCGCGAGCTTCGTGGCGCGCGATGCCGCCAACTACGTCAATGCCGTCGTGGCCCGCGACGACCAAGCTGGTGTGGTCGCGGACCTGGAGAAGAAGATGGCCGACCTGCGAAGCATGGGGCCCTTCCCTGGCGTGCCTGCGTCACTCATCGCGACATACGAGTCTCAACTGGCGGACGCCCGAGCACTCCTGGGCACCTACGACCGCCTGGTCGCCGAGCCCGACCGGCAGATCGTCGTGTTTGACGCCGCGCGCGGAGCCTTCGCCGAGGTCTCGGGCACGATCGGCCCGACAACCCGCAACGTCGGGGTGATCTGCCCGGGCACGACGACCAACATGGGCACGATCTTGGGCAATGTGGACACCTACTCGTGGTTTGTCGACGAGGCGGTGCCTGGCCAGTTGGCGATGATCACGTGGATGGGCGGCGGCTTGCCGCAGTCCATCGTCCCGGAGGCTATGAGCGACAGCTACTCCCGCGACCTCGGGCCGCTCTTGGCGGGTTTCTCCAAGGACGTCCGGCTGGAGACTGCCGCCCTGACCGGCGGGTCGACGGCGCACCTCACGGTCGCTGGGCACTCCTACGGCGGTGCGGTCGTCGGCATCGCCGAGACTTATGGCCTCGACGCCGACCGGGTCATGCATGTCGAGTCGCCCGGGATGGGCAATGACGTGACCTCGACCAGCGACTATCGGCCGGTCAACCCCGATGTCCGCCGCTACTCCATGACGGCGCCGAGCGATCCGATCGCTCTGGTCCAAGGGGCCGATGTCCTCGGCTACGGGCATGGCGGCGACCCCGATCAGATGGCAGGAGTCACTCGCCTCGCCACCGGCAACTACAAGGTGGCACCCCCGTTGCAGGCCCCAGCGCGCACGGCGGAGTCTTCGCCCATTACTCCGACTCGTGGGAGAACATGTTTCAGGTCTTCACCGGCGGCGTTGTCCAGGTGCGGCCGCCCGATACGGTGATGAACACCCAATACGGACCGGTCACGGTCCCGTCGAGCGGACCCTCTACCCCCTTGGACATCCCATGACTCGCCGGTCCAGTTCGAGCGGGGCACGCATGGCAATCGCCGCGCTCACGGCAATGGTCGCGCTGGGCGGCTGCATCCCATCGAAGGAGAGTGCGATGACCCATGAGGATGTCGCTGTTGTGGTGCGTGCGGAGGCCCGGGCAATGGCGGTTGCGCTGGGGCACAACGTCACCGGATACAAGGAGGCGCTCCTGCCGTGCCTGGTGACGGGGCAGGACCTGTCGTCCTTCTCAGTGACCATGCGCCTGGTCGCTGACCCGGACCGGGCGGCTGGGATGCGCACGGGCTACCTCGCGGAGCGCCAAGCGGCGGGGTGGACGCTGCGTGACGACAACACTCCTGACCAGCTCGGGTGGACGATCCAGGACCGGCGCGGATTCCACATCGGCTATCACGTTTACCCGAACAGTGGGTATGCCGCGACGCTCGGTGGGTCGGGGCCGTGCCTGCCGACGCCCCGATCCGCCACGGCATACCCGGGCAGCACGTCGGACCCGGCACGCCCGAGCCCGACCCTCACTCAGCCCTGGACCGACGCCCCTTAACGTTCCTCCCGGCGGGAGCGGAGCAGCAGCACGACGTCGTCTGGCGCGCAAGCCCGGGTGCACCGTCGGCTCCCGCTCGAACCCATCGAGCCCCTCTACCCCTTGGACATCCCATGACTGGCTGGTTCAGATCGAGCGGGGCGCGCTTGGCAATCGCCGCGGTCACGGCAATGGGCGCGCTGGGCGGCTGCATCCCATCGAAGGAGAGTGCGATGACCCATGAGGACGTCGCTGCTGTGGTCCGTGCGGAGGCCCGGGCGATGGCGGTTGCGCTGGGCCACAACTTCACCGAGTACAAGGAGTACCTCATGCCGTGCCTGGTGACAGGGCAGGACCTGTCGTCCTTCACGGTGAGCATGCGCCTGATCGCTGACACTGACCGGGCGGCTGGGATGCGCTCGAGCTACCTCGCGGAGCGCCAAGCGGCGGGGTGGACGCTGCGTGATGACAACACCCCTGACCATCTCGGGTGGACGATCAAGGACCGGCGCGGATTCCACATCGGCTGTTACGTCTTCACCAACAGTGGGTATGCCGCGACGCTCGGTGGGTCGGGGCCGTGCCTGCCGACACCGTCATCGCCCACGTCAAACCCGGCACGCCCGAGCCCGACCCTCACTCAGCCCTGGACCGACGCCCCTTAACGCGTCGTCACCGGCGTCACCGGCGTGAGCGGAGAGTCGCCGCGCAGGACCGCGAGCACGTTGTCGGCGGCCAGCCGAGCCATCGCGGCCCGGGTCTCGGTGGTCGCCGATCCCAGGTGCGGCAGCAGCACGACGTTGTCCATCTCAAGCAAGCCCGGGTGGACCGTCGGTTCCTGCTCGAAGACGTCGAGCCCGGCGCCTGCGATCTCGCCCGCCTGCAAGGCCGCGACGAGCGCCGCCTCGTCGATGATCGGTCCGCGCGCGGAGTTGACGACGTATGCCGTGCGCTTCATCGCCGCGAACTGCTCGGCGCCCATGAGGTGGTGGGTCGAGGGCAGGTAGGGGCAGTGCACCGACACGACATCGGCGACGCGCAGCAGCTCGTCGAACGACATCCGACGCACCGCACCGGACGGCATACCGGCAAGCAGCTCGGCAGGTGCCTCGTGCTCATCGGCGTAGACGATGTCCATGCCGAAAGCGACCGCGCGCCGGGCCATGGCGGCCCCGATCTGACCCATCCCCACGATGCCGAGGGTCTTGCCCTGCAGGCCCATCCCGAGCAGGTAGAACATGCCCCACTGCCACGGGGTCTGGCTGCGGATGATCCGCTCGCCCTCGCCGAAGCGCCGGGTCACCATGAGCATGAGCCCGAAGGCCGTGTCGGCGGTGGTCTCGGTGAGCACCTTGGGGGTGTTGGTGGCGATGACCCCGCGCGCCTGGCACGCGGCGACGTCGATGTTGTTGTAGCCGACCGCGACATTGGCGACGACTTTGAGTTGCGGCCCGGCGGCGTCGAGGAAATCGCCGTCGACCTTCTCGGTGAGCAGCGTGACGATGGCGTCTGCGCCGGCGACGAGACGCAGGCAGTCCGCCCGCGTGATGCACTCCTCGTGCTCCCAGGCGCGCACCTCGTGTTCGGCGCGCAGCGCGTCGAGGCCCTCGGCGGGGATGCGATTGGTGACGACGACCAGTGCCATGTCAGGCCTCGATCCATTGCGCCAGGATGCCCAGACCCTC
Source organism: Dermatophilaceae bacterium (assembly GCA_044220505.1). Lineage (GTDB taxonomy): Bacteria > Actinomycetota > Actinomycetes > Actinomycetales > Dermatophilaceae > Phosphoribacter. The sequence continues at coordinate 8,717 of JBGAQV010000026.1, forward strand.
GCGGATATCGGCTTCCGGCAGACCGGAATACGCAAACCGCGCATACATCCGGTCCTCACCCGGCTGGGGCCGCCCGAAGTGCAGCCGCGTGCAGAATGACACCCCGGTCTCCTTGAGTGCCCGCTCGGCGAACTCCGGCAGGGTCGCAATGCCCTTGGCCGCCATGGCGTCTGTCACGTCGGGGAAGAGATAGAAGGTCGCATTCGGCTTGGAGAGCGAGACGCCCGGCATCGCGGACAACATCTCGTATGCCGCGTCACGCCGGCCGCGCAACGCCTCCCGGATCGCAATCGCCCCGGACTGATCACCACGGATCGCCTCGACTCCGGCCCATTGCACAAAGTGCGTCGTGCACGACTCGTTGTTGGTGTTGAGCTTGCCGAAGACGGCCGAGAGCTCCGCCGGCGCGATCGCCGCACCGAGCCGCCACCCGGTCATCGCGAACTTCTTGCTGAAGGTGTAGAGGATGACCGTGCGCTCCTGCATCCCCGGGATCGACGCGATCGACGAGGACGTGCCCGAGTAACGCATCTCGAAATAGGCCTCGTCGGACAGCACCCAGAGGTCGTGCTCGATGGCGATCTGCGCGATGGCCTCCTTCTCGGCCTGGGTCGACTCGGCGGAGATGGGGTTCTGCAGGTCGTTGTAGATGATCGCCTTGGTCCGGGGCGTGATGAGCGAGCGCACCTGATCGAGGTCGATGCGGAACCCGGTCTCGGTCGGCACATAGCGGTAGGGCAGCGGGTGCGCGCCGATGAACTCGATCTGGCTCTCATAGATCGGATAGCCCGGGTTGGGATAGAGCACCTCGTCGCCGAACTCGATGAGCGCCTGGGTGAACTTCGTGATCACCGGCTTGCCGCCCGGGTGCACGGTGACATTGTCCGGCCCGTAGCTCAGCCCGCGGCGCATCCCCACGTCCTGCGCGATCGCTTCGCGCAGCGGCGCGATGCCCGGCCCGGGGCAGTAGCCGGTCTTGCCGTCGGCGACCGCGCGGTCCATGGCCTCGCGGATGTTGGCGGGGGTCGCCAGGTCGATGTCGCCGAGGTGGAAGGGGTAGATGCGGTGTCCCTGCGCCCCCCACGCGGCGGCGGCGAGCGAGACGGCGAAGGCCGTCTCGGTGCCCAGGCGAGAGATGCGTTCTGCGAATGCCACGGTGGTGTCCCTTTCGCGGTGTGTGCGATGAGTCAGGTGCGATCCGGGGTGGTGGATCGACCGATCGTGCTGTCGTGACGGGTAAGAAGCGACGGGCACACAGCCGGGGTATGCCGGGTGGGTGCGGCCGCGCCAGCGGCGCCGGAGGGCGGCTGCCACACGGCAATTCCGGTATGCCGGGTGGTCACCGTCATCGGTAGCTCACCGGCTCGGCCAGATCGGCGCGGATCTGGGTGCCGGCGTCCCCGGAGAGCATTTCGCCCATGTCGGCCAGCGACCCGATCATCGCGCGGCCACCGGTCGCCGTGACGAATTCGACGGCGGCGGCAACCTTGGGTCCCATCGACCCGGCGGCAAAGGTCTGTGCGGCGAGCCACTCGGGGGTGGCCGCCGCGATCTGGCGGGCCGACGGCATACCCCAATCTGTTTCTACCGCAGCGACGTCGGTGGCCATGACGAAGGCATCGGCCGCCAACTCGCGGGCCAGCACCGCGGAGGCGAGGTCCTTGTCGATGACCGCTTCGACGCCCGCGAGGACGTTGGCGTCGGCGGGGTCGCGGCCGAACATCGTCGGGATCCCGCCCCCGCCCGCACAGACGACGACGCAGCCGGCTCGCAGCAGCAGGTCGATCGGCCGGATCTCGAAGATGCGCACCGGCCGGGGTGAGGCGACGACGCGACGCCAGTAGGGGCCGTCGGGCTTGACCACCCAGCCGTGCTCGGCCGCGGCAGCGCGGGCCGTCGCCTCGTCATAGACCGGCCCGACGAACTTCCTCGGATCGGCGAAGGCCGGGTCGTCGGGGTCGACCTCGGTCATCGTCAGCAGGGTGGCCAGCGGGGCGTCCTCGGGCAGCACGTTGCCGAGTTCCTGCTCGATGAGGTAGCCGATCATGCCCTCGGTCTGGGCGCCGAGGATGTCGAGGGGATAGGGCTCGACCCCGGCATAGGCCTGGGCCTGCAACTCGAGCAAGCCGACCTGCGGGCCATTGCCGTGGGTGACGACGAGCTGATGCGAGCGGGCGATCGGGGCAAGGGCCAGCGCCGCGGTGCGAACATTGGCGCGCTGCACGGCCGCCGTCATCGGCTCACCGCGGCGCAGCAAGGCGTTGCCGCCGAGGGCGACGACGATCCGCATCCGGGTTCCTCCTTGATCCCCGACCCGAGCGTAAACCTCGGCGCTGGACCGGCCGAGGGACCCTCGTCCCGCGGCTACGGTGACCGACCGGCATACCGTGGGGGCCGTGCCCCTACCCGCTGAACCTGCTGCGCCGACCGCGTCCGCCGCGCCACTGACCCCGGGGCATGTGCTCGTGGCGTGCGACAAGTTCAAGGGGTCGCTCACGGCGACCGAGGTCGTGGCGGCGATCCGCGCCGGGGTCGCCGATGCGGCGCCTGGGGTCACGGTCGACTCGGTGCTCGTCGCCGACGGCGGCGACGGCACCCTCGACGCGGCGGTCGCGGCGGGCTTCACCCGGGTCCCGGTCAGCGCGAGCGGCCCGACCGGCGAACCGGTCGCGACCTCGTATGCCGTCCGCGGCGATCTCGCGGTCGTCGAGATGGCCGACTGCTGTGGTCTGGTGCACCTGCCCGGTGGCGTCACGCAGCCGTTGACGGCGACCTCGCGTGGCCTCGGTGAGATGCTCGCCGCCGCCCTCGACGCCCGGGGCGCTGATGGCGAGCCGTTGGTCCACGAGGTGGTGCTGGGCATCGGCGGCAGCGCGAGCACCGACGGCGGGGCGGGGATGCTCGTGGCCCTCGGCGCGCGACTACTCGACGCCCATGGCGAGCCGGTCGCCGACGGCGGTGGACCCCTGGCCGACCTCGCCTCGATCGACCTCTCGGGGCTGCACCCGCGGCTGGCCGAGGTCACTCTGACCCTCGCCAGCGATGTCACCAATCCGCTTCTGGGAGAACGCGGCACCGTCGCGATCTTCGCGCCGCAAAAGGGCGCGGGCCCCTTCGAGCAGGCCGCATTGGAGGCCGCCCTGGCCCACTACGCCGAGCTCGTCACCGACGCGACCGGTCGTGACGACCGTGACCGGCCGGGCGCCGGGGCGGCCGGGGGAGTCGGGTATGCCGCGCTGGCCGTCCTCGGGGCGACGATGCGCCCGGGCATCGAGGTCGTGCTGGACTACGTCGGCTTCGAGGGGCTGCTCGCGGGGGCGGCCCTGGTCGTCACCGGCGAGGGATCGCTGGACCGGCAGACCCTGCTCGGCAAGACCCCGGCAGGCGTCGCCGCGGTGGCGCGGGCGCACGGCATACCGGTGGTGGCAGTGTGCGGACGCGCGGTGCTGTCCGAGGCGGACCGGGCCGAGGTTGAGGCGAGCGGGATCCGGCGGATCTATCCGCTGTCCGAGCTCGAGCCTGACCCGCACCGCTCGATGCGCGAGGCCGCTGCACTGTTGCGCCGAATGGCCGCTCGGGTCGCGAGCGACTGGATCGGCTGACCCTCCGGATTGTGAATTGCCGGGATTTTCACCGAATCGCCTCCGGAACACGTATCAGCGTGGTGATACTGGGCCTCATCAGTGAGGAATCGCCGATCCGATTCAACTGCGTCTCCCCGCTCCACCCGCAGTGCAGAACTGAACTCGACTCTTACTTCGACCTGACTTCGGTCGACCTGTCCCGCCGGTCGCGCTGACCGGCGGTTTCACCGCAATTGGCCCGTCCATGACGGTAATTCGTCATGCCCTCAGCCAGAATCGGGAGCTTCGCCGATGAACGATATCGTGCTGCCCTCGCACCACCCCGAGCCACCGGGAGCGGGCGGCCATGCCGGCCCGTGGATGCTCGGTTTCCACGGCGTCGTCGAGCCGGCGCATCTGCGTGGGGCAAGCCAACCGTCGTTCCTGCGCGCGCTCGCGCTCTCCCGACGCTCGCTGGGCACCCAATCCTTGACGGTGCTCACCTCGGTCGCCGAGGACCGGGCGACACGAGCAAAGCCGTTGTCCGCCAACGGCTCCCGCGCCATCACCGAATCAGGCCAACACGAGGGTGTCGTCGCCGACCACTGGGACGGGGTCGAACCGGTGGCGTCCTATCTGGACCGGCGGCTGGGCGAGGCAAGCGTCGTCTACCTGCCCAACCGCAGCCGCAGTTACGCCGCGGTCACCCGGATCGTCGATGTCGTCGGGGCCAGCCTGCTGTTGGTGCTCGCCTCGCCCTTGCTGCTGGCCCTGGTTATCCTGATCCGGCTGGACTCGCCGGGACCGGCCATCTTCCGCCAGCCCCGGGTGACCGTCGGCGGGCGAGTCTTCACGTTCTACAAGTTCCGCACCATGTGGGTCGACGCGCGCGAGCGCTTCCCCGCGCTCTACGACTACCGCACGAGCACCGCCTCGGGCGAGGTCTTCTACAAGCTCGCCGACGACCCGCGGTGCACGCGCGTCGGCCGCTGGCTGCGCCGCACCACCGTCGACGAGCTGCCCAATCTCGTCAACGTGCTGCGCGGCGACATGAGCCTGGTCGGCCCGCGGCCGGAGTTGCCGGAGTTGCTCGGGCAGTATCGCAACGAGGACCTGGCCCTGCTGCTCACCAAGGCCGGGGTCACCGGCCTGGCCCAGATCGCCGGCCGGAGCCTGCTCACCGTGCGCGAGCGGATCACCATCGACCTGCGCTATCTCGCCCAGCAGACGGTGCTGCTGGACCTGCGCATCCTCGCCCACACCGTGCTGGCCGTGCTGCTCGGTCGGGGGGCCTTCTGATGAGCGATCTCGACGTCGTGGTTGTCGGCTTCCACAGTCGTGACCTGGTGATCCGGTGCCTGGACAGCGTGCCCGACGCCGCAGCCGGGCTGTCATGCACCATCACCGTCGTCGACAACGGCTCCGGCGACGGCACCGTTGCGGCGGTGGAGGGGTGGGCCGCCGATCGGCCGTGGCTCGAGGTCACCGCCACCGACCTTGGAGCCAACACCGGCTTCGCGCATGCAGCCAACGCCGGGATGGCACTCGGCCACGCGGCATACGTCGCCTTGCTCAATCCCGACACCGTGGCCGACCCGGGCTCGCTCACCCGGCTCGTCGAGGCGCTGCGCACGTTGCACTCGGTGCCGTCGGTGCCCTCGGCGCCCTCGGTGCTCTCGGGCCGCTCGTCTCGCCCGAGCGAGCCGGCCGCCATCGTCGCGCCCACGCTGCGCTATGCCGACGGCCGTCCGCAGCTGACCGCCCGATCCTTCCCGACTGCCAGTGCTGGCCTCTTCGGCCGTCGTTCCGTCTTGACCAAGCTCCTCCCCGGCAACCGCTGGTCGCGGCGTTTCCTCGTCGAGCGCGATCACGCCGGCGAGACCGAGCCTTATCGCGTCGACTGGGTCTCCGGGGCCGCGATGGTCCTCCCGCGGGTTGTGCTGGACCGGTTCGGCGGCTTCGACGAGGGCTACTTCCTGTTCTGGGAGGACGCCGACTGGTGTCGCCGGCTGGCCGGCGCCGGCTACTCCGTGTGGTGCGTGCCCGACGCGACGGTGCGCCACGACGAAGGCGGGACCCGACGGCATACCGGGTCTGCGTTGGCGACCCGCTCCTTCCACGCCGGGGCCTACCGCTACTGGCGTACCCACCACGCGCCGCAGCCCTGGAACCCGCTGCGCTGGGCCGCCGCCGCCGCCCTCGGGTCGCGCGCCCTGCTCCTGCTGGCCGCGCACCGCGTCGAACGCCTCGCGGCACCCCGAAACCCGCTCACCGAAGGGATCCGTCCATGACCTTCTCGACGCTCACCGGCCGCTACTGGCGCGTGCTCGTCGTCGCCGCTATCGGCGCCACGCTCGCCTTCGCCGGGTCCTTCCTCAAGGAGCCGACCTACAGCGGCGAGACCCGGCTGCTCATCCGCGGCCGGGACGCGACCTTCCTCACGAGCACCGCCCAGGACCTCGCCGGGCAGCCGGGGGTCATCGACGCCTCGCTCTCGCAGTCGCTGGCCGCGACGTATGCCGGGATCGCGACCAGCCGTGCGGTCGCCGAGCAGGTGGTCTCCGAGACCGGGCTGGACCGGCGGCCCGAGTCCAGCGGCCCGATCTCCGCTCTCGCGCATGCCTTCGCCTGGGTCTACCGGTGCACCCGGGCTGTGGTTACGTCGGGCTTCTGCGCCGATGTCGACCCGCACGAGAAGGCGGTGCTCTATGTGCAGGAGGGCACCAAGGCCATGCCGCTCGGGGTCAACTCCGGGCCGGCCGCCGGCACGACCGGCTCCTACGTCCTGGCCATCTCGTCGATCGGCCCGACCCCCGAGGAGGCCAAGGCGGTCACCGACGCCGTCGCCGACACCCTGGTGAGCAGCAGCAACGAGCGGTTCAAGGGCGACGTCAAGACCTACATCAGCAACCTGCAGGCCCAGCTCACCGTGGCCGAGCAGCAGGTCGCGGCCAAGAGCACGGCGCTGGCCGACTACCAGACCGCCCACGGCATCGCCGCGGCCGACGGCCGGCAGCAGCTATCGGCCACCACCTACGAGACGCTGCGCAAGGACTACCTCGCGGCCAAGGCGGCCGAAGCCGACGCCTCGGCGCAACTCGCCTCGATCAACGCCTCGCTCGCCGCGGTGCCGCGCACCGAGCGCAGCAGCCAGACCATCGTCACCGGCCGGTCGACGACGAGCCTGGACACGAATGCGGCCAGCAGCGTCTATCAGGACCTCACGACCCGACGCGCGGTCCTGCAGGCCGAACTCGACGGCGCCACAGCCCGGGTCGCGGCCCTCCAGCACCAGATCGACGCGGCCGCGCCCCTGTCGAGCAACGCCGCGCAAGCCGAGTTGGCCACCCTGCAGAAGTCCGTCGACCTGGCCGAGGCCAACCGGACCAGCGTGGCGACGGCCCTGCAGAGCGCGCAAGTCACCGCGGCCTCCGGAGCGGTCGAGCTGACCCGCCTCGACACCGCTGCGCTGCCGGTCTATCCCACCGAGCCCAAGCGCTACATCTACCTGGCCCTGGGCCTGCTGCTCGGCGCCCTCGGCGGCTGGTGGCTGAGCCCGCATCTGGTCGGCCCGGCCGGCGTGGGCCGTCCCGAGAGCGCCTCGGGCCAGGACGACGGCGAGTATGCCGTCCCCGGCACCCCGGACCCCGGCGAAGCGGCCGACGACCGCGACCTGGTCACGGCCCTGCTCGGGTCTCCGGCCCCCCACCCCGTGCCGGCCGCTGGGCCCTCGAGCAACGGCGACCACCGGGCCTCCCGTCGCGGCGGAGGCCACGGCTCGCCCGACCCGACGGAGCGCCGGCCGTGACGACCCGCGCCGCACCAACCTCGACGACGCGCCGGGCGGCGGTGAGCACCGCCAGTCAACTCGCCGCGAAGGTCGTCCACCTCGTGCTCAACGTCGTTTCGACGCTGGCGGTGGTGCGTTACCTCGCTCCGGAGGGCTACGGCACCTACGTCCTCGTCGCCACGGTGACGACGCTGGCCGGGGTGGTCGCCGACTTCGGACTGCCCAAGCTGGCCGTCCGCGAGGCGGTCCGCGTGGACGCCGACACCGGGGCCATCATCGGCACGGTCGCCGCGCTCCGGCTGGCCCTGGCCCTGGTCGCCGCGCTTGCCGTGCAGGTCACCCTGCTCGCCTTCGGCCAGTCCGCCGAGGCGCTGCTCGCCGGTGCCGTGGCCTGCCTCGTCACCGTCGGCGACGCCGTGCTCGGGGTGGTCGTCGTCGCCTTCCAGATCCACCTCCTCCAGCAGTACGAGGCGATCGTCCGGGTCCTCGGCGAGGCCGTCGAGACCGCTTTGGTGCTCGTGCTCGTCTCACTGGGTGCGGCGCTGCCGATGCTCTTCGTTCCACCCGTCGTCGGGGTGGCCGTGGGCACGGCCGTGGCCCTGCGGGTGGGCAGCCGGCGCTTCGGCCTGCGACTGCGCGTGGACCGCTCGTTGGTCCGGGGCCTGGTCACCGAGGCCCTGCCGCTCGGCCCCGGGATGCTCGTCGGCGTCCTGTGCCTCAAGCTCGACAGCCTCGTCGTCGCGGCGCTGCTGCCCACCGCCGACCTCGGTCGCTACGGCGCGGCATACCAGCCGATCGAATACCTGCTGCTCGCCTCGGCCATCGTCATCAACGTCCTCTTCACGGTCCTCGCGCGCGCTTGGGCGGTCGGCGACCGGGTCGCCTTCCGGCGGATCTACGCGCGAGGCACCGATGTGCTCCTCGCGGTCACCCTTGCGGTGCCGGTCGTGCTGGTCGGCGGAGCGCCGTGGGTGGTCGAGCTCGCGTTCGGTCCCTCGTATGCCGCCTCCGCCCAGCCGCTGCGCTGGCTGTCGGTCGCCCTCGTGCTCATGACGATCAATGCCTGGCAGTCGGTCGTGCTCCTGGCGACCGGGTTCCAGCGAATCACCTTGGCCTACAACCTCGCCGCCCTGGCCGTAAGCGTGCCGGTCGACGTCATCCTGATCCGGTCGACCGGCATCGACGGCGCCGCCGTCGCGGCTCTGGTCGGCGCGGTCCTGGTGCTGTGTTGCTCGACCGTCGCGGTCCGGCGGTGCTCCGCGGCGACCCTGCCGGCCGGCCGGGTCCTGCGGTTGGTGGCCGCTGCGGCGCTGTCAGCTGCCGCGGTCGGGTGGCTCGTCGACCGGCAGGTCACGGCACCGGCGGCGATGCTCGCCGGGCTGATCGGGCTGGCCGTCGGAGTGTGGCGACTGCGGTTGTTGCCGCGATTGCAGGAGGCCCTGGGATGACCGACGAACTGCCCCGGGTCAGCGTCATCTTCCCGACCTTCAACCGCTGCGAGGTCGTCCGCCGGACCATCGAATGTCTGCTGGCCACCGACTACCCGCCCGACCGGCTCCAGATCATCGTCGCCGACAACTCGACCGACGACACGCCCGAGATGGTGCGTGAGCTGGCCCGCGACACCGGCCGGGATGTGGTCCTGCTCGCCTCGACGCAGCGGCTGCCCGCGGTCAAGCGCAACGAGGCCCTGCGTGCTGCCCGCGGCGACATCGTCATCTTCCTCAACGACGACGTCTGGGTCACCCCCGGTTTCGTGCGCGCGCATGTCGCCGCACATGCCCGGCACGCTGAACCGGTCGCCGTGCTCGGGCTGGTCGAGCAGTCCACCCAGATGCCCCAGACGCCCTTCATCCAGTGGTACCAACCCTTTGCCTATGACGAGATCGCTTCTCGGGCAGGGCAATTCGTGGAGTGGCGCTACCACTGGTCGATGAACCTCAGCCTGCCCCGCGAGGTCATGCTCACCCGCAATCTGGTCTTCCACGAGGACTGGGCCGAGATCGGCCACGAGGACGTCGAGCTGGGCTACCGGTGGACCCGGGCCGGCTACCGAGTCGTCTTCGAGCCCGCCGCGTGGGGCGAGCACTTCCACCCGCACGACCTGCCCAGCGCCTGCCGGTTGCAGGAGTCGATCGGCCGGGGACTGCGCGACCTCGAGGTGCTCATCCCGGAACCCGGCCTGCACGAGCGCTATGGCGTGCTCACCCGGTCGGCCGGCCCCCGCGCCGCAGCGCGGATGGCGGTGCGGTTGGCGCTGTTCAACCGGGTCACCGTGCCGCTGCTGCGCCGCCGGCTCGATCACGCCGACCGCCGCGGCCGCTTCGCCGAATGGGCTTACTGGAAGGTCATGCTGCACTACACGCAGCGCGCCTATCGCTCGACGCCGCCGCGCCGGCCGACCCCGACGCCGACGACGCCGCTCGCCTCGGAGGTCGGCGCCCGATGAGCTCCCTCCAGCCCGATCTGCGGATGCCGCCCGCGGCCCCCCGGATGCCGCCCGCGGCCCGAACCGTCGTGCTCGCCGGAGTGGGCGCCGCAGTCCTCGGCGCGCTGCTCGCCGGCCTGGGTATGCCGGCCCTCTACACCGTCCTCGGGGCGCTCGCCCTGCTCGTCGTCGGCAGACTGCTGCGGGGCCAGGTGCTCACCCCCCTGTATGCCGCGTGGTCGGCGCTGCCGATCCACCGCAGCACCACGGCCCAGCCGCGTGCGGGCTTGGCCCAACCGATCCACCGCAGCACCACCGCGCAGCCGCGTGCGGGCTTGCCCCGGCCACCGGCCACTCGCCGGGCGATCGCCTTGACCGCCGCGGGGAGTGCCACCGTCGCCGTCCTGGCCGGCCTGGCCGGGGTGCGAGGGATCGCCGTCGTGCTCGCCGTGCTCCTGCTCGTCGTGACCGCCCCGCGGCTGATGACCTGGGCCCGGCCCTGGGTGCGACCTGGGCTCGGCTCGTGGCGGGGAGCCCCGCTGGGCGTGGGCGTGGACCTAGGCATGGGCGACGGCCACGGCAAGGCGGCCCAGCACCGACGTGGCTGGCTGGTGCTGCCCGTCGGCGCCGCCGTGGCAGCGCTGGGCTGGGTGGCCGCTGGGCTCGGCGGCAAGGGTCTGCTGGTCGTTGTCGGGGCCCTCGCGATCGGGACCGTCCTGTGGGCGGTGCGCGACCGGCATACCGTGCTGGTGTTCCTGGCCGCCGCGACGGTGGCCGTCATGATGCACAAGTCCTTCACCGACCCCGACCTGCAGCAGAGCGGCGGCGCGGTGTCGATCTACGTCACGACCCTCGATGTCGTCGTGGTGCTGCTCTACCTGCTGTGGTGGCGGTCCGGCACCCTGGCGCGCGACCTTGCCGCGGCGCCGCGGCGCGGGGTCCTCGCGGCGGTCGCGGGCGGGGCGCTGCTGGCCCTGCCGAGCCTGCTCGGCGCCCCGAGCCTCGGGCACGCTGCGGCCGAGCTGTGCCGGATGGCGTGGATGTTCCTCCTGTTCGCCTATCTCGCGCTGCGAATCTCGGCCCGGCGCCACGTGTATGCCGTCCTCGGCGGGCTGGGCGCGGTCGCGGTGCTCGAACTCGTCGTCGTCGTCCTGCAGTGGCGCACCGGCGGCGTGCTCGGGCTGAGCTTCCTCGGGGTGCCGACCGAGCTCGGCGACCGGGTGACCGACACGACGGTGCTCGGCCGGCCGTTCGGCACGGTCCTGCACCCGGTCTTCCTCGGCGCCGTGCTCGGGGCGCTGGCGACCGTGGCGACCGCCCTGCTCGTCGGACTGCGGAACCCGTTGCTGCGGCTGGCCGCCGCCGTGGTCGTGGCCAGTTGCTTCGGTGCGGTGTGGTTGGCGCAGGCCCGGGCCGCCTTCGTCGCCGCCGGTCTGGCCTGCGCCGTCGTCGTGGCCGTCGGAGTGCGCCGCCGCCAGGTCGCCCCGGCCGCACTGCTGCGCATCGGCCTGGCCGGGCTGGTCGTCGCCCTGCCCTTCGCTGCGCAGATCATCGACAAGATCTCGGCGAACTTCGGCACCGGACACTTCTTCACCGAGATCGACTCGCGGCTGGAGCTCAACGACACCGCGGAGCGGATGTTCGCCGATCACCCCTTCCTCGGGGTCGGGCTCAACAACTACGAACTCGTCCAGGGGGCCTACGACCAAGCGCCGGTCATCTTCTTCGGTCACCCGGTGCACAACATCTACCTGCTCGTGCTCGCCGAGACCGGGATCGTCGGGCTGGCCGGGTTCGCCCTGGTCGGCCTCGCGGTGGCTCGGGTGGCGCTGCGGCTCACCCGCAGCCCGGACCGGCTACTGGCCGCCGTCGGGACGGGTGTGTTGGCCGCGGTCGCCTTCTTCGCCGTCGAGGAGGTCCTCGGCTTCTCGTTGCGTCAGGACGCCCCGCTCGCGGTCTTCTGGATGCTCGCGGGCCTGGCCGTCGCGGGCGAGCGGCTAGGCCCGCCGATCCCGGCCCGCGTGCCGCGCCTGGCGAGGGTGGGGCGATCCAGCGGCGGGGCGCCTCGGAGCGCCGGTCCCAGCCACCGCACCACCCGGCGGCTCGTGGCCGCCGTCGCCGTCGTCGCCGTGGTCGTGCTGGCCCTGCCGCCCGGTCCGACCATGGCCGGCACCCTGACCACCCTCCCGTACGCCGTGCCCGCCAGCTCGGCCCCCTCGGCCAGCCCGTCGTCGCCGCTGCCGAGCCGGGTCCTGCTCTCCGGGGTCGAGCGGTCCACGGGAGCGCATCACATCTACCTCGCCGACACCGACGGCTCGATGCACCGGCTGACCCCCGCGGACGGACGTGCCTACAGCTGGCCTCGGTGGGCTTTTGGGAACACCCAGATCGTCTACACGGTCCGGGCCGGCGCGGCGGGCGGCCCCGAGCAGATCGCCATGATGCGCCCGGACGGCACCGGGGTGCGCGTGCTGGCCAGCTTCGACTTCCGGGTGGGGCAGCCTTTCGTCGACCGCTCCGGCACGAGTCTGGTCTTCACCGGGACCGCACCGTGGTTCCCGCACGTCGCGCTCTTCCGGCTGGATCTGGCCACCGGACTGAGCACCAATCTCACCGCCGCAACCGTCTCGGTCGGTGGCTTCGACTCCGACCCGTCGCCCACTCCGGACGGCCGGCTCGTGTTCGCCTACACCGCCAACTCCACGTCGACCCAGATCGCGGAGATGGCCGCCGACGGCACCGGCCGGCGCGTCCTCATCGACGACGACACCTTCAACACCGACCCGACCGTCTCGGCGGACGGCCGGCTCGTGGCCACGGCCTCCTACCGCGGCTCCGGCAAGCCCTCGACCGGGTCGGCCACCGATTTCAGCGATGTCAAACCCTCCGGCTGGTACATCGCGGTGCGTCCCCGGTCCGGTGGCGCCGAGACCCTCCTCACCGACGGTGCGAACTGCGTCTCGCGACCGGCCGCAGACCCCTGCGAGGTCTCAGAGATGTCCGGGGTCCTGCCCCGATTCGCTCCCGACGGCGCGGTCTCCTTCAACGGCGCGCTCGACTCGCAGACCACCTGCCTGTGCTCGCGGCGACCGGACGGGTCCGACCCCAAGGTCCTCATCGCGGAGACCGAGATCGCTCTGGACTGGCACGACTGGCCGCAGGCCGCCGGCGCCTCCCGGTCGACCGATGCGATCGGATCCCGCCCGGTGCCCGGTCGGGTGCTCCTGGTCCTCGCAGGGACCGACGGGTCCCGCACCCTCGTGTCGGCCTCGCCGGATCTCATGCAGCGGCGCACCCTGGCGCTGCCCACGGGGTTGACCCCGCGCACCGCCCGCTGGGCCGCCGACGGCGAGAGCGTGCTGCTCACCGCCGACGTCGACACCGGCCGGGCCCGCGACCCCCATCCGGCCGCCCCCGCCGGCACCACCCGCCGCGCGCACGTCACCCTGGAAGACCTCTCGCCGACCGGGCTCGCCCAACGCCAGCAGCGGGTCGCCGCGTTGCCCTCGGACACCGCCGCCGAACAGGTCTTCCTCCGAGCGCCGGACGGATCGGTGCGCCAGCTCACCGATCCGTGGATCGAGGACTGGCAGGACGGCCTGGCCCCCGGTGATGCCCGCGGCAACACCTCCCCGGTGCCCACGCCCGACGGCCAAGCAGTCCTCGTCCGCAATGTCTCCACGCTCACCGGTGAGTCGTTCATCCTGCGTATCGACCTGCGCACCGGCGAGGTCCGCAATCTCACCAACGGCACCGCCGGCGTGCTGCCCACCGACGACGCCGACCCGGCGCTCTCCCCGGACGGGCGCCGGGTCGCCTTCGCTTGGACCGAGGGCGACCGCCGCGGGATCTACGTCATGGACGCCACCACCGGCCAGGCCGTCACGCCCACGGCAGCGCCGGCCGCGGCGGGCGAGCCGACCTGGTCCCCGGACGGCATACATCTCGCGGTCGTCGTCACCGGCTCCGACGGGCGGGGTCGGCTCCAGCGGGTCGCCGGCTCCGGCGGCGGGTCCGCCGTGCCGCTGTCGGGAGTCGCCCCGGCGTTAGCTCCGGACTACTCCCCGGACGGCTCACAGGTGGTCTTCCTCGGCCCGTCCGGTGCGGTCATCGGCCTGTATGCCGTGCGCGCAGACGGTGGGGCGTCCGCACGGTCGGCGCCGGTCCAGCCCGACCCCCTGCACAGCGTGCTGTCCGTGGACTGGAGGTGAGTGCCATGGGAGCCACCCTCACGACCGTCGTCGTCAACTGGAACACCGTCGGACTGCTCGACGACTGCCTGGCCAGCATCGTCTCCGCCACGCCGGATGGGATGGTCAACGACATCGTCCTGGTCGACAACGCCTCGAGCGACGGCTCGGCCGACCACGTGGCCGCCCAATGGCCGCAGGTCCGGGTGATCCGCAGCGCCACCAACGAGGGATTCTGCCGAGCCAACAACCGCGCAATCCGCGACAGCGACTCGGAGTTCGTCCTGCTGGTCAACACCGATGCCCGCCTGCAGCCCGGAGGCATCGCGGCGCTGCTGCAGCCCTTCGCTGCCGACCCGCAGGTCGCGGTCGTCGGGCCTCGCCTGGTCTATGCCGACCGCACCTTCCAGCGCTGGACCGCCGGCCGCATCCCGACGCTCACCTCGATGAGCGCCTGGCTGCTGGGTTGGGATCGCTTGTGCGGCAACACAATTCGCGGCGTGTATCTACACCGGGACGACATCGCTCCTGTCGATGTCGACTGGGTGTCCAGCGCCGTCATGGCACTGCGGCGGTCGGCGTTGGACGACATCGGCCTGCTCGACGAACGGATCTTCGTCTACATGGACGACGTCGACCTGTGCCACCGGGCCACCCGAGCCGGGTGGCGGGTGAGGTATGCCGCGGACACCACCGCGGTGCACTTCATGGGTGCCTCCTCGCGTGCCACCGCAGGCGGCGCGGCACCCCAGGCGTTGCGCTCGCTCAACCGGTGGTTCCGCCGGGAACGCGGCCGGACGGCATACCGGGCCTTGGTGGGCCTGGAAGTGGCCGGTTTCGGGCTGCGCGCCCTCGCCCATGCCACCCGGGCGGCGACCCGTGATCCGGAAGCCCGAGCCCAGGCCCTGCGCCGCTCCCGAAACCACCTCGTCCACCTTCGTCACGCTATGGAGCCCCTCGATGCCTGAGCTGTCCTCGTCCTCCCCGGGCCACGCGCACGGCCACTCGCACGGCCACTCGCACGGCCACGAGCATGCCCATGGCGTGCTCACCCTCGACGAACGCCACGACCACGAGGCCCAGACCTACGACGAGATGGCGCGGCTGCTGCTGGCCCAGTGGCGCGACGCGGACTATCTGGTCTCGCCCGACCAGATCCCCTTCGTCAACCGCGAACACGTCGACTTCCTCACCGACGCCGTGCAGCGGCTCGGCCCGCTGGCCGGTCGCCGCATCCTCGAAGTCGGGGTGGGCGGCGGGTCGCTGGCGGTCTGGCTGGCCCTGCAGGGGGCCGAGGTGGTCGGCATCGACGTGTCCTCGGGCATCCTCGCGGTGGCCGAACGCCGGGCGCAGGTCAACGGCGTCGCCGACCGCGTCAGCCTCGTGCACTCGCCCGTCGAGAGCTTCGACCCGGCCGAACACGGGCTGGCCGCAGGCGGATTCGACGCGATCATCGGCAACAACGTCGTCCACCATTTCGACCGGGACCTGGCCCTGGCCAACCTCGGGCGCCTGCTGCGGCCGGGAGCAGTCGCGGTCTTCTGCGAGCCCGTGCTCTTCCTGCCGGAGTGGACCCGGCGGGTCCGCAACTCGCGGCTGGTGACCCGCCGCTTCCCCATGCACACCCACAGCCCAGACGAGCGCTCGCTCGGCGCTGACGATTTCGCGACGATGCGCCGCTGGTTCGCCCGGGTGGAGTGGACCCCCTATCAGGTGCTGTGTCGGCTGCAGAACTTCGTCGAGCTCTCCGATCCGATGTGGCACCGCCTCGAGTCCATCGACCGGATCCTGCTGCGCCGCATCCCGGCGGCCCGCAGGGTCTGTCGCCTTGCCGTCGTCACCCTCGCTCTCCCCACGAAAGGTGCTTGACATGCTCATCCTCGCCACCGGAGCTGCCGGGATGCTCGGCAGCGCCCTCATCCCCGCATTGGTCCGGGCCGGCCACCGGGTGGTCGCCACCGACATGGATCTGCGGGATACCCACCCGTGGGGCGGGTCCTGACCCGCCCTCGGTCATCTGCGACCGAGCCGAGGTGGCCGCAGCCTTCCAGACCGTCAACCCCGACCTGGTCCTGCATCTGGCGGCCGAGACCTCGCTGGAGGTCTGCGACGCCGACCCCGACCACGGCTATCTCACCAACACCATCGGCACGAAGTACGTTGCGTTGGCGGCCCGGTCCCACGGCTGCCCGATGACCTACATCAGCACGGCCGGGGTGTTCGACGGGACCAAGACCGGCGCCTACACCGAGTTCGACCGGCCCAACCCGCTCAATGTCTACGGCGACTCCAAACACGAGGGCGAGGTCCTCGTCGAGCGGCTGGTGCCGCAGCACTACGTCATCCGGGCCGGCTGGATGGTCGGCGGCGGGGCCCAGAAGGACCACAAGTTCGTCTCCCGCATCGTCGACCAGATCAGGGACGGTGCCACCCAGGTCTTCGCGGTGACCGACAAGCTCGGCACCCCGACCTACGCGCCGGACTTCTCCCGCTGCCTGCTCGGGCTGATCGGCTCGGGCATGACCGGGCTCTACCACATGGCCTGTGGCGGCGAGGGCAGCCGTTACGACGTCGCGGCGGAGATCCTGCGGATCCTCGGCCGGCACGACATCGAGCTGGTCCCGGTCACCTCGGAGCATTTCGCCGACGAGTTCCCGTCGGTGCGCCCGCCCTCGGAGATCATGCGCAACCTGGTCCTGGACCTGCAGGGGATGAACACCATGCGCCCCTGGCGGCAGGCGTTGGCCGAGTACTTGCACACCGAGTTCGCCGACCTGGTCCGCGTCTCCGCGGTCGCCTGAAAGGACCCCACCATGCCTGCCCTGACTCTCCCGAGCCCCGCCGACCAGGACACCTCCGGCGGCGCCCCGTCGGTGTGCGTCGTCGTCCCCATCCCCAACGACCCGCCATGGGAGCTCTTCGACGCCATCCCGGCGCACATCCCCATCATCGTCAGCGACGACAGCGACGGCCGGCTGGCGCCGTCCCCGCGCCCGAACGTCTACTA
Organism: Dermatophilaceae bacterium; assembly: GCA_044220505.1. Classification (GTDB taxonomy): domain Bacteria; phylum Actinomycetota; class Actinomycetes; order Actinomycetales; family Dermatophilaceae; genus Phosphoribacter. The sequence continues at coordinate 25,695 of JBGAQV010000026.1, forward strand.
CCTCGACTACGCCGCACAGCAGGCGTATGCCGGGCGGCACTATGCCGCGATGCCGCACAAAAGCGCGGCGAGCCGCAACATCGGCCACTACGTCGCCTGGAAGGAGGGCTTCGATGTCATCGTCGCCCTCGACTATGACTGCCAGACCCGCGCCGGCTGGCTCGACACCCATCTCGCCGCGCTCGGCAAGCAGACCGACGCCCCCGCCGTGCGTCCCCGGCTCGCTGGCGGCTGGGTCAACCCGATCGAGCAGACCTTCCCGGCCGGCGACCCGGTCTACGCCCGCGGCTACCCCTACGAATGGCGCACCCCGGCCCTAGCGGCCACCGACGCGACCACGGTCGACGGCGACGTCGCCCTCAACCTCGGGCTGTGGGACGGCATCCTCGACCTCAACGGCATCGACAAGTTGTATGCCGGTGAGCCGGGTGATCCGGGGGTCCCGGCTGGGCCGAACCGGGTCGCCCTCGGCCACATCCCGATCTGCGGGATGAACACCGCATTCGTCCGCGAGCTCACCCCGGCCTACTACTTCCTGCCCGATGTCACCGTCGACAACTGGCCGTTGAGCCGGCACGACGACATCTGGGGTGGCTATGTCGTCAAGCGGCTGATGGACCTGCGCGGTGACCTGCTGGCCTACGGCGGCCCGGTCGTTGGTCACACCAAACAAACCCGGTTGGAGCGGGTCGTCGTCCTTGAGCAGTGGATGCACCTGCTCTCGGTGCCCTTCTACGACCTGGTGGAAACCGCCCTGACCGAGGTGACCCCGGGGGAGTACGCCCCGATGTTCGCCCACCTCGTCGAGGAGCTGCACCGGGCGCTCGCGACCTCGACGCTCCCGACCCACTACCGGGCGGTCTTCACCGAACTCGGGTCGTGGATGTCGCGCTGGGCGGAGGCCGTCCAATGACCGCCAATCGCGCCACGACCGCACGCCGCCCGAGCGCCGACAGCGGGCCTGCGCACCCGCGACCGAGCAACCCGCCCGTCCTCCGGTCACTGGTCGAAGATGCCCGGGAGCTGGCCAAGGTCAAAGGCAATGTCCACACCGGCGCCGCTGGGGTCCTGGACGTGCTGGGCCTGCCCGGCTTCTGGTCGGTCGTACTGTGGCGCGTCGGCAACGCCCTGCACGATCACGGCAACCCCCTGGCGCGCCTGGTCTACTTCGCCAACCTCGTGCTCTTCGGGGCCGACCTGGCCCCCGGTGCGGTCGTCGGCGCCGGGTGCGTCATGCCGCACCCGGTCGGCGTCGGGATCGCCGGGGACGTCGTCATCGGGGAGCACTGCCACATCATGGGCCTGGTGCGCATCGGCGGCAGCGGCCAGGGCGCCAAGCCCGGGCACGCGGTCATCGGCGACGACACGTGGTTCATGGACGGCTGCAAGGTGCTCGGGCCGGTGCGCGTCGGCGACCGCTCCCTTGTCGGGGCCGCGGCCCTGCTCAAGCGGGACGTCCCCGCCGACATGGTCGTCCTCGGCCCGCGCGGCGCAGGAGAAGCGGAGATCCGGCCACGTGCGCAGGTGCTCGGTGAGGCAGCCGAGGCCCCGTTGTCCGACGACGCGACCGAGCGGTTGCGGGCGGCGAGCTGATCCGATGCGAGTCGCCATCGATGCGACCGCCTTGGGGTCGAACCGGGGCGGCGACGAGACGCTCGTGCGCAGCCTGCTTCGCGGGCTGGCCGGTGCGGTCCACCAGGCGGATGCCGTCGAGGTGCTCACCTCGGCCGGTGCCCAGCTGCCGGCCGAGTGCCGAGCCTTGGCGGGCGCCGAGCTGCGAGTGACGGCGATCGAGCGAAGGTCCGGGCCCCGGCATTTCGCGCTCGACCTGCCGGCCTGGCTCCGCCGGCTGACGCACGAGGGGCGCCGACCCGATGTGGTCGTCTCCCTGACGCACGCCCCGGTGTGGTCGCCGGCGCCGGTCGCGCTGCTGGTCACCGATCTCTCGTTCATCCACGATCCGGGCGGCTATCCGGCAGCCGACCGCTGGCGGTTGCGGGTGCTCGTCGGGGCCCAGGTCCGGCGGGCCGCCCAGGTCCTCACGATCAGCGACTTCTGCCGCACCGACCTGGAGCAGACCTACCAGCTCGCAGCGGGCAGCGTCCAGGTCCTGCCGCTTGTCGTCGATGCGCCCACCCCCGCCGACCCGGCAGCCCGCGCGGCCCTGGCCGGTCGGGGAGTGCCGGCCCGCTACCTGCTCTACCTGGGCAATCTGCACCCCCGCAAGAACGTCCCCCGCGCGATCGAGGCCTTCCTGGACCTGCGCCGCCGGGAGCCCGAGCTCTCCGGATATGCCTTCGTCGTCGCCGGCCGGGCCTGGTTCGGCGGCACCGCCGAGCGGGAGGCGGCCCGCGATGCCCCGCCCGGCGCGGTGATCTTCCTCGACCGGGTCGACGACGCCGAGCGCGAGGTGCTGTTGCGCGACGCCGAAGCGTTGGTCTACCCCTCGATCTTCGAGGGCTTCGGGCTGCCTCCGCTGGAAGCGATGGCCAGGGGTACCCCGGTGCTCGCCTCAGCTGTTACGGCAATTCCAGAGGTATGCCGTGACGCCGCCCTGCTCGTCGACCCGCACGACACGGACGCGCTCGCCGAGGGAATGCGTCGGGTCTTGCTCGACGCCCCGCTGCGTGACCGGTTGCGGACCGCGGGGTTCGCGAGGGCGGCGGCATACGACGTCGCCGGGGTGACCCAGGCGTGGAGGCGGGTCCTGGCACCCAGCCGCGCGACGACGTTACGGTGACCTCCATGAGCCGGCCGGGGTGGCCCCCTGCGCAGCCTCCCGCGCAGCCCCCTGCGCAGCCGCGTGTGCAGACGCCCGCGCAGCCGCCTGTGCTCCCGCCCGCCCGGGTGCCGTCGGCGGGTCGGCGCGGGCGCGCGCGATGGTGGCTCCTCAGTGCTGCTGCTCTGGCGGTCGTCATGGTCACCGGCCTGGCCCTGGTGGCCCGACTGCTCTCGGCGCAGGCACCGCCGGTGCCGGCGACCTGGACCGCCCCCACGGCCTTGCCGCAGGGGCCGGCCCTGCCGGTCGACCGGCTGGCCTTCGACTCCGATCGCAGCGGCGGCTTCGAGCTCTACACCATGGGCCACGATGGACGGGAGGTCACCCGCCTCACCAGCGACCCGGCATACGACTCGTGGTCGCCGCGGCTCTCGCCGGACCGGCGGACGATCCTGTTCAACCGGACCCCGCACGGCGTCCACGACACCGACGCCGCGCAAGCCTCGCTCTGGGCGGTCGGCGCCGACGGGTCGGGGCTGGTGCAGCTGCGGCCGGTGGGCCTGGACGGCTGGGTGTTGCAGGGGCACGCCGAGTGGTCTCCCGATGGATCGTCGCTCGTGATGTTCGGGGGCAGTCGGCTCAGCCCGCAGATCCACGTCACCGACCGGCTCGGCCAACAGCCGGTCGCGGTCACCGACCGGCCGGGCACCAATCTCGACCCGGCGTTCCATCCCGACGGCAAGGGCATCGTCTTCGTCGGCTGCCCGCGGGCGGTCTGCACCGAGCCGGACTACGAGATCTATCAGGTGCCGGTCGCGGGCGGTACGGCCACCCGGCTCACCGAGGACGGCTGGCGCGATCACGACCCCATGTGGTCGCCCGACGGCAGCCGGCTGGCCTGGTTGACCCAACTCACCATGGGGCTGCCGGGGGTGTGGGACATCCGCTGGCTCGGTTCGGCCGAGGTGGCCGCCCGCGCGACCCCCCGGCGGCTCGTCGGCGACGACGGCGTGACCAGCCGGCCCGAGTTCACGATCGACGGGGCCGCGGTGTTCACCCACCGCATTCCTCCGGGCGGGTCGCGGTTCCAGATCTTCCGGATCCCCCTCGGCGGTGGCCCAGCCGTCGAAGTCACCGCCGGGCAGCCGGGCAGCAACGAGTACCCCTCGCCCTGATGTCGGGGGGCCGCACTACGCTGCGGCGCATGACGGTCGGACTGGACATCACGGCGGCGCTCCCG
>JBGAQV010000027.1:0-28866 GCA_044220505.1 Dermatophilaceae bacterium
GTCAAGGTCGCAAGGAGCGCGTTCAGGCCACGGACCCGGGTGTAGCCGAACCCGGCCCCCTGCTTGGCGTGGCCGTGGACCTCGATGATCGAGTCGTCCACGTCGAGGAACGCATACCCGCCCCTTGCTCCAGCCTCCTGGCCGCCGCCAGCAGCACGGGCCGGTGGGGTCAGCCCGGCCAGGCGGGCCAGCGCGAGCAGGAACCTCGAGGCGACCGCGTCGAGCTGGCGCACGTGCCCGAAGGTGAACGCACGCAGGAACGAGCCGAGTGTCGAGGGCGCGTACGCCCGGGCGAAGACCCGGCCCATCCCGCCGTGCCGCAGCAGCGCCATGTCATCGATGCTGTCCGCGCCCGCGACCATCCCCACCACCAGCGAGGCGACCTTCAACCCAGCGTTCGCGCCCTTGTCCGAGGGCACACTCAGGCGCTCATCAACCAGCTGGCGCAGCCCTGCCCGATCGGCCAGCGCAAGGACCGGGACCAGACCAGCCGACGACACAAGGTTCGGGTCGTCGAACACCGCAGAGGTACGGACCAGGGTGTGAGAGAGTTTCACCTACGAGATGCCCCTCGTGCGAGACGGAACTGAAGCCTGAAGAACTCCAATTCTGTTTCAGCACAGGGGCATCCTCACGCTCCGACGCGCAAGATCACCTCACCAAGCCCAGCCCATCCGTGGATCGAGGCTAAGGCACCACCCGCTCAGCGCCCAACGCACTACCCCCGCGAGAATCCCTGCCAGACAAGGAGATCCCCATGAAGCTCGACCAGTTCCCCCGCCACCAGCTGACCTTCGGCCCGAGCCCGATCCACCACCTGCGGCGGCTGTCCGATCACCTCGGGGGTGCCCAGGTCTGGGCCAAGCGCGAGGACTGCAACAGCGGTCTGGCCTTCGGCGGCAACAAGGTCCGCAAGCTCGAATACATCGTCCCCGACGCGCTCGCCAGCGGCGCTGACACCCTCGTGTCGATCGGTGGCTACCAGAGCAACCACACCCGCCAGGTCGCAGCCGTCGCCGCTCACCTGGGCATGAAGTGCCGCCTCGTCCAGGAGAAGTGGGTCCCGTGGGACGACCCGACCAACGACCAGGTCGGCAACATCCTGCTCTCCCGGATGATGGGCGCCGACTCGCGCCTCGACCCGCACGGCTTCGACATCGGCATCCGCGACTCCTGGAAGGAAGCGCTCGCCGAGGTCGAGGCCGCCGGAGGCAAGCCCTACCCGATCCCCGCGGGCGCCAGCGAGCACCCTCTCGGTGGTCTCGGCTTCGCCAACTGGGCCTTCGAGGTGGCCGAGCAGGAGAAGGCGCTCGGCGTCCACTTCGACACGATCATCGTGTGCACGGTCACCGGCTCGACCCACGCCGGCATGATCGCCGGCTTCGCCGCCCTCGAGGAGCTCACCGGGGTCAAGCGTCGAGTCCTGGGCATCGACGCGTCGGCGACGTTGGACAAGACCCGCGACCAGGTGGCCCGGATCGCACGGCATACGGCTGATCTCATCGAACTCGGCCGGGACCTGCGCGACGACGAGATCCAGGTCCTGGAGGGCTGGGCCGGCGACCTCTACGGCATACCGGTCGACTCCACGATGGAGGCCATGGCCCTGGGTGCCCAGCTCGAGGCGATGATCACCGACCCGGTCTACGAGGGCAAGTCACTCGCCGGCCTCATCGACCTGGTGCAGACCAAGGACATCCCCGCGACCTCGAACGTCCTGTACGCCCACCTCGGCGGCCAGCCCGCGATCAACGCCTATCACTCGCTGTGGGATCCGAAGTGACCGAGATCCAGACGGCGCCACGCGCCGCCGCACCCCCACCGGCACTGGACGTCTTGGCCGAGATCGACGATCTCGTGCTGTGGTTGTCGGTGGCCATCGTCGACCACGCCAACCGGGTGCGGCCCAACCCGTCCGGGATGAAGGTCGGCGGTCACCAGGCATCGAGCGCGTCGATGGTCACGCTCATGACGAGCCTCTACCTGGAGCACCTGCGCAGCGACGACCGGGTGTCGGTCAAGCCGCACGCCTCCCCGGTGCTGCACGCCATCGAATACCTGCTCGGTCAGCTCGACGAGGAGCACCTCACGACACTGCGCCAGTTCGGCGGGCTGCAGAGCTACCCGTCCCGACTCAAGGACCCGGTGCCGGCCGACTACTCGACGGGATCGGTCGGCATCGGGGCCACCGCTCCGATCTGGGGAGCCATCGCCAAGCGGTATGTCGACAGTGTCGTCTCGCCGCAGCGGATCGGGCGGCAATACAGCCTGGTCGGTGACGCCGAACTCGACGAGGGCGCGGTCTGGGAGGCAGTGCTCGATCCCACGGTCGCCGGCCTCGGGGAGGTCGTCTGGCTCATCGACTTCAACCGGCAGTCCCTGGACCGGGTGCTCCCCACGATGGGATCGGGCCGCCTCGAGGCGATCTTCGAGGCAGCCGGCTGGCAGGTCCTCACCGTCAAATACGGTGCCGCGCTCGAGGCGTTGTTCGCCGCCCCTGGTGGTGACGCGCTGCGCCGCCGGATCGACGGCATGGGCAATGCGGAATACCAACGGCTGCTGCGACGCACCCCGGAGCAGATGCTCGCCCTGCTGCCCGGCGACGGCCCCGAGACCGAGGCGCTGCGGGAGTTCCTTGCAGGACACGACGCGGCGACCGTCCACGCGGCGCTGCGCCGACTCGGCGGTCACGACCACGAGGCGCTGAGCCGCACCTTCGCGGCCATCGACGACACCCGGCCCACGGCGATCATCGCCTACACCGTCAAGGGCTATGGACTGCCCACCGAAGGGCACCCGCAGAACCACTCGGCGCTGCTCACCGAGGCGCAGATGCGCGAGCTTGCCGCCCGGCTGGGTCGCGACCTGGACGCGCCCTGGGTCCGGCCGGCCCCGGGTTCAGCCGTGGCCGAGGCGTGTCTGCAGGCGGCCGCGCGACTGCGCCGCGATCCCGTCGAGGTGATCTCCCCGCCCCTCGTCCCCACTGACCTCGGCCGCACGATGACCGGCCGGACCAACACCCAGACCGCCCTGGGACGCACCCTCATGGAGGTCTCCCGCGCCGCCCCCGAGGTCGGCCGCCGCATCGTCACCGTCGCACCCGACGTCAGCTCGAGCACCAACCTCGGCGGCTGGGTCAACAAGCACGGAGTCTGGTCGGTCGCCGAGCGCACCGACTGGTTCGCCGACGACGGCGAGACGATCCTGCACTGGCGCGAGCGGCCGACCGGTCAGCACATCGAGCTCGGCATCGCCGAGACCAACCTGGTCTGCCTGCTCGGCGAACTCGGCACGACCTGGGACCGCTGGGGCCAACCCCTGCTGCCCATCGGCGTCGTCTACGACCCGTTCGTCACCAGGGCGCTGGAGCCATGGTCCTTCGGCATGTATGCCGGTGGGCAGTCGATCCTGGTCGGCACGCCTTCGGGGGTCACCCTGGCTCCCGAGGGCGGGGCGCACCAGTCGATCGTCACCCCGTCGATCGGGTTGGAGCAGCCCGGCTGCACGGCATACGAACCGGCCTTTGCCCTCGACACCGAATGGTGCCTGCTGGCCGCCATGGGCCGGCTCGGGCAGCCGGGGGGCGGCTCGGCCTACCTACGCCTGTCGACGCGGGCCATCGACCAGGGCCTGGCCGCGGTGCCCACCGACCCGGCCGCGCGCGAACGCCGTCGCCAGCAGGTCGTCGCCGGCGGGTATGCCGTGCGTCGGGTGGCGCAGCCGGCCGTGACGATCGCGGTCATGGGGGCACCCACTCCGGAGGCGCTCGCCGCCGCAGATCGACTGGACGCGGCCGGCATACCGACCGACGTCGTCTGCATCACGAGCGCCGACCTGCTCTTCCGCGCTCACCAGGCCCGCCGCGGGCGAGGCGCGCACCCGACGGCGATCCTCGACGCGCTCTTCCCTCGCGAGCGCAGCGCTCCGATCGTCACCGTGCTCGACGGGCATCCGCACACACTGGCGTTCCTCGCTGCGGTCACCCAGTCTCCTGCCGTGCACCTGGGGGTGACCGAGTTCGGCCAGTCCGGTGACCTGGAGAGCGTCTACCGCTATCAAGGCCTCGACACCGACGGCATCGTGCGCGCCGCGCTCGACCTCACCCACCGGTAAGCGCGCAGTTCGGCGGCAGCGGGGCAGCGGCGGCAGCGGGGGCCGCGCCGCTCCAGCGTTGAGCAAACCATGAGGACGCAACCCATTGTCCGGGGGCGCGTCAGCTTGGACTCTGGTCGTGACGCACTCGGACCGTCCATCACGACCTCGCTGGACCTTGCGAAGGAGACGCCCGCATGAAACTCGCCCTCTACCTGCCGAACTTCCGCAATCACGTCACCGTGCAGGAGCTCGCCGACCTCACCGACCTCGCCGAAGAGCTCGACTTCGACTCGGTGTGGACCCTCGACCGCATCGTCGTGCCGGAGGCCTCCGACCGCGGCGAACTCACCTATCCCTTCGGGATGATGACCGCCTTCCCCAAGCAGTTGCCGGTGGCATCGACCGGTCAGTGGTTGCAGGGCTGGCCGCTGTTGCCGTGGCTGGCCGCCCGCACGAAGAAGCTGCGCTTCGGCATGAGCATCACCGACACGCCCTACCGGTCGCCCGGTGTCTTCGCCGCCGAGTGCGCGACGATCGACCAGCTCTCCGGCGGGCGGCTCAACGTCGGCATCGGCGCCGGCTGGATGCCCGAGGAGTTCGCCGCGGCGAGCGCCACCCACCTGTTCCCGCGCCGGCACGCCCACGTGCGCGAGACGATCGAGATCTGCAAGGGCATCTGGACCAACGACACCTTCGAATACCACGGCGAGTTCGCCGATTTCGAGGCCAGTGGCTTCGGCCACCACCCGGTGCAGAAGCCGCACCCTCCGATCTATTTCAGCGGCCTGCGCGACCCGAAGCGGTCGGCCAACCGGATCGCGAAATACGACCTCGCCGGCTGGATCGGCATCCAGGACACCCCGCGCGAGCTCACCGAGTGGCGCACCGCGATCGCCGGCGAGCTCGAGGCCCTCGGCCGCTCGATCGACGACCTGGACATGTGCAGCATGATCTGGTTCACCATCACCGACACCGAGGTCGACCAGTCGGACAACGGCAAGGTGTCCAACATCCTGGTGGGCACGGCCGGGCAGATCACCGACATGCTCAAGCGCTACAAGGAGGCCGGGCTGACCATGCCGCTGCTGTGGCCCCCCTTCGCCGATGTGCCGGTCTCCAAGACGATGGACGACCTCAAGCGTTTGGTGGAGGAGATCATGCCCAAGGTCGAGGCCTCCTGAGCATGGCGGCACCCCGCGTTGCCCGAGTCGGCGACCGTACCTGGCTGGTCGCGGTCGCCGCCTCGTTCTGGGGCATCTCGTCGATATGGCGTGGACCCCTGTCGCGCCAATATCCCTCTCTCACAGTCGTGTTCTGGGAGCACCTGGTGCTCACCCTGGTCACCCTATGGTGGCTCGTCCCAGGGCTGCGCCGGTTGCGCACTGCCTCGCGGCGCACCCAGCTCAGCGTGCTCGTCATCGGTGCGGGATCGTCGGCGCTGGCCACGGTGCTGTTCACTGCAGCCTTCCGGGCCGGGGACCCGATCACGCCGCAAGTGCTCCAGAAACTCCAGCCGCTCATCGCCGTCGCCCTGGCCGCAGTCCTGCTCCGGGAGCGGGTCCGCATCGCCTACGCCTGGTTCGCGGCGCCCGCCCTGCTCGGGGCGTGGCTGATGGCCTTCGCCTCGCCGTTGTCGGTGAGCGTCTCCAGCGCCCAAGCGGCCCTGCTCGCGCTCGGCGCCGCATCCCTGTGGGCGGCGGGCACCGTGCTCGGGCGCGCCGCACGAGCCGAGCTCACCTTCGCCGACCTCACCGCGCTGCGCTTCTCGATCGGCTTCGTCACCCTCGCGATCACGGCGACGGTCACCTCGACACCGCTGGCCGTCGGCTGGGATGCCGCCGGCAGCATCGTCCTGCTCGCGCTCATCCCCGGGCTGCTGGCGCTCGCCCTCTATTACCGAGCGCTCGGTCACACGCCCGCCTCGCGGGCCACCCTCGCCGAACTCGCCTTCCCGCTCTCGGCCGTCGTCGTCGGGGTCGCCTTCCTCGGTGCCAAGCCGACCGCCTCGCAGTGGGCCGGGTTCGCGATCCTGCTGGCCGCAGTCGTCGGATTGGCGTGGCACGAGCAGCGCAGTTCGGCGCCAGCGGTCGCCGTGCCGCATGATGCTCGGGAGGCGCTCGCGCTCGCGGGCGCCGACATGGCAGCCGACGACGGGGCAGCCCGCCCCACGGCATACGCGCTGGAAAGGTCCCCGTGACACCGCCGAACTCGCCCCCGAGCTCGCCTCCGAACTCGCCCCCGCTCCGGATCGGCTACAAGGCCTCGGCGGAACAGTTCGCGCCGCTGGAACTCGGCCGGTATGCCGTGCGCGCCGAGGAACTCGGCCTGGACTCGGTCACCGTCTCCGATCATTTCCAGCCCTGGCGGCTGGCGGGCGGGCACGCGCCGAACGCGCTGGCCTGGATGCCGTGGGTGCTGGCCCGCACCGAGCGGGTGCTCGTCGGCACCTCGGTGCTCACCCCGACCTTCCGTTACAACCCGGCGGTCATGGCGCAGACCTTCGCGACCATGGCCTGCCTCGCGCCGGGCCGGGTCATGCTCGGCGTCGGCACCGGCGAGGCGCTCAACGAGGTCGCCGTCGGGTCGGTCGCCGAGGGCCAGTGGCCGGCCTTCAAGGAGCGCTTTGCCCGGCTGCGCGAGGCGATCACGCTCATGCGGCGGTTGTGGACCGAGGACCGGGTCAGCTTCGCCGGCGACTACTACCGCACCGAGGACGCCGCGATCTACGACCGACCTGAGGCGCCGGTGCCGGTGTACGTCGCGGCCGGCGGCCCGGTCGTTGCTCGGTATGCCGGGCGGGTTGCCGACGGCTTCATCTGCACCTCGGGCAAGGGCCGCGAGCTGTATGCCGATGAGCTGGTGCCCGCCGTCGACGAGGGCCTGGCTGCGGCCGGGCGCGACCCGGGCGTCATCGACCGGATGATCGAGATCAAACTGTCCTGGGACCCGGACCCGGAGCGGGCCCTGGAGAACTGTCGCTTCTGGGCGCCGCTCTCGCTCACCGCCGAGCAGAAGCACTCGATCCACAGCCCCGCCGAGATGGAGCGAGCCGCCGACGAGCTGCCGATCGAGCAGGTCGCCAAGCGCTGGATCGTCGCGTCCCGACCCGAGCAGGTCGTCGAGGCGCTGCGCTTCTACACCGATCTCGGCTTCACCCATCTGGTCCTGCACGGACCCGGCCACGACCAGGAGCGCTTCCTGAGCACCTTCGCCGAGCAGGTGCTCCCTGGGGTGCGCGAACTCGTGCCCGCCCAGCGCTGACTGCGCCAACCCTGTCCGGCGCTGGCATGCGACTGACCGGAGACGAGGCCCTGCGGCGGCTCACGGCATCCGACCACGGGGTGCTCGCGACCGTGCACGCACGGCGCGGTGCCGATGCCGTGCCGGTCGTGTATGCCGTGCACCCCCAGGGCCTGGTCGGAATCCCCGTCGACCGGGTCAAGCCCAAGGCGAGCGGGCCGTTGCAGCGCGAGCGCAACCTGCTCGCCGATCCCCGGGCCACCTTGCTCGTTGATCACTGGGATCCGGTCGACTGGACGCGGTTATGGTGGGTGCGGGCCCAACTCCATTGGCAGACAGGCGAATCCGGTGCTGATGTCGATGCTGACGCTGATGCTCGGGCTCTGTCGCGGTTGTTGGCTGAGCGTTATCCGCACTATCGAGACCAGCCGTTCGACCGGGTGCTGGTGTTCCGGATCGTCGAGCTGATCGGCTGGTCCGGGAGTGACTCCGGGTCGGCTTGAGCCGGGTCCTGGCCCTGGCCCTGTGTGAGGATGAGGGAGTGAAACGGTCGCTATAGCAACCTTTTCGCTCCTGCTTCTCTACGGCGACTGCGTGGGGACGTCGAGTTTGAGGGCCTTCATCGGGAAGCGCGACTGCAATCGCGCCAGTCCGGGCAGCGCCATGAGTTTGGTCGTGACGAACCGCTCGTATGCCGGGAGGTCGACGGTCGCGACGAGCACGTGATAGTCCGGGGCTCCGAACATCCGGCGGGCCTCGATCACCTCGTCGAAGGCGACGAGGGCGGCTTCGAACCGGGTGACGGTGGCCTGAGCCTGATCGGTCAACTCGAGGTCGACGAGCACCTCAAAGCCGCGTCCGACCGCATGTGGCGCCACCGACGCGTGGTAACCGAGGATCACGCCGGTCGCTTCCAGACGTCTGACCCGGCGTAGGCAGGGGGACGGCGTGAGCCCCACCAGGTCGGCCAAGTCGGTGTTCGTCAGGCGGGCATCCTGGCGGAGGTGGCGCAATATTGCGCGATCGATGGCGTCCACAGCTGAATCGTGCTCTTCTGCGGGCCTTGTCGGCAAACTTCGCAATCGGCTGTCGCGGCGAACGCCCTATCGTCATGACTCGGTCTTTGGGAGTCCGGCGCCCCGGCGTCGTCCTTCTCGGCGTCCGGCCGCACGGCATACCGGCTGTGCGGCCTTCAGCCCACCGCACCCAGCCGCACGGCATACCAGCAGTTCGACACGGAAGGCGCGCCGGTGAGTGCTTGGGGCATCCCCAGTGGGAGGCTGTCGACTCCTCGCGCGGTTGCGCTCGTGCTCGGCGGGGCGATCATGCTCGGCAGTGCCGGCACCGCGGCCGCGTTCGCCCCGGCATCGGCGAACAGCGCCACGGTCGGCGGGATGCGCCTGATGATCGGGTCGGCCGTCTTGCTGGCGGTGTTGCCGCTGGTCGGCGGCTCGTGGCGCAATGTGCCCGCGCTGCTGATGCGGCCGACGGTGTGGGTGATGGCGGTGACGTCCGCCGCCTATCAGCCGCTCTTCTTCGGAGCGGTCGATCGGGCCGGGGTCGCCCTGAGCACGTTGCTCGCGGTCGGCGCGGTGCCGGGGTTCGCGGGGCTGCTCGGCTGGTTGATGCTCGGGCACAGGCCGACTCGCCTGTGGTTGCTGGCCACGGCGGTTGCGGTCACCGGCCTGATCGTCCGGTCGATGGGGCAGCTTGCGCTGGAGGAAGGACTGGACGGGCCGGGGGTCGGGGTGCTCATGGCGTGCACGGCCGGGTTCGGCTCGGCGTGCTACATGGTGGCGGCGAAGGTAGGGCTGGATCGCGGTGACCATGCGGTCGAGATGCCTGCGGCTGCCTACCTGCTTGGTTCTGTCTTCATTGCTCCGCTCGTGCTGACCCAGCCGCTGGGTTGGGTGCTCTCGCCGCGCGGCGCGCTGGTCGCGCTCTACCTCGGCGTTGTGACGATGGCCCTGGCCAACGTGCTGCCGGTCGTGGGGATGCACTCGATGTCGGCCGGTCCGGCGTCCACCTTGCTGCTCGGCGACCCGCTCACCGCGACGGTGCTCGGCGTGCTCGTGCTCGGTGAAGCGCTACCGGTGAACGGCATGATCGGCCTGGCCCTGGTGGCGACCGGATTGGTCCTGCAAACGGTGGCGACGACGCAGGTGGCGCCGACGCCCGCGCCCGCGCTCGCGCCCGCGCCCGCGCCCGCGCCCCGCGTCCAACCCGGCGAGTCGGAAGGTTTCCCGGCGGATTCGACCCGCCCACCCCGGTCCAACACGGCGAGTCGGAGAGTTTCCCGGCGTGCCGTGCCCTGAGGCGTCGGCTTCGACGGCGAGTCGGAAGGTTTCCCGGCGTGCCGTGGCCTGAGCCATCGGATTTGACGGCGAGTCGGGTCAACTGGCGAGGAAACGCTCGAACCGCAGCGCCAGCCACTCCCGGTCTGGGCGCTCGGTCGCCCGGCGAGGCACCTTGCGCAGCGGTTGGCCGTGCAGCCGCTTGAGGCCGTGTTCCAGCAGCGGCCCATCGGTCTCTGCGAGGATGTCCGCGCGGATCGCCACCACCAGGTCGGGCGATACTCCCAAGATCCGCGAGTCGTATGCCGCGTGGTGAATCTTGCACAGCGCCAGTCCATTTCGAACGGCAGCCACTCCGAGTTCGTGACGGTCCTCGACGATGTGCGCGGCATCGAGCAACTCACTGTGCCGCAGCGCGCACACCGCGCAGCGCATTTCGTAGGCACGCATGATCATGCTGCGGAAGACCGGCTGGTGTAGCCGACGCACCGTCTCGGACCGCAGGTATCGCCGCAGCACCTCCTCCACGGGCGAGTCGGTGGGGCGTAGATGCTGCAATCCGTCGGTCGCCACGACGAACTGCTGACTCGCGCGTTCCTCGCCCACCAGGTAGACCGGGAAGATCGCCTGGTAGACCGCGGTGGCAACCCCCCAGAACCAGATGAGCGGCTGCTCCTGCTGCATGGCCGCGCGAAGGGCCCGGTTCTCGGGGTGGTCCGGATCGTCCCCTCGCCACTTGTATCGCACCAGCCCGTCGTCGCCGATCGCGTCCTCGTACGGGCGCTCGGCGCCACTTGGACGCCACACAGTGCGAATCGAAAGCGCCGACCCAAAGCCGGCAGGCTTCCGTATGCCGCGCTGCGGGTCCATGAGCGCGAACCGTTCGCCCTCGAACGTGAAGGCCCGGATCTCTTCGGAGGTCAGCGCCACAGATCCATCCTGGGTGCGTACCTCAAGCCAGGCCATGGCCTCGGTACGAACACGCTCCTCACGCTCCGAGGTCCACATGGGCACAGCTTGGCACTTCGGGTCACCGTCCGGCGGAGCCGATCCTCCCTAGTTCACCAGGACGGCGCGGGCGGCTTTCACGGTGACGGTAGTGACTGGGCCGGTGACGGTTGCCGTTTCCGGGATCGCCGACCAGGGGCCTCCGTCGACGCGGAAGTCCGCGGTGAAGGTGGTGTCGACCCGCACGGCGTACGAGCCGGTCTTCGGGTAGGCGTGGGTGATGTCACCGTTCGGGTAGACGCCACCGGGACTGAGGGTGGGACCGAAGGTCGTGCCGTCCCCGAAGACATAGGTGAAGTGATCGACCTTCGGGCGGATCTCGACCCGCCTGCCGAGCATCCGGGCCGGGTCGATCGCTTCGACCTCGCCAGGTTCGTAGCCCTGGCTGGACCACTTCACCCGATAGAACGTCTTGAGCCCGACGAGGGTCACGTCGCCGACCGGTTGGGTGGAGATCGACGCGGTGGCCCACGGCGTGTTGTGCATTGCATCGCGCAGCATCGCCAGCGTCACGGTGGGGGCGGCTCCGGGCACCTGCGCGGCGAAACAGGTCGACCCGACATTGGCCCACGCCTGGGCGCTGCCCCGCGGCCGGGCGAAGATGTCGTAGAGGAACCCCGAACCGATCTGTTGACCGTTGACCTGACAGCCGGCCACCGCCCGCTGGCACGCGGCATCTGTTTGCGGGGCATTGAGCACCGGACAGGCCAGCTCGACCCGGTACTCCATCGGCGTGGTCACAACCTGCCCGTGCAGGTCCTTCCCCTGCGCCAACTGTGCCGTCTCCTCCTCGGTGACTCGGGCGACCGTCCCTTCGCCATTGACCGCAACCCCAAGACCGTCCACCTCGTCTGCAGCGGCTGAGGGAGACAGAGCGATAGTGAGCAGGAGCGCTGCCACGGTAGTGCCGATGATGCGCCTCATTGCCGGACCCTCACCCCGTTGACTAGCCAATAACCGTCTGCGCGAACGAGATCCACAACGAGGATGCCCGCCTTTGCGGTCCACGTTTGGTGAGTGGCACCCGTCGAATCGATGATGCGGACCGCCTGTTGGTTGACAACTGCGTCGACTGAGTAGACCGCTCCCGTAGCTGTGTCTCCGACGAGCATCACCTCGGTGAGCACGAAGGGCTGTCTGTCCAATCGTCGTTGGTTGGCGACAAGCTCGTCGAAGCGATCTTCATATCCAGCGCATGACTTACACGTTGCGGTCGATAGTCGAGCTACTGCGCCCGGCTCCGGCACGGTGTAGCCGCGGTTCAGCGTCTGCAGGAAGTAGCGGACGAAGGCCTCTGCTCCCTGTGGGGTATTGGCCAGGGCGTCGGCTGGCACGTCCGTTGGGTAGGGCGGTCTCGTCGTCGATCCGCTCGAAGACGCAGACGGCGACCCCGAACTCGTTGACGGTGATGCGTTCGTCGTCGCAACCACACCAGTCGTCGAACCCGTCGGAGGTGCCGGCGAACTGGTCGTGCATCCAGCCAGCACCAGCACCCACGCCAACCCCGTGACTGCCGCCGGCACGGCATACCGCAGCCGTTGTCCGTTCACCCTCTGCTCCTTGCGCGTCGCCCCTAAACCGACTCGCCGAGTCTGCCAGCAACCCGCTCCGAGCGCGCGGCGTCATCCACAGGCTGCCTGCCTGGGATACTCCGGGAGTGAGTTCGGACCACAGGGACGCCCTCGGCGGACTGGACCCCCTCCAGGAGGGTCCGTGGAGCCACCTCCCCCCGCCCGAGCCGCCCCAGGATGCCGGGCCCGCCGATGCGCCACCGACCGCGCCGCGCCCGCCGCAAGACGCGGCGCCACCCGCCACTCAGCCGTCCGCAAGCGACTCCCGGGCAGCGCGGGACATCGCGTGGAATGCCCGGCGTGCCAAGGAGATCAAGCGAGCAAAGCCGCGCCCGCGAAGGCAGCCGCCGACAGGGCGGGCGCGCCTCCGGACCGCACCGAGGGCCGCAGCTGGGGCGCACACCACGTCTGCCCCAGCCGGTTGCTTCTTCACCGTCTTCGCGGCGGGTGTGATCGGCCTGGCGACGATCCTGACGATCGCCTACGTCGGGATGTGGATCACCGGCGACCTCCGGTTCGTCTCCGCCGCCCGGGCGGCGGCGTGCTCGAGCGTGGCGCTGTGGCTGTCGGTCCTGGCGATCCTTGACGGAGAGAAGTCGCGTCTGGTCCGCGTGGTGCTGCTCATCCTGGGTCTGCTCTTTGCTCTGGCTTCGTTCGTCGCCGGGGCGCTCTGACCCCAACGATCAGCCGCGTCGACCCCGCAATGGGTCGACGGAGGCGAGTTCGGACGGCATACGGCCTGTCGTGATCTGTTGCGCGAGAAGGCGACCCGTGATCGGACCGAGCAGCACGCCCCACATCCCGTGGCCGCCGCCAACGTAGACGCGGGGATCGGCAGTGCGACCGATGACTGGCAGCCCGTCGGCGGTGACCGGCCGGGCGCCGACCCATTCGTCCTGGCGTTGGTTGAGGTCGGCTCCGGCGAGCAACTCGTTGCCGGCAGACACCAGCGCGTGGATCCGTCGCGGGTCCAATGGCGCATCGGCCGGCCGGAACTCCATCATCCCGGCGACCCGCAGCCGCCCGTTCTCCAGCGGCGTGCACGCCAGGCGCTGGGTCGGGAAGTAGATCGGCCCGACCGGCAGGTGCTCGCACTCGACGCTGAAGCTGTAGCCCCGCCCGGCCTGCACGATCGTCTTGACCCCGAACGGCCGCGCCAGGGTGTTGAGCAACGCGCCCGTCGCGATGACCACGGCATCGAAACTCTGACCGTTGATCTGCGCCGCGTCACTGTCGGAGGTCACGCTGGTCACCGGCTCAAGCTGCAGCGTCGCACCACGGGAGATCACCAGATCACCCAGTGCCGCAACGTAATTCGCGGGATCGATGAAGCGCTGCCCATGGATGAGGATCGCCGCGCGCACCTGCTCGGACAGCGTCGGCTCGATGTCGCGAGCCTGGTCGCCGCTGATCAGGTCGTAGTCGATGCGCTGCCCCGCAGCCTGGA
Organism: Dermatophilaceae bacterium; assembly: GCA_044220505.1. Taxonomy (GTDB): domain Bacteria; phylum Actinomycetota; class Actinomycetes; order Actinomycetales; family Dermatophilaceae; genus Phosphoribacter. The sequence continues at coordinate 13,656 of JBGAQV010000027.1, forward strand.
TGTGCTGGTATTCCTCGACCAGCCCCTCCCGGTCGCTGGCACTGCGGTATGCCGCGATGAACGGCTCCGCGTCGCGCACCGGCGAGGCGACGCCACCGTCGGCGAGGGCGTCGAAACCCTCCAGTGCGCGGTTGTTGAGCGGGATCAGCCCCTGCATCGCCTTGCGCCAGCGCGAGGCCGTGCAATTGCGCGCAAACTGGGCGAGGAAACTCAGCGTGGTCGGATTGCTTGTCGGCGGCACATAGACCGGGGAACTCGGGCTCAACAGCGCCCGCATGCCGTAGCGCAACACCGCCGGCTCGGGCAGCGGCACTGCCATGCCCGGGGTCAACCACCCGGCATTGCCCCAACTCGCGCCGGCAGCAATGCCTTTGCGATCGAAGATGGTGACCTCAACGCCTTCGGATTGCAGGAAGTATGCCGTCGACAGACCGACAATTCCCGCACCGACGATGCCGACCGACCGAACCTCGCCACCGGCCATGGTGTTTCCAGCCGCTCCTGTTCTTTTGTGTGTGGTGGTTGGCGGGGTATGCCAAAGCCACCGGAAAGTGGGTATCGGACAAGCTTACCCGGCCCTCACGGCATACCGAAGTTCATCGGCAGTTTGGCAGCGCAGGTCAAGGTGCGGGGTAGCGTCGATGCACCGGAGGATCGGAGGCGCCCCATGACCGCAGCACGGCCGCTCGTGACGTACATCGACGGGTTGAAGGCACCCAAGCGGCTGCGCCGGACCTGGCTGCTCGAGGAGGTCTTCGGGCCGCTCGGGATCGAGCCCGGGTCGGGGCTCGAGGATGTCTGCGAGGACGTCGTCGTCGACGTCGTGTCGGACGCACAGGCCTTCCGGATCCGGCCGAAGGGGTGGCGAGTCGACCTCGACGACGCGACGCTGCGGCCGCTGCTGGTGGGGGCGATCCTCGGCGGGGTGGTGCAGCAGGTGGTCGGCGACGAGGTGCCGGCCGAGCTCTATCCGGTCGTCCTGCCGGTCGTGGTCGAGGTCGATCGGGTGCTGCTGGAGCGTCGGGAGCGGGTGCTGGCCATCCCACTCTCCCTATCCGACGGGCCAGATCTGCCGGTGCGCTTCAACCGGCTCCCGACGCGGGTGCGGGCTGAGCTCGGGTTCGACGACTTCGAGCACTTCTGCGAGCGATTGGTCAAAGCCGCGCGGCTCGGCGACGCCGACTTCGGCGAGGTGCGCGTCATCGCCGACCCTGACCCGTCGACGATCCGCCTCACCTGGCGTTAGCCCCGAGTCCCAGGTGACCGAGGGGCGCGACCGGTGCGAGGGGCGCTGAGAGCGGCCCGGGCGAGCGCGGGACCGAGCGTGGACGGCATACCGTAATCGCCGTAGCGATCCGACTCGAAGGCGCCCATCCGGGTGAGCGCCGCAAAGGTGGGCCGCATCAGCCCTCGCACCGTCCACTCGGGCACCGGGTCGTAGCCCTGGCGCCACCCGAACGCCGCGAACAGCTCGATCGCCTCGCGCAGCCGGGTCGGCCAGACCAGGGGGACGACGTCGGGGGGATAGGTGGCGACCGACGCCAGCGCGAGCAACCCGAGCAGCCCGGCGTCGCGCTCGTAGTCGCGGGAGCCGAGCGGCAACCGGCTGACCACGCGGGCGACCAACCGCTCCAGGTCGGCCTGCCCGGCTCGGCCTTCGGCCGTCAGGTGCAGCATCCCGCGAGCCTTGCGCACCAGGCCGATCGAGATCGCGGCCTCGCGCAGTTCGAGCACCGGGCGCACGTTGTCTTCGCGGTTGCCCTTGCCCCAGACGGCATCGGGGCCGAAACCCAACGCGACGAAGATCCGCGACACCACAGCGGGTGGCAGATAGCCGGCGGCCGTCAATTTCAGCCCACTGTCGGGGATTTCGTCGAACAGGATGAGCCAGGGCCGCGCGGCGCGGGCCACCTCGACGACACTCAACTCATCGATGGCGTGGCGCTCTCCGCGGCGCGGCAAGGCGGCCCCGATGAGCATTCCGGCGAGCTCGCGCCGCGCGGGACCGACCCGGTCGAGGGCCTCACGCATCCGCCCCGACAGCGCCCCTGGGTCGATGCCGCCCGCGGCCTGAGTGGCGGCCAGGCGAGCCTGGGCCTCGGCGATGTCGAACTCCCGCGGGTCGAATCCCTCGGGCAGCCACCTGAGCAGCCCCTCAGGGTCATCGACCGCGGCGCCCCGGTCGCCGCGCAGCCAGGCGGCGACCTCGTTGTAATGGTGAATCCCACCGATGTCCTCGGGTGGGCAGGCGCCGTGACCGTCGATGAGCCGCACCCGGGCTGCCGGGTCGGCGTCACGGGAGGCGACCGCCCAGACTGGATCGCCCGGAGGGATCGCGTCGGCCTCATCTCCGGACGCGATGAGCCGCACCACGTGTTGCCAGCCGTCGCCGAAGTCGTATTCGTGCCCGACCTCGTCACCGTTGCGGCGCAACACCTGGAAGAGCCGAACCTCCGACTCCAGCAACCCTTCCTCGCCCTCGGCGACGTCTGCCTGGGTCAGCAGCCGCGGGGCCGTCGGGTTGTCGACCCCGCCCTGGATGAAGGCATGCAGGTGGTAGTCCTGCCACCCCATCGCGGCGACGATGACCTCGTGAACCTGGTCCATGGTGAGGTCTCCGGGGACCATGACTTCGCGCGACACCCGCGGCTTGGCGTCGACCAGATCGATGTAGAGCCGCATCGGGGTGTCGGGCCCGCACACCTCGCCATAGTCGACCCACTCTGGGTCGTCATCCTCGGCGATGTCGTCGTCGGCGGGCAGCACCCAATGGGGGCGCTCCGGCCAGGTGAAGCCCGAGTTCGGGAACGGGATGACCTTGCCCATCAGCGATCGACGACCCGTCCGTCAGCCGACGGTGCGGTCGAGGAACGCGATGATGTCGGCTGTGACCTCGCCGCGGTTGGTCTCGTTGAGCAGCTCGTGCCGCGCACCGGCATACAGCTGCACCGTCACGTCGGTCAGCCCGGCCTCGCGGTAGCGCTGCCCGACCACCTGCACCGCCGCGCCGCCGCCGGCCAGCGGGTCGGCGTCACCGGAGACGAGCAGGATCGGCAGGTCGGCCCGGATCGCGGCCAGCCGCTGCGGGTCGACGGCCGCCAAGAGCGACGGTATGCCGCGGAACGGCTCGGATTCGAAACCGCACCCGGGGTCCTCGACATAGGCGTCGACCTCCTCCGGATCACGGCTGAGCCACTCGAAGCCGGTCCGGTGCTCGAACCCGGCGTTGAACGAGCTGAGGTCCGCCGGCACGGGGCTGTCGAGCAGGGGCACCAGGCCGGCGACATCGGTCGTGCCGGACAACACGACCGCGTGCACGGCATCGACATCGGCCGCGTGGTCGACCAAAAATTGTTGCGCCGCAAAGGAACCCATCGAGTGACCGAAGAGCGCTCGCCGCAACCCCGGGTGATCGGCCCGGATCCGCGCGTTGAGTTGCGCGACGTCGTCGACCCACCCCGGCCACGAGTCGGGCCCCCAGTTGCCGTAGTCACCGGCCGCGGTGCGTCCCGAGCCGCGCCCGTCCGCGGCATACACGAGGTAGCCCGACGCCGTGAGCGCCTCCCCGAAACGCCGATAGCGCCCGGCGTGCTCGCCCAACCCGTGCTGCACCTGGACGACCGCGAGCGGCTCACCCTTGGGCGCCCAGCGATGTACCTGCAGTTGTATGCCGTCCCGGCTGGGCACGACGATCGTCGACTCGTCCATGGCCCCAGCCTGGCACCCCGTTCCGGCGTTGACCAGGGTGAGTCCGCCGACGAGCTTCGGGATGCCTCGACGCCGGCTAGCGACGGATGGGCAGCAAGCGTGTACGCTCGACGGTGATCCAAGGGGCATGGCGTCAGATAGACACGCAGCGCAACAGCAGTTGGTCGGCAACAAGGGCAGCCGACCAGCGCGTGGCTATGTGATGCCGCGAAATGCGGGGGGAAATGAACTTTTACACCGTTCTTCGGGTGTTGCGGGCGTCATGGGTGCTGCTGCTCGTGGGCGCACTCCTCGGTGCTGGTGCTGGATACGCGTATGCCGTGCGCGGCGGCCCGCAATACGTCGCGCGAGCCCAGATCTTCGCGGCGGTGTCCGCCTCGGGCTCCGCGGGTGAACTCGCCGCAGGGTCTAGCTACATGAAGCTCCAGGTGCGGTCCTACCCCGCGCTCGTGACGTCGGAGCGTGTCCTGGGCGAGGTGGCCAAGTCCACGGGAATCGACCCGGTCGCGCTGGCCGCCCGAGTGACGGTCGACGTGCCCAGTGACTCGATGTGGTTGGTCGTCAATGTGACCGACTCCAGCCCAGAGCAGGCCCGCAGTCTCGCCGACGCGCTCGCGACGAAGACCAAGTCCGAAGTCGAGACGCTGGAGATGCGGGGCAAGAGCACCGCACCTGTGACGCTGACCGTCGTCACTCCTGCCGACGCGCCTGTCCAACCGGTGGCTCGGGGGGTGACCACGGCCGTCGTCGGCGGCACTGTCGCCGGCCTTGTTCTCGCCTTCCTCCTGGGCTTGTTCGGCTGGGTGGTGCGAGAGGGGTCTCGCTCCGCACGCCGGCGATGACCGTGGCTGCCGCGGTCATCGTGGCCGCGCAACACGAACGGGACCGCAAGATTGACCTCTTCCTCGCCAAGGGCTTGCTGTTGTCGGCCACCGCGGGGCCGTTCTTGGCCGTTGTCGCCAGTCGGGTGGTCAACCGCTCGTACCAGACCTACGACGCCAATGGTGTGGCCCTCGCTGTCGGCACCGGCAATGCCTCGCAGCTGACCATCGTCGCGTTCGGTGTGCTCAGCATGGCGTTCGCTCTGGCGGTGGTCCTGCGCGGTCTGGCTGCCGGTCGCGGCTCGCTGACCTGGGCGGCGGGGCTCGGTGTCGTGGGCTTCATTGCGGCGCTGGGACGCGACCCCGATCGTTTCGTGATCGACTCCTTGGTCGGTGCCGTCGTCCTCATCGCGGCCGGTTTCGTCCCGTGGTCGCGCGAGGTGATGCGTGCTTATGGGCAGTTCGCAGTCACCGCGGCCACGATGATCCTGCTCTACTCCTTCTTCACCCCGCTGCCCGACACCTGGCTGCCGTGCCGTGCCGACAAGTGCACGATTGCAGGCCGTTTGCTCACCGGCGTCTTCTGGGCCGAGAACGGTCTGGCGATGTATGTCGTCGCACTGACCCCCACGGTGGCCTTCCTGCGCTCAGGAGCGTCTCGGATCTTCGGACTGGTCGCGATGACCACGTTGCTCTACCTCACCGGCAGCCGGGCGGGCTACGTCGCCTTCCTCGGGGCGGTGGCTGCCTATGCCTTGCTGCGACGCCTGCTGGTGTTGTCCTCCGATGATCGTTCACAGGTGGCGTGGACCACCCCGGGAGGCATTTTCGCCACCGTGCGCCCGCTCGTGCGGATCGCGGCCCTCGCCCCGATCGTGGGATCGCTGGCTTCCCTCTTGGTGCTCATCGTCTTGCCTCCGGAAGGCCTCACCGAGCGCGGCGGCGTGTATGCCGGGCTGCGCGAGATCTTCATGGACCAGCCGCTGCTCGGGCCTGGCTTGCAGGCGCTGCAGACGCTTTTCTACCAGGGCCACGCTCCCTTCCTCATGGGCACCGAACACGGACAGATTCCCTACGTCCTCACCCGCACCGGCGTGATCGGACTGCTGCTCTACACCCTGGCCGTCGCGATGCTGTGGTATCGCACGGTGTCCTGGGCAGGCGCCGTGCTCTCGCTGATGTTTGTCGGGTCATCCTTCTTCTTCGCAACCGAAGCGGTGCTTACCCTCGGATATGGCTACGGGTGGCCGTTGGTTCCCCTGTTGGCCATGGCCGGCGCCCTCCCGCGCACCGAGCGTGGCACCTGGACTGCGTCGTTGCCGGAGAGCGCGGATGTCGAGTCACGAGTCCTCCGTCAACGACAAGATGCCCAGTCGCTCACCGCGGCCACCGGACGGGCATTGCGCGCCAGCATCGGCCTGGCGTCCGGACTGGCCGTTCTCGGTGCGACGGCAGGCGTGGTGGCGGGCTTGCCCGGCGCAGGGCAGGTGACCGCGTCCGCTCAGATCCTTGTGCTGCCGGCGGCGATTTCGGGCCCCGGAGACCGCGCCGACATCGTCGCTCGTGACGCGGCGGTGTCCGCCGCGTCGCTGCTCGACGATGAAGTGGCCCGGTCCGTCGTCATGGGGACCCCGCCCGCGGTGCGCGGTGTGCAGACCCGTCGTGACGATGCCTCGGTGACGGTCCTGGTGACAGCATCAGAGCCGGGCGCAGCCTCCGCCATGGCGCGGCAACTGGCCACCACCGTGGCCGCGGCAGCGGCGCGCTATGGCACGGGCGTCGAGTATGCCGTGGTGCCCGGCCTCGAGGTGCCCCTCCCCTCCGTGCCGATCCCGCTGCGAGCGGCGGGTGGCGCAGCACTCGGGCTGGGCCTCTGGGTCCTCATCGCACGCCGCCGAGCGCTCCGTGCAGTGAACCTGCAGCGCAATGCAGCGGGTCAACCGTGACGCGCCGCGTGCTGGTCGTCGGGCCACCCCCTCACCTCAGTGGCGGTATCGCCACGGTGACTCGCGTTGTGACCGAGGCGGCCGCGTCCGGCGCCTGCGCTGACTGGGAGGTCAGCGCCCTGGACAGCGGTGGCGGACGGGGCCCGGCCGGCTATCGGCAATTTCCGGGCGCCGTTGCCACGGTCTTGCGCACCGACGCCGACTTGCTGCATCTCAACATGGCGAGCGGGGGCAGCGCGCTGCGCAAGACGCTGCTCGCCGAGGCGGCTCGCTGGCGCGGACTGCCGTACGTCGTGCATCTGCACGGCGGCGGCTTCGCGGGCTATCTCGACCGGGTCCACCCGCGCTACCTCAAGCGGCTGGCCCGGGCCTTTCGGGGCGCAGGCGCGGTCGTCGTCCTCGGCAACCACTGGCGTGACGTCGTGGCCGACCGGCTCGAGCTGCCCGAAGGTGCCATCTCGGTCGTGCCGAACGGAGTGCCTGACGTCGGGTGCGACCTCGAGGTCCGTGCCGCGGCCCTGCCGCGGACGCTGCTGTTCGTCGGAGAGGTCACCCGCCACAAGGGAGTCGATGTCCTGCTCACCGCCGTCGCGGAGTTGCTGCCCGATCGTCCCGACTGGCAGGTGGTGCTGTGCGGTCCCACGCCGGACGCGGCCCTGCTCGGGGAGGTTCAGGCGCTGTCCGTGGCGCTGGGCGGCCGGGTCCTCGCCACGGGAAATCTCGGCCCGACCCAGCGCGACGAGTTCTATCGGACATCGCACCTGTTTTGTCTGCCCAGCCTCGCCGAAGGCTTGCCCATGGTGCTCCTGGAGGCCATGTCGGCCGGTCTGCCGTGCGTGGCGACCGATGTCGGTGCGGTCTCCGACATCGTCGACGACACGGTCGGTGCACTCGTCCCAGCCGGCAACGCAGCAGCCTTGACTCAGGCCTTGGCCACCCTCATGGACGACGCGCAGACCCGGGATCATCGGGGCGGAGCCGCCCGAGCACGGTGGACCGACGGATACAGCAATACCGTCATGGCGACCCGGCTGACCCAGGTGTGGGACGAGGCTGCCGCGGTGGTGCGCACCCGGCATACCGGTGCATCGGCGCAGGTCAGCGTGATCATCCCGACCCTGGGCAGACCGTCGTTGCACGAGGCAGTCGCGTCGGCACGCGCCCAGGGCGTGCCCGTCGAAGTGATCGTCATCGACGACTCGAGCGGGACCTTGTCGGCAGGGGCCGTGCCGGCGGGAGTCGTGCTGCTCCATACCGCAGGTCGGGTCGGCGCGGCCGCTGCCCGAAATCTCGGGATGCAGGCCGCCACGGGCGAAGTCATCGCCTTCCTCGACGATGACGACACCTGGCGGCCCGGCCATCTCCAGGACGCTCTCGGGGTGCTGGCCCGGCGACCTGATGTGTCGATCTATGCGAGCCGCGGCATGGTGCACTATCCGCATCGGCGCTCGCGGGTCGAACCGGTCGAGTTGTTGGGTGGCCGGACAGTCGCCGAGTACTTCTACGGCCCCAGCGTGTGGTCCAGCCGCTGTCGGCGGATCATGACCCCGACCCTGGTCTTCCGGCGCCAACTTGCCGATCACCGGATGGACAGTGACCTGGCGTTCGGCGAGGACACCTGGTGGCTGCTCACGGCCGAACGACAGGGCGCCATCGTCCACCAGAGCGCTCACGTGGGAGTGGATGTCGTGGCGGCACCGGAGCGGGAGCGGGAGCGTGCCGGCGATTCCAGGACCCGCACCTGGTTGGGCCGGATCGACGGTTTGGATCCGGAGCTCGGCACGGGCTACCTGGTGGGCTCGGTGGCCCGGGAACAGGCGCGGTCGGGCCAGCCCGGGGCGGTGATCCGCACAGCGATCGATGTGGTGAAACGTCGCGGAGGTCGCTGGGTCCCCGTGCTGGCGGCGCAATCCGGTGCGGCTCTGGTGGTCCACTTCGACCACGCACTGAAACGGTGGCGAGGCCGATGACACTCCGTGCTGACCCGATTCCTGCCCGACTCCGGCGGCGCATCCGACCGGCATACCTGAGGGCCGTGCGCTTGTTGCCGATTCGTACCCGTCGATCGGTCGTCTTCGCGCTCAGGCACCGCCGCTGGCCGGACTTCACCCAGCCGGAAACCTTTACCGAGAAGCTCAATTGGCGCATCCTCAACGATCGGCGTCCAGCGATTGTCGAGGTGTGCGACAAGCTGCGGATGCGGGAGATCGCGCGGGAGCGCGTGCCGGATGAGCAGGAACTGCGCCTTGTTCCGCTGCTCTGGCAGGGCACGGATCTGCGCGACTGTGCCGATCTGGGCGGGCCGACGCAGTGGGCGCTCAAGCCGAACAACAGCTCTGGCGTCGTCATTCTCGGGCCGGACGGCCGCTCGCGCGACGAGCTCCGAAGAGCGACCCGGGGGTGGACGCGCAGCGAGCCCGGGCACTATCTGGGCGAATGGGGTTACACGCAGGTGCCGTTCCGTTATGTCTTGGAGGCCAGGCTCCCTGGTGAGAAGTTGCCGTCGGAGTTCAAGGTCTTCTGCTTTGACGGGATTCCGGCATTTGTGCAGGTGCATCGGGACCGCATGACGAAGAAATACTCGATCGCCTCGTACGACACTCAATGGCAACCGCTGGCCGATCATTTCGTCCTCGGAACCCCGCGATTCAGCCCGCGCCCGTCGAACCTCGACCAACTCCTGAACGTGGCCAGCCGGCTGGCCGCCGGATGGGACTTCATTCGCATTGACCTCTACGACATCGCGGGCCAGCTGTGGTTCGGAGAGTTCACCCCGTATCCCTCGGGCGGCGCCCCCTTCGCACGGCGTGGCGCAGATCTCGCGCTCGGGCAGATGTGGCGGCTGCCCGCTCCCGCCCACCCCTCGTGAGCGGCCATCGGTACGTGGACAACGGAAGAGATCGATCGGGGCTGGAGGCAAGGATGGTCGAGCAGAGCACGCGCTTCATCGCAGGTAGGGAGCGCCTGAGGCCCACCCGCGCAGGAGCCGAGGGAGCGGGAGGCCCGACGGGGCTGGCACCGGGCTGTGAGAGGTGGCAAGGATGACCCTGGTGTCTCGGACACGAGCGGCGTTACGACCGGCATACTGGCGCCTCGCCTCGGGTCTTCCCGTGCCGCTGCGCCGCCGCGTGCTCTTCCTGGCGCGACACGGCCGGTGGCCCAACTTGCGCGCACCTCGGACCTTCAGCGAAAAGGTCAACTGGCGGATCCTCAACGACCGGCGCCCCATGCTCGTGGAGTACTCCGACAAGATCGAGATGCGTCGGCTGGCGCGTGAGAGGGTGCCGGACGAGAGCGAGATGCGCCTTCCGGAGTTGCTCTGGTCTGGCAGCGACCTCGATGAACTGCCGGACCTCGACTCGGTCGGACCGTGGGTGCTCAAGCCGAACAATGGCACCGCCACCGTCGAGTTCGGGCCTGCGGGAAAGGCGCGCGCCGAGGTTATTCGGCGGGCGCAGCAATGGCGGGCGAGTTCGCCTGGACAACTCCTCGGAGAGTGGGCGTACACGCAGGTCCCGACGCGCTATCTCCTCGAGGCGAAGCTGCCCGGGGAGGGCCTGCCGACCGACTACAAGGTCTTCTGCTTCGACGGTGTCCCTCGGGTCGTCCAGGTCCATACCGGGCGCTTCTCGCACGGGCACAGCCTCAGTCACTACTCGCCGACCTGGGAGTGGCTGCCGGGCCGAGCGGCCAAATACCGCAATGACCTCATGCCCGCGCCCGAGCATCTCGACCAGATGCTGGCCCTAGCCCGCAGACTCTCGGCCGGCTGGGACTTCTTGCGCGTCGACTTCTACGACCTCGCGGGCTGGGTGTGGTTCGGGGAGTTCAGTCCATATCCTGCGGCCGGCACCATGCGCTTCGTGCCACACGCTTTCGACGAGTACCTCGGGTCGTTCTGGACGCTTCCCGATCTGCCCAGGTGAGCCGCCAGATCCGGCTGGTGGGGCAGTTGCTCGGGTCCACTGTTCTGGCCCAGGTGGCAGTCCTGGCCGCGACAGCGCTGGCCGCGCGCGTGACGACGACGGGTGATTTCGCCGACTATGGCGTCGTCACGAGCATCACTGCCGTTCTCGCGACGTTCAACACCTGGGCCGCGGAGTCGAGGACCACGGTTCTCCGCGAGGAACCTGCCCACCAGGTGTCGCGGGCCGGGATGGCGATCGTGGGAGTGGTCACGGCACTCGTCGGTGTGGCTGCGGTGGTGGCCGCGATGATCGGGCAACCGCGGCTTGGCATGATGCTGGCTCTCGGGGGCGTCGGGGCTGCGATCACCGGTGGTCAACAGCTCCTCCAAGGGGTGGTCCTACGCCACCAGCGGCAGCACCTGTTGGCGCACAGCCGAGCCACCCAAGGGATCTCGAATGCAGCCCTCATCGTGCTCTTCCTCGGGCTCGGGTTCCCGGGTTTCGTCGTCCTCACCCTCCCGTGGCTTGTCTCGCTCGGCCTGGGTTTCCTCGTGCTGGTCCGGGCCACTCCTGACCGGGCCGTCTGGCTGGGCCGGAGCTCCCGTGCCGAATGGCACACGTTGCGCTCCGAGACGCGATGGCAGCCGGGCAGCAACGTCCTGGTCTCGCTGGCCGCCGCGTTGCCGATGCTGGTCCTGCCCATCGTCGACGCGATCGAGGTCGCCGGAGCCTGGGCCCTGGTGGCGCGTTTTCTCATGCCGGTGGCCTCCACTCTGAACAGCACCTTCGGGCCGATCTACATCGGCCACGCTGCCGGCATGGTCCGTCAGGGCGAGGTTGCCGCGTTGCGGCGCTACCACGCTCGCTGGACTCTGCTTCTCGCCGGAGGTGCGGTGTTGCTCTCGGGTGCGGCCGCGTATGCCGTGCTCGGGCTCGTGCCGCAGCTGGGCCCGCAGTGGTCGGGAGCCGGATCCGTGTTGCCGGCTGCCTTGCTCTACTACGGCTCGCTCTTCTGGTGCCTGCCCGTGTCCCAAACCCTGATTCTCCTCGGGAGAGTCGACACCCAGGCCTGGTGGAGCGTGGCTCGGGCCGTCCTGTGCGCGGTTCCGCTGCTCTGGGTGGCGCACGCGCCGCGAGCGGCGCTGACCGGGTGGGCCGTCATGGCCGCGTCGACCTTCGTCGCCCAATTGGGACTCCACCGACTGGCGCTCCGACTCCCAAAACAGACATAAAAGATAGTTCAGACAATCCCCATTAAATAGGCCGGAATTGGAGGATTCGTCACGCTTCAAGTGGCAGCCCTGTGGGTCATTTCGGTATCATGCGTTTTGCGCGCGCGTGTTTGCGACACGCTGTTTGGGTACGCACGCGCACCGGTCAGGAATAGGGACCTGACCAGTCGTCGATGCCTTTGGGAGGCGTCGGCCAGGGCACCCGGTGATAGGGCAGTCGCCGGGGTGAAAAGGGGCAGCGCAGTGACGACCTTGCTGGTGGCGAACGAGGGTGGGCACATCACGCAGCTGCACCGATTGGTGCCGCGGCTGGCCATCGATGACGACATCGTGTGGGTCACCACGCGCACCCCACAGACCGAGTCGTTGCTGGCCGGCGAAGTCGTCCATTGGTGTGGCCCCGCCGACCCGCGCGATGTCGGTCACGTGCTCCGCAACGCGCGGTCGGTGAGTCCGATCTTTCGGCGCTACACGGTCAGCCAAGTCGTCTCGACCGGCGCGTCACTTGCCCTGTCGGCCCTTCCGCAGGCTGCGATGCGGGGGATTCCCGCCTACTACATCGAGAGCGCAACCCGGGCCATGGGGCCGAGCCGCACCGGCGCCCTGCTCACGATGGTGCCTGCCGTCAAGCTGTTCACCCAGCACGAGTCCTGGGCAAGCGGGAGGTGGAGGTTCGCCGGCTCGCCGTTCGACGTCTACGCCACGGACGCAACGCCACGCAAGCCGCTCCGGCGAGCGGTTGTCACTCTGGGGACCCAGGGTCGATACGGCTTCCGTCGCGCCGTCGAACGCATCAGGCAGATCCTGCCTACCGATGTCGAGGTGCTGTGGCAGACCGGCAGCACCGACGTGTCCGGGCTGGGGATCGATGCCCGAGAGTCGGTGCCCTTTGCCGAGTTGAACCGGGCCGTGCACGAGGCCGACGTCGTGGTGACCCACGCAGGCACCGGTGCTGTGCTCGGAGCTCTCGACGCCGGCCAATACCCTGTCGTGCTGCCGCGCCGGCAGTGCTATGGCGAACACGTCGACGATCACCAAGTCCAGACCGCCTTCGAGGTGACCCAACGGGGGCTGGCGGTGGTGCGCGATCCAGCGCACCTCACGCTCGGCGACCTGTGCGATGCAGCGTCCCTTCGGGTGACCCAGCGCTCCCGTCCTCCGCTGCTCGACCTCAACGCCTCAGAGCGGCAGGTGTCGATGCTGGCCGGCTAGTGCCGGTTCGGACCCACATCGGCGTGGCCCGCGCTATCGCTCGCGCGGCCGTAGCCAAGGGGACCTCAGCGACCCCATCCGTCTTGGACGAACTGGATCCGGGACCATGGGAAGCCGTTGAGCACGGTGCCACCAGTCTCGTACTTCGACGCGTCGTAGATGGCCAACCACGGGTCGGGTCGTCCGGCCTGGATGGCCAGCTGCCCCGACTCGCCGATGAGCACAACGCCTTCGGAGACATTCGCCACGAGCATCCCATGGGTCTGGGCGGCTCGCGCCAACGCCTTGCCCAGTCGTGACATCGGCAGGCTCTCCACGTCGACCGTCGGGTCAAGCCGCATCCGGGTGCCTTCGGGGATGGCGTCCGGATGCGTGTCTCGACCGTCTGTGCGTTGAGCCGGCCAGACCCAGACACCCCGTTTCGTCTGCGGGAGGGCGATGGTCATCGCGTGCGGGATCACCCCCGCCCGAGCTTCCGCGAGGGTCACCATCCCAGCCGCATTGACCAGGCTCGACGCCGCCGAACCGAACGGGCCGTCGAAGTAGCCCCGGTTTGTGGACACGCCAACGATCCGGCCCCCCCAGCAGGCGGTCCACCGTCCATTGACCTTCGCTGCCTTCCAGAACTCCCAGAGCTTCCCGGCGGCAGGGTCGTAGATCGACATTCCGCCATCACCCCCGAGCCCGGGGGTCGCGTTGGTCGGCATGGGCACCCGCAGGAAGATCCCCCGCCCGGAGAAGAAGTCAGGATGTGCGGCATACGGGCATGACCCGAAGGCGACATCGACCGTGGGAGTGCCAGGCGGCACCGTGAGAACGGTGGAGTTCCATGCCCTGGTGTTCATCCCCGCGGACTTGGTCGGCGTGGACTGCAGCAGCGCCTGGAGGCGCGCGAGCCTGGCGGGAGAGCTCGGGTCCAGCGGGGCATTTCGGACGTCGAGGCGGAAAGCCGAGTTGGCGGCCTGCCGGTATGCCGGTGAACCGGCGGGAGTTGCCAGGGAGTTCGTGTGTGGCGTGCCCGCTGTCGGCGACGCTGGGGCCGTGGATGCACCGGAAGTCGTGCCGACGTGCGACCCAGCTGAGGTCGTGGGCGACGGTGGGGCCGAGGATGCACCGGCAGTCGTGCTGACGTGCGACCCAGCTGAGGTCGTGGGCGACGCGGGCGCGGAGGGTGGCGCTGCTCCGGTCGGTGCTGGAACACTCCCGTCGGCCGGTGGGGTCACCTCGGACGCAGTACCCGAGGGCACCAGGCCCGTCTCACTGGATGCAGTCCCGATGGGGAGCGCGCGAGCGGCGTCGGCACCCGGGTCCGTGGCCGAGCTGGAGTGCGCCCCGGACAGTGCCATGGACCGGAAACCAGCAGGGTGACCACCGGACGTCACGACCATCGCTATCGCGCCGACGCACAGCAGCGGCGCAATAGTCCGCGCGCGCAGATTTCGACGGGACATGGGGCGAGGCATCCGCTTATCGTGCCCTACATCCTGCGACTTGGCACGCCGACAGGTGAATTGCCGGATTTGACCGATGCACATTGTTTCGTCGCGCTGCACGCTTAGCCTCGATCTTTCATCGGGGCCTGGGGTGGTCGTGGTTGGTGTCGGTGTGTGGCCGTGGTGGCTGATTCTGTCGTGGGGGTGTGACAGGGGCCGGGATGTCGGTCCCGGTGGTCGTTGTCTTCCACGTGACGAGGGTGTTGCTCGGGTTGGTCGGGTGGGCACGTGCATGCTGGGTCAGGGTGGTGCCAGCGCGGCGAGTCGGGCGTGGCCGGTGGTGACCAGGTTCGCCCAGGGGGCGGTGGTCTTGATGTGCAGCAGGAGTCGTCGGCCGTGCCGGGCCAGGGTTGCGGCGATGCTGAACACGCGCAGCCGGAGCCTTTTGGGTTCCCAGCGTCTGGCGTCGGTGTCGTGCAGCGCGAGCAGTTGGGTCCAGGCGGTCAGGTCCAGGGCGAGTTGGACGATCGCCAGCCAGATCCGGTTCTGGTCGAAGCCTTGCAGGGGGAGGTTGGCCAGGCCGGTGTTCTTGGCGACGCGGATCCGGTCTTCGCAACGGGCCCGGCGCCGGTGGCGCAGCTCGAGAACCTGCAGCTGCCCGCGTGTGGTGTTGGTGGCGAACGCGGTCAGCCGGTACCCGTCGACGTCGTCGAAGCGCAGCTGGGCGCCGGGGTGGGGCCGTTCCCGACGGACGATGACCCGCATCCGCGGCGGGTACCCCTTCAGGAGTCCGCTGCCATGCAGTAGGTCGGTGACCTCGGCCACGCCGGCCCCTTCCCGAGCCTGGCCATCGGCGTCCAGGGCAGCCTGCCAACAACGCTCGGGGATCAGGGCGTACAGCTCGGGCATGACCTGCGGCAGGGTGAACCCGATGCTGTACTGCACGCCACG
>JBGAQV010000028.1:0-27810 GCA_044220505.1 Dermatophilaceae bacterium
GGCCGGCGACTTCTTCTACGCCACCGACCTCACCGACGAGGTGCCGCAGGGGCGGGCCTATCGGTTCGGCCGGCCGTGGGGACTGCCGGTGCGCTATCACGACTGGCCGGCCCTGGTGGAGCACTCGGTGCCCGACTTCCTCGAGTTCCACTTCTCCTACAAGGACCTCGAGATCGAGCCGGCGAGCGTCTTCGACGGGCTCGTCGAGCGGTTCGCCGAGCATGCGCCCGGCGGGGTGCCGCTGGTGCGCGACGGGCGGCTGGCGATGTCTTACACGTGCCACAGCCCCGACCTGTTCACCGGCGATTTCCTGCTCAACCTCGCCTCGGACGACGACTCGCACTGGGAGCGGTCGATCGCCGAGTTGCAGCGGGTGGTCGACACGACGCGGGCGCTGCGGCCATGGTTCACCTGCGACGAGGACCCGGTGGTCATCGCCAGCCTCGGCGGGTTCACGACCGACCGGCACCTGCCGGTTGCCGAGCTGCCGCGGATGTATGCCCGGGTTGCCGCCGGCCTGGACCGGATCGACCTGTCGGGGGTGCGCCTGGGCGCCCAGACCCTGCCGCCCTACCCGTGGTACATGGGCGGTCAGCTCTACTGCAATCTCTTCGTCCGCGCCGCTGACACCGCGGGTTTCGCCCGCGATTACGGCCGGTCGCTCACCCTCGACGTCTCGCACAGCAAGCTCTCGGCCACTTGGGAGGGCGTGTCCTTCTCGGAATACGTCGAGTTGCTCGCCCCGCACGCCGTGCACCTGCACCTCGTCGACGCGGTCGGCGTCGACGGCGAGGGCGTGCAGGTCGGCGACGGCGAGATCGACTGGCCGGTGCTGGCCGAGCAGTGCGACCGGCTCGCCCCCGGGGTGAGCTTCATCCCCGAGATCTGGCAGGGCCACGTCAACAACGGCGAGGGCTTCTGGCTCGCGCTCGAGCGGTTGGAGCGATGGTTCTAGGCACCCCGCGCACAGCGCTCTGGGTCGTCCCGGTCGGCGAGTTCGGGGGCGTGGCGCGCCACGTGCTCGACGTGTTTTCGGCTGCGGCACAAAGGAGTATGCCGGGCTGGCGGCTCGTGCTGCTCGCCCCGCCCGGGCCGCTCGTCGACCGGGTGCGCGCCGCGGGTGGTGCGGTCGTCGACGGACCCTTCGGCGTCGCAGCCGGGCTGCGGCCCAGCTTGGCGACCCTGCGGCATACCGTCTCGGCTCTGCGACCCGCGGTGGTGCACTCGCACCTGTCCTGGGCCGACATCGCCTGCGCGATGGCCTTTCCCCGCCGGGGCGTGCGACTGGTCTCGACCGAACACGGCATTGCCGCCGACGACCTCGTCTATCACGGCACGCCCTGGCGCGCGATGCTCATGGGCGACGTGCACCGACTGCGCGCGGCCCGGGCCGACGCACTCATCGCGGTGTCCGAGGCGACCCGCGCGGCGATGCTGCGCAAGTGGCGGCCGCGGGTGCCGGTGCGCGTCATCCGCAACGGCATCGACCGGTATGCCGTCCCATCCTCGCCCTTGCCCGCACCCTCGCCCGCCCCCCCGCTGGGCGGCCCGGGCCCCGCTCCCGGGTTGCGGATCGCCTCGATCGCCCGGCTGGCGCCCGAAAAGCGCATCGACCGGCTCGTCGACGCCTTCGCGCTCGTGCATCGCGAGCATCCCGAGGCGACCCTGACCGTCGCCGGCGACGGGCCGCTGGAGGGCGCGCTGCGCGCGCAGGTGAGCCGGCTCGGCCTTGATGAGGCGGTGAGCCTGCCCGGCCACGTCGATGCCGGTGAGCTGCTCCGGCATACCGATGTCGTCGCCCAACTGTCGGTGTGGGAAAACTGCTCCTACACGCTCCTGGATGCGCTCGTCGCCGGGGCCGGCGTCGTGGCCACCGCCGTCGGAGGCAACCCCGAGATCCTCGGCCCAGCAGCCCTCGTGCCCGGCGATGCCCCGGAGCGCGACCCGGCCGCGGTCGCCGCCGCCCTGGTCTCGCAGGGCACCCGGCTGGACCTGCGGCCTACCCTGGATCCGACCTGGCCCACGGTCGCCCAGATGTGCGCATCCGTGGCCGACACCTACGCGACCGTCTGCGCCGATCTCCCGGCACCGGGCGACCCAGACCCAGGGAGGAGCACCTGATGGCCAGCGACGCCGACCTGCTCGCCCTGCGACGCCAGCAGGAACGACTCACCCAGTGGAGCGGCCAGATCGTCATCATCGACCTGGTCTGCATGATGGTGCTGCCGTTGGAGCGGCTCGTTGTGCCCGGCACCGGCTTCGTCGTCAATGACGTCGCGGTCGGTGTCATCGGCGTCCTGGCCGCCTTCCGCGCCCCGCGCATCCCGAGCCAGCGGCTCACCTGGGTGCCGGTGCTGCTCGCGTCCGCGGTGGGGATGCTCGTCCTGAGCTACCTGCTCAACGGCACGGTGACCTACATCCTCGGGCTCGACGGCCGTCGACGGATCGCCCACCTCGTGCTGCTGGCCATTCTCGTGATGTCGCTGGGCACCGGGCGGATCCACCCGAGGTCAGCCATCGCGGGCACGACGACAGGGGTGCTCCTGGCCACCGTGCTCGCCTTCTTCAAGATCGGTGGCGACCCTTATCCGGGACGGTTGGCCGGCTACTTTGGTGACCCCAATGTGGCCGGCCTCATCCTCGCCGTGCTCGGGCCGGTCATCGTCGGGTCGGCCAAGTCCCGACCGCGCATGCTCCTCTACGGCGCGATCGTCGTGGGGGGCATCCTGGGCACCCAGTCGCGGACGGCATTGCTCGCGGTCTCGCTCGCGGTGCTCTGGGCCGTCATCGGTCGGGGCACGACTCGCCTGCAGGCGTGGTTCTTCCCGGCAGTCGCGATCGCCCTGATCAACAACGTGCCCCGGGAGTGGCGCACGGCCGGCGCCTTCCAAAACCGCACCGGCAGCGACTGGCTGCGCGATCAACTGCTTCTGCTCGAGACCCAGGCCGTCGATCGGGCGCCGTGGTACGGCAATGGTCCCAACTCGGCGTTCACCTGGTTCGGCGACAACTTCTTCCTCTACCACAGCTCCTATCTGGCCGCACGAGCCGAGGGCGGCTGGCCCTTCCTCGTCATCATCCTCGGCCTCTACGCCCTGGTCTTCTGGTGGTTGGTCTCCCTGCCCAAACGCCACCGCAATCTGTGGATGGAGGCCTCGATCCCGGCCGTGCTCGGCATGGGGCTCTACCTCGGCGACGTCTTCTACTCGACGACCTCGATGGTCTTCCTCGGCATGGCGGTATGGCACATCCGCCAGGCCCGCGCTCAGATGGCCGACGAGGCTGCGGCAGCAGCCGCGGCCGCGGCCGCGGCTGCTGCATCGGCGCCGGGAGGTGTACCGGGCGGGTATCCCCGGGGTTTCGTCCCGAGTGCGCTGCGGACCCGATGACCCTGCACCTGGGCGCCCCGCCCACCGAGGGTGCGGCCGGAGATACTGAGCCGGCCCGGATGGGTCGCTTCCGCGAGCTCGACGGGCTGCGTGGCGTGGCCGTCGGCCTGGTCGCCCTGGGACACTTCTCGCTCTCGGTCGACCAGTTCTACCCCGACCTCCCGGTCTCGACGTGGGCCTTCGACTACGGCGCCTATGGGGTGCAGCTGTTCTTCGTTATCTCGGGCTACGTCATCCTGCTCACCGCTTCCCGATCCGCGCGCCCGCGGGACTTCCTCATCGCCCGAGCCGCCCGGCTCTACCCCACCTATTGGGTGGCCCTGGCCAGCTCCGCGCTGCTGCTCGTGCTGCTCCCGCATCCACCGTTTCCGGTCACCGCAGGTCAGGTCGCGATCAATGCGACGATGCTGCAGCGGTTCCTCTTCGTGGCCGATGTCGACCCGGTCTACTGGACCCTCGCGGTCGAGCTCATCTTCTACGCGGCGATGTATCTGCTGCTCGTGGTCCGCGCCCGCCAGCAGGCCGGCCTCGATGATCGGGTCATCACGCGGGCCGCCTCGGCGTGGGTGGCGATCGCGGTCGCCGCGGCGCTGTGGGGTGCCGGCCGACCGCTGACCACTCCGGTGAAGATCGTCCTCAACCTCACCGCGGCCGAGTTTGCGCCGCTGTTCGCCACCGGGATGATGCTCTACCTGTCCCGCCGCGACGGCCGCCTGCACCCGCTCACCCTGCCGTTCGCCGGAGCCGCCGTGCTCACCGCGACCCTGCTGCACACCCCCCTGGCCGGGGTGATGATCGGGCTGCTCGTCCTGCTCTTCCTCACCGTGACAACGGCCTCGGCCGTGCCTGCGCTCGCATCCGGTCCGGTGCACTTCCTCGGCCGGATCAGCTACTCCTACTACCTGCTGCACACGGTCACCGGGTTCGCCCTGGTCTATGAGCTCACCCCGGCGCTCGGCCGCTCGGCCGCGATGCTCGTCGCCACCGCCGTCACCGTGCTGTTGGCCTGGATCTCCTACCGGTGGGTCGAAGGCAGCCTGAGCCGCCGCTTCCGTGCTCTGCTGACTGCTCTGTTCACCCGGCAGGGCACCCGGCAGGGCACCCGTCAGGGCACCCGGCAGGCGAGCCGATGACCGGCCCCCAGCGGCGCTTCGCCGAGCTCGACGGGCTGCGCGGGCTCGCCGTCGGCGCCGTGCTCGTCTACCACTACACCAGCCCGTTCGACGGCTACTACCCCGGTATGCCGTCCGCCCCCTTCGATTTCGTCGACGGCGAATACGGGGTGCAGCTGTTCTTCCTCATCTCCGGTTTCGTCATCCTGCTCACCGCCGAGCGAGCCCGGGTGACCAGCGACTTCGTCATCGCGCGGGTCACCCGGCTCTATCCCACCTACTGGGCGGCGCTGGCCCTGACCACGGCGGTCATCGTCGTGAGCCGGGCCGAGCCGGTGCGGGTCACCCTCGCCCAGGTGCTCGTCAACACGACGATGCTGCAACGGTTCGTGCTCGTCGAGAACGTCGACCGGGTCTATTGGAC
The DNA here is from genome assembly GCA_044220505.1 of Dermatophilaceae bacterium. Lineage (GTDB taxonomy): Bacteria > Actinomycetota > Actinomycetes > Actinomycetales > Dermatophilaceae > Phosphoribacter. The sequence continues at coordinate 4,926 of JBGAQV010000028.1, forward strand.
CCTCGCCCTGGAACTGGTCTTCTACGCCTACCTGGCCATCTACCTCGCGGTGACCCGATGCCGGATCAGCATTCCGACACTGCGTCGGCTGACCAGCGCGTGGGTGCTCGGGTCGGTGCCGATCTGTCTCTGGGCGGCCGGTCACCCCGGCTCCGAGCCGGCCAAGGCGGTCCTCACCCTCACCCTCGCGGAGTATGCCGGCCTGTTCGCCGCGGGGATGATGTTCTACGTGTCCCGCTCGCGCGAGGTGATCGAGCCGCTGGCGTTCGGCTTCGGCGGCGTGGCCATCCTCGACGCTGCCATCATGCGGGGCTTCCGGGGGGCGGTGGTCGTCACCTTCGTCGTCCTGCTCTTCGCCGCTGTCGTCGCCGCGCCCCGAGTCGGTCTGCTGGCCCGAGGCCCGCTGCACGCCCTCGGCGTGATCAGCTACCCGCTCTACCTGGTCCACCAGGTCGTCGGCGTCGTCCTGCTGGCTGCCCTCATCCCAGTCCTCGGGCGGGTGCCGGCCATGGTCGCCGTGTCGGGCGTCGTCATCGCCATCTCCGTCGTCCTGCACGCCACGATCGAGGGCCCGGTCAGCCGCCGAGTGCGCACCGCGCTCCTGAACGCGCGAGCCAACGCCCGGGCGGCGCGTGACCGGTCGCGCGGGCGGGTGGGCGGTGCTGAGTGAGCGTCACCCCGGGGTCATCGTGGGAGCAGCCGGTGCTGGCCGACCAGCAGCGGGTCGAGGCCTGGACGGGCCAGATCCTCCTCATCGACATGGTGGCCATGTTCGTCCTGCCCCTGGAGCGCCTCGAGGTGCCGGGCCTGCCGTTCGTCCTCAATGACGTGGCGGTGGCCGGCCTGGCCGTGTTGGCCAGCGTGCGGGCGCCACGGATCCGGGGCACTCGGGGCTTGTGGATCGCCTGGATCTTCGCAGCGATCCTCGTGCTGCTCACGGCGAGCATGTACCTCAACGGTCCGGGAGCGACCTACACCCTCGGGCTCGACGGGCGCCGGCGCATCCTGCACCTCGCCCTGCTCTTCTTGCTGGTCCTGGCCCTGGCCACCGGGCGGATCCATGCCCGCTCCGCAGCCCTCGGGATCACGGCCGGGGTGACGGCGGCCACCCTGTTGGCCTTCGTCAAGATCGGCGGCGACGCATATCCGGGCCGGCTCACCGGCTTCTTCGGCGATCCCAATGTCGCGGGCCTCATCCTCACCGTGCTCGGGCCACTCATCATCGGCAGCCAACCCACGCGCAAGCGCCAGATCCTCTTCGGGGGTATCTTCGTCGTGGCCATCGTCATGACCCAGTCCCGCACGGCGCTCTTCTCGGCGGCCGTGGCCCTGGGGTGGCGACTCATCGGGCGCCGTACGGCGCGGTCGGTAGGCGTGCTCGTGCCCGTCGTCGCCGTCTGGGCGATCGCGACCTTCGGCAGCGAATACAAGCAGACGGGATCCTTCGCCGACCGCGCGGGCAGCGATTGGCTGCGCGATCAGTTGCTCCTGCTCGAGGACGCGCACATCGCCGCTGCCCCCTGGTACGGCACCGGACCCAACACGGCTTTCGTCAATTTTGGCGAGAACATCTTCCTCTACCACAGCTCCTACCTGGCCGCTCGCGCCGAAGGTGGCTGGCCCCTGCTGGTCCTCATCCTCGCGGCCTATGCCGGGGTCTTCTGGTCGTTGATGTCGCTGCCCACCGAGCGGCGCAATGTGTGGATGGAGAGCTCGGCTACGGCCGTGCTCGGGATGGCTCTCTACCTCGGCGACGTCTTCCTCTCCACGACCGGGATGGTCTTGCTCGGGTTGGCCCTGCACTATGTGCGCGCCAACCATCCCGACGGGGGCGTCGTCTCCCGGACCCGTCGGTCGCGCGCGATGGCCGTGCCCGCCGCGTGGGAGCGCGGCGCTTTGGGCGCCTTCCCGCTGTCGTCCCGGAGGGCCGCCGCGCCCCCGCCCGCCTCGACGCCGCACGGCCCATCGACATGACGACGCGCACCCGGCACCCCGCCCCGGGGCGCCTCTACGTCGCGGTCAACAACGGTGGCCTCGGTGGCGGGGAGCTCATGGCGCTGGAGGTCGCACGGGAGGCGCGGCGACACGGCATACCGTGTGCCGTCGTCGCTCCCGCACGCCCGCCGGAAGTCCTCGCAGCGGCAACAGCCGAGGGTATGCCGTGCGTGCGCATTCCCGCGGCCGGCCGGCGCGGCTACCTGCTGCGCCTGGCCTGGTGGCGCGCCACGCACCGCGAGGGGCTGCTCTGGTGCGCGGGGCTGGTCCCTGCGGTGGCCGCGGTCGGCGACCGCCGCAAGGTCGTCCACCTGCACAAACTCCCGGAGGGCTGGGCGCAGCGGGTGCTCACCCGGCTGGCCCGCGTCGGCGCCCGCCTCACCCTCGTGCCGTCGGACTTCCTCGCGCGGCACGTGCCCGGTGCCGAGGTGTTGCCCAACTGGACCCTCGGGCCCGACCCGGCTGACCCGGCTGAATCAGCCGACCCGGCCGCCTTGGCCGGTCTGGCGCCGCAGCGCCCGGCCGACCGGCCGCCGACGATCGGTTACCTCGGCCGGCTCACGACCGCCAAGGGGGTCCTCGACCTGCTTGTCGCGGTGGCTCGGCTCGCCGACAGCTCCCGCCCCGACGTGCGGCTGGTCGTCGCGGGGGAGCCGCTCTACGGCCGGGACGCCGACGAGGTATGCCGTGCGCTCGACGCCGCCGGCGACCGGGTCGAGCGGCTCGGCCGAGTCGCCGCACCAGCGGACCTGTTCGCTCGGATCGACCTGCTCGTCGTGCCCTCCCGGGCTCCCGAGTCCTTCGGGTTGGTGGTTGCCGAAGCGCTGGCCGCGAGCATGCCCGTCGTCGTCACCGACGCCGGAGCCCTTCCCGAGATCCTCCCGGAGATCCTCCCGGAGATCCTCCCTCCGGGCCGTGGCTTCGTGGCCCGGGCGGGTGATCCGAGCGACCTGGCCGCCACCATCGACCGGGCGCTCACCGACCTCGCCGACCCGCTCGCCAGGACGGCCCTGACCACCGCCGGACGCCGCCGGTGGGAAACCTCGTATGCTGCAGCGATAGGTCGGGGTCGCTTATGCGGGATTTTGTCCAGACTCGGGTGGGGAAGTGAGTCGGTATGACCTTTGCCGCGCCCTGCGCCGGCCCGGTTCCTCTCGCGAGTGTCGTCGTACCCACCCACGCCGGAGCGCTCCGGCTGCCGGTGCTGCTCACCGCACTGGCCACCCAGGACTACCCAGAGATCGAGATCGTCGTCGTCATCGACGGTGACGTCGACGGGTCCGAACTCGTCGTCCGCCGCCACCTGGGCGAGCTCGGCCGTCCGGCGCAGGTTGTCGTCCTGCCGGAGAACCAGGGCCGGGCCGCTGCGCTCACCGCCGGCTTCGCAGCCGCACGGGGCGAGGTGCTCATCCGCTGCGACGACGATCTCGAGCTCGGGCCGGGCTTCGTCGGTGGGCACGTCGCACGGCATACCGAAGCCGCCGAAGCCATCGGGGTGGTCGGCCTGTGCCGCAACACCTTCCCGGACACTCCCTACGCGCGCGCCTACGGAGCCCCGACCGACCACGCCGCCCGAGCCACGGCATACCTCGCCCCGGCCGACTCGACCTGGCGGTTCTGGGGCGGCAATGTGTCGGTGACCCGGGCGACCTACGACCGGATCGGACCCTACGACGGCGAGTTCCGGGCCTACGGCTGGGAGGACGTCGACTGGGGCTATCGGCTGCACCTGGCCGGCATCCCCATCGTTATCGCTCGTGAACTCGAAGTGGTCCACCATCTCGCCGCGGTGACGACGGCGCTGCGAGCCGGGCGCGCCTACCACTCCGGCGCGGCGCGGGCGCACTTCCAGGCCAAACATCCAGCGGCCCGGATCGCCGGCGGCCCACTGCCCCCGGCCACCTGGCGCACCACCGCGTGGCACCTGCTCGTGTCGCTCGCAGCCCCGGTATGCCGTCCACCGCACCTGCAGCGGGTGGGCCGGGTTGCCGACGGGGTTGCCCGGTGGGTTCCCCGACCCGTGGGACGCAAGGTCGTCGCGGCGGTCGTCGAGGGTGCCGCGCAGGCCGGCGCATCTGGTCGCTGACCGCGGTGACCAATCCGGCCTGGACCGCTTTGGTGCGCTGTCCTCGACATGTGCGACGCGGAGGGCCCACAGTGGCCCGCCCCAGCAGGGGTAGGATGTGCCGTGCGCGTTGCTGGTGGGGACTTGTCGACGCGCCGAGTCGCATCGGTGCTGTGACAATCTGCAGCAGTCAAGTCGTGGGAGGTGCCCGTGTCGGCGGAGTCGGCGATTGCCGTCGCGGTCGACGGTGCGCTGCCCGAGGTCGAGGTCATCCCACCCCCGTCCTGCCGGGTGGCGATCGTCCACGACTACATCACCCAGCGCGGCGGCGCCGAGCGGGTCGTGCTCTCGATGGTGCGCGCCTTCCCCGGCGCCACGGTCTATACGACGCTGCACAACCCCGACACGGCATACCCGGAGTTCGCGTCCGTGCCGATCGTCACCTCGCCGCTCAACCGGATCCGCTTTTTCCGGCGTCATCATCGGGTGGCGCTGCCGTTGTTGCCCTGGGCGATCGCCCGGCTGGACCCGGATGCCGACGTCGTCGTCGTGTCCAGCAGCGGCTGGTCGCACGGCGTGCGGACCCGCCGCGGCGGCCGCAAGCTGGTCTACTGCTACACGCCCGCCCGCTGGCTCTACCAAAGTACCGACTACCTCGGCGGCCGTCCTGCGCGCAGCCTGATCGGGTGGGCGCTCACGGTGCTGCGGCCCTGGCTCACCCGATGGGACGCCAAGTCCGCCAGGAGCGCCGACGGCTATCTCGCGATCTCCCGGGTGGTCCGCGAGCGCATCTCGGCCCACTACGGGCTCGACGCGAACGTGCTGCCCGCACCGGTCACCCTCGATGTCAACCGGCCCACCGAATCCATTGCCGCGCTGGCTGATTGGGCCGACACCGGCTATCACCTCATCGTCTCGCGGCTGCTGCCCTATAAGAACGTCGAGGTCGTTGCCCGCGCCTTCCGCGACTCCGGGCGGCGGCTGGTCATCATCGGTCACGGCCCCGAGGCCGAGCACATCGCGAGCGTCCTGGGCCCCCAGTCCCGAATGCTCAGCGACCTCAGCGACGGCCAGATGCTCTGGGCCTATCAGCACGCCACCGCGATCGTCGCCCCGAGTCGCGAGGACTTTGGCCTCACCCCGCTCGAAGGCGGCCTCTACGGCAAGCCGACCGTCGCGCTGCGCCACGGCGGCTATCTCGACACCATCGACGAGGGTCGCACCGGGGTGTTCTTCGACGAGCCCACGCTGGCGGCGATCAATGCGGCGGTGACCGCCGCGGAAGCCATCACCTGGGACGCCGAGGCGATCCGACGGCATACCGCTACGTTTGCTGAGCAGCACTTCCTCAACGCGCTGCGCTCGGCCGTGTCCGACCTCGTATGCCGTCCCGGCGGTCCCGGCGGTCCCGGCGGCCCCGGCCGGCCCGCGTGACCGTGGCCGTCGGCCGTCATATCGTGGGACAGTCGCCCCGATGCGCTGGGCAGCGCACCGGAGTACAGTGATCCGAGCAAGGCGGTGGACCCCGTGACGAGCCGGACACGGTCATGGTCCAGGCGACGCAGCAGCGTCACGACCGACCCGTCGGCTCGCGTCGGGGCTTGTTGTTTCATGGCTCAGGGCACCGCGGGGGATACATGCGGGGCCCGGCAGCCTCAGCAGAGTGGGGATGTCACGTGTTGCGAATGGTCTTGGGACGCGAGCAGGTCGACCGACGGATGAGCTCGGCCCGGCAGTCAGGTACCGGCGCTCACCCCTCGGGGCTCGTCGCGTCGATGGTGATCCTCGACCTCCTGGCGATCGCCGTCGCGATGGGGTTGGCCTATCTCGGTCGTTCTCGGTTGTCGGTGTTTCCCGAGACCGGCGACGTCGACCAACTGGTGATGCCGATCATTCAGTTGCTTCCGGTCGGGTGGATTCTCTTGCTCGTCGTCGCGGGCGCGTATTCGCCGCGGTCCTTCGGGGTGGGCACCTTCGAGTTCCGTCGGGTGTTCAACGCCTCGCTCACCACCGCCGGCGGCGTCGGCATCGCGTGCTATCTCGCGCGCTATGCGCTGCCGCGGGGCTTCTTCGTGCTGACCTTCGTCATCGGCGTCACGCTGCTCATCCTCGGCCGGCTCGCGCTGCGCCGGATGGTCCAGCGGGCCCGACGCTCGGGCAAGCTCACCCTGCGCACGATCATCGTCGGCCCGGAGCGCTCGGTCACCGAGGTCGCCCAGGTGCTACAACGTGAGAGTTGGCTGGGTTACCGCGTCATCGGGGCGGTCACCCCCTTGGGTGACGAGGTCGAGTTGTCCTCGGGGCTGCCGGTCGTGGGTCACGTCAACGACGTGCTCGATGCCGTGCAACGCACCGATGCCGACACCGTGGTCTTCACCTCGGCCGGGTTCGCCTCGGCCAGCGACCTGCGCCGGGTGGCGTGGGAGTTGGAGAGCCACAACGCCCAGATGATCGTCGTCCCGAGCATCTCCGATGTCTCCCGCGGCCGGGTCCACATGCGTCCGGTCGGCGGCCTGCCTCTGGTCTATGTCGAGCGCCCACAGAGCGAAGCCGCCTCCACCTGGCTCAAGCGCGCCTTCGACATCGTCGGCGCCGCCGCAGTGCTGCTGCTCGCCTCGCCGATCATGGCGATCACGGCGTTGCTCATCAAACGCGAAGACGGCGGCCCGGTGCTTTTCCGCCAGGAGCGGGTCGGCCGCGACGGCACGACCTTCCCCTGCCTGAAGTTCCGCTCGATGGTCGTCGACGCCGAGGCCAAGCTGCGGGCACTGCAGTCCCAGAACATGGCCGACGGGGTGCTGTTCAAGATGACCGACGACCCGCGGATCACCCGCATCGGCAAGGTCATCCGGCGCCTGTCGATTGATGAGTTGCCGCAGTTGGTCAATGTATTGCGCGGCGAGATGTCCCTCGTCGGTCCACGGCCGTCACTGCCCAGCGAGGTCGAGCGCTACCACAGTGATGTCATGCGCCGTTTGCGGGTGCGCCCGGGGCTCACCGGGCTCTGGCAGGTGTCCGGCCGCTCGGACCTGTCCTGGGACGACGCTGTGCGCCTGGACCTCTACTACGTCGACAACTGGTCGATGATGCAGGACCTGCACATCCTCGTGCGCACGGTCCGCGCGGTGCTCGCCTCCCGCGGCGCCTACTGATCCGCTGGAGACGACCGGCACCCGCGAGATGTCAATTGCGGCTGCTCCGGGAGCCTGGAGAGAGCCGAAATCGACATCTCGCGGTAGTGGTCGTCGGGTGTGGTCAGTCGGGTGTGGTGAGGTGGCCGAGGTCGTGGGCCACCATCCGGGCGACGAGTTCCTCAAAACCCACCGTCGGGGTCCAGCCCAGCTCCTGGCGGGCCTTGCTCGCATCCCCGAGGAGCACCGCGGGATCGGTCGGCCGCACCAGCGCCGGGTCGGTCTCGACCAAGCTCTCCCAGTCGCGGATGCCGGCGCCGGCGAACGCCGCCGCGACGAAGTCGCCCACCGAGTGCGCCACCCCGGTCGCCACGACGAAGTCGTCGGACCGGTCGTGCTCGATGGCCCGAACCATCGCCTCGACATAGTCCGGGGCCCACCCCCAGTCGCGCCGGGCGTCGCGGTTGCCGAGCACGAGCTTGTCGGCTCGGCCCGCGACGATCGCGGCGACGGTCGCGGTGATCTTGCGGGTGACGAATGCATGCGGCCGGCGCGGCGACTCGTGGTTGAACAGGATCACCGTGCTGGCATGCATCCCCCGCGCCCGATAGACCCCGGTCGTGAGATGCGCAAACGCCTTCGCGGCCCCATAGGGGCTCACCGGCGCGATTGGGGTGCGCTCGGTGATCGCCTCTCCCGCAGCCAGATCCGGCTGCCCGAAGATCTCGGCGCTGGAGGCCTGCAACCACCGCACCGGTATGCCGTGTCGCTCCTGCAGCTGCCAGGCCAGGTCCAGCAGGGTGACCGCCGCCAGGCCGGTGACTTCGGCGCAGCGCACCGGGTCGGCCCACGAGGCGGCCACCGACGAGATCCCGGCGAGGTTGACCACCACGTCCGGGCGCACGTCCTCGAGCACGTCGGCGAGGAACGGTGTGTCGGTGAGGTCACCGACGTGGACGGTGACGTGGGCCGGGCAGGAGGCGGACGGCATACCGGGCTGTGGGTGCCTCGCGAGGCCGTGGACCTCCCAGCCGCGGGCGAGCAGCGCTTCGGCGAGGTAGGAGCCGTCCTGCCCGGTGATCCCCGTGACGAAGGCCCGAGCCATCACCTCACCGCCGGCGCGTGAGCGCGGCGAGGTCGGATTCCACCATCATCGTCACGAGCCCCTCGAAGTCGACCGTGGGGGTCCAGCCCAGCTGCTCGCGCGCCTTGCTGGCATCGCCGATGAGCAGCTCGACCTCGGCGGGGCGCATGAACCGCGGGTCCTGGGTGACGTAGCGCTCCCAGTCGGTGATGCCGACGACCCGGAAGGCGACCTCGAGCAGGTCGCGGATCGAGTGGGTGACACCGGTGGCGATGACGTAGTCGTCGGCCTGCTCCTGCTGCAGCATCCGCCACATCGCCTCGACATAGTCGCCGGCGAAACCCCAGTCGCGGCACGCGTCGAGGTTGCCCATCGGCAGGGAGTCCTGCTGGCCGAGCTTGATCCGGGCAACCGCCTGGGAGACCTTACGCGTGACGAATTCCGGCCCACGGCGCGGTGATTCGTGGTTGAACAGAATGCCGGAGGAGGCGTGCAGACCGTAGGACTCGCGGTAGTTGATCGTCATGTAATGCCCGAAGACCTTGGCCACGCCATAAGGCGAGCGCGGCCACAGCAGGGTGGTCTCGCGCTGCGGCACCTCCTGCACCTTGCCGAACATCTCCGAGCTCGACGCCTGGTAGAAGCGCACGTCGCGGTCGCCACCGGCATACAGGCGCACGGCTTCGAGGATGTTGAGCACGCCGTGGCCAGTGACCTGCGAGGTGAGGTGGGCGTTGTCCCACGAGTAGGCGACGAAGGAGATCGCGCCGAGGTTATAGATCTCGGTCGGCTGGGCGGCTTCCAGGGCCCGAGCGAGGCTGAACGAGTCGAGCAGGTCGCCGGTGTGCAGCACCACCTCGGGGACGACCGCGCGCACCAGGTCGAGCTTGGGGTTGTTCTGCCCGCGGATCACCCCGTGCACCTCGTAGCCCTTGGCGAGCAACAGCTCGGACAGGTAAAGCCCGTCCTGGCCGGTGATTCCGGTGATGAGGGCACGTTTCACTGGGTTCGCCTCACGGGGTCGGGATCGGGGTTCGGCTCCACTCTAATGCGGGCCACATGCCAGGAATGCCCATCCGGTATGCCGGCCGGCCGGCTGGGTGCGGTGAGGGAAGCGGCGCTCCGGTGAGGGAAGCAGCGCTGCGGTGAGGGTCCAATGTCACCGAAGCGCAGCCAAGATCACCGAAGCTGCTTGGCACAGGCTTCCCACAGCGGTGGCCTGACGCGTTGACCAAGGGCAGGCGGGGTGAACCGCGTATAATCGGGCGTTCGAGGCGGGGGTGGGCCCGGCATCGCTTTCACGACCGACGAGGATCACGTGACCATACTCGATTTCATCAGGATGACCAGGGCCAACTGGAAACTCCTGATCCTCGCCGTTGCCGTGGGATTGGCGGTCATGGCCCTCTATACCCGCACCCAACCGCGAATCTTCGCCTCGGACGCGTCCGCCTATGTGTCGGCGGGCAACTCCAGCACAGTGGGCGACTCGTTCACCGGTCTCACCCTCGCCGGCAAGAAGGCGCCGATCTATGCGACCTTCCTGGGCAACCGCGCCACCCAGGCCCGGGTCGTCAAGGAACTGGGCCTGGCGCCGGGCTCCGGTTTGCCGGGGTCGGTGTCGGCGTACGGGTCCGAAGGTGGCGTGTTGGTGCAGGTCACGGCCCGCGCATCGAGCCCTGAGGCAGCCCGCGACCTGGCCGACGCCGGCGTGCGAGCCCTCATCAACGAGGTCAAGACCGTCGAGTCCGGCGGCCCGCTCGGCGGCGACCCGATCCCCGGTGTGGAGCCGACGGTGCGGCTGGTGCAGGTCGAAACGGCATACCTGCCGGGTGCGCCGTTTACCCCCAACCTGCGGATGAACCTACTCATGGGTCTGGCCGGCGGACTCGGTCTGGGCTACCTGTTGTCGCTGGTCAAGCGGCAGATCGACCGCCGCATCCGGCACGTCGAAGACGTCGAGTCGTTGCTCAATGCCAGTGTGCTGGGCGTCATCCCGCGCACCGACGAGCTCGCCAAAGCCATCGCTCCCGGGCCGCACGGCCTGGGCAACGCGGCCGAGGCGATCCGGCAATTGCGCACCAACCTGCGCTTCGTCCACGTCGACAACCCGCCCCGCGCGATCGTCATGACGAGCGCCACCCCCGGTGAGGGCAAGTCGACCCTCGCGCTCAGCCTGGCCCAGGTGCTCGCAGCTGCGGGCCAGGACACCGTCCTCATCGACGCCGACCTGCGCCGCCCGCGGGTCGCCGAGCGGATGGACCTCGACGGCACCATCGGCCTGACCCAGGTGCTCGCCGGAGACGTCTCGATCCACGACGCATTGCAGAGCACGTCCGAGCCGCGGCTGACGATCCTGCCCGCCGGACGCATCCCGCCCAACCCCAGCGAGCTGCTCGGCTCCCGGCGCATGCACGCGCTCATCGACGACCTCAGCCGCGACCACGTCGTCATCCTCGACGCCCCGCCACTGCTGCCGGTCACCGACGCCGGCCTGCTCGCCGCGATGTGCGACGGCGCCATCCTCGTGCTGGCGACCGCGCGCACCCGCAAGGAAGAGCTGGAGATGTGCGGCAAGATCCTCGGCCAGGTCGGTGGCCGGCTGCTGGGCGTCGTCATGAACCTCGCGCCCAAGCGTGGGGTGAGCAATGTCTATTACGGCTATGGCTACGGCTATGGCACGGGCTACGCCAGCTACGAGAAGGCCTACAAGGCCTACAGCTCGGGCAACCGTCGCCGCACCAAGCGCCGGTGGTGGGAGCCCAAGGGCAAGAAGTCCTCGAAAGGCCGGTCGTCGGGCCGGAGAGGTTCGTCAGGTTCGTCGGGATCGTCGGGCTCGTCGGGGTCTGGCGGGCGGCGCTCGCGGTCGGGCTCCAGTGGCGGCGGCCGGTCGGCCGATGGCCCGCGCCCGAATGACGCCACGGTGAGCCTGCCGCAGCTGGGCGCGCAGACCACCCATCCGACGGACGGCAGCTGAGGCGTTCCGTGGTCGACGGCGGACTCGCGCCAGAAGGCTTCTCGATCCGCGCCTTCGGGGTGGACGTCCGCGTCCTGCCGGGTCTCGAGTGCCCCGCGGCCGACTTCGCCCGCGTCGCGCGCACCTGGGCCGACTGCGCTCCGGATCCAGACGAACAGTCCCGGTATGCCGTGCCGGCCCGGCACTACCCCGGGCCCTTCGCGGACGGGTCGGACTCGGCGGCGGTCGACCTGTCCTCCGAGATCACCCGCACCGTCATCGATCACGCCGACCCCACCTGGGTGCTTCTCCACGCGGCTGGCTTGGCCCACCCCGTGACCGGGGACGCGGCGGCGTTCGTCGCCCCGTCCGGCACCGGGAAGTCGACCCTGGCGCGCACCTGGGGCCGCTCGTATCGCTATCTGTCCGACGAGACGGTCGGGATCGACCCGGAGGGGGTCGTCCACGGTTTCCCCCGGCCGATCGTCCTGCGGGTCGGCGGGGAGGGCACCAAACGAACCCTCGCACCCGCCGACCACGTGCGAGTGGGGTCGGGGCCGGCATACCTGCGGGCTGTGGTCTTGTTGAGCCGCACCGCAGAGGGGCCGGCCGAGCCGGAGCTGACGCCGGTGCCCGTCCTGGCCGCGATCATGGAACTCGTGCCGCAGACCTCGTATCTCACCCGGATCCCCCGGCCGCTGCACCGGATGGCCGACCTGCTGGAATCGGTCGGTGGGGCGTTGCGGCTGAGCTATCGCGATGTGGACTCGCTCGGCCCGGCGCTGGCCGAGGTGCTCGGTGATCCCTCGACGGAGCCGGCCGGGAGGTTGTCGTGACGCGATACCTCGCGCGGGTCACCGACCAGCTCGTCGTCGACGGCGACTCGATCGTGCTCGTCGACTCGACGGTGGTGTGGCTGTCGGCGGTGGCCACGGCGCTGGTCGAGTTGCTCGCCGAGCCGCACACGGTCGCGCAGGCGTGTGACCATCTGCGGGAGCTCTTCGGGGAGCCCGACACCCCGATCGTCGACCTCGTCGAGGACAAGCTGCGCACCCTCATCGAGCAGAGGATCGTCGTCGAGGTGGATGCCGGGGACGCCGGCGATCCCGGCGATCCCGTCGATCCCGTCGATCTTGTCGAGGGTGAATCGCGATGACCGACGCGCCGACGTCGATGCCGACCCCGATGCCCATGCCGATGTCGGTGCGGGTCCGGTTGGCCCACGCTCTCACCCAACGGGTCGCCGACGAGCACGGCGTCGACCTGCTGCATGTCAAGGGGCCGGCCGTCGACCCGACCCTGAGCTACCCCGGCCGGTCCGGCACCGATGTCGACGTGCTCGTGCGCCCGGCCCACCTCGACACCTTCGTCACTGCGCTGACCGACCTCGGCTGGGAGCGCTATTCTGAATTCGAGACCGGGTCGCCCTTCGAACACGCCGCCAACTACTGGAACTCCGACTGGGGATATATCGACGTGCACCGGCAGTTCCCCGGGTTCCGGGCCACCCCGGATGCGGTCTTCGACCGGCTGTGGGCCGACCGACAGGAGCTGCCGATCGCGAGGTGGTCCTGCCAGGTGCCAGATCGCACCGGCCAGGCGCTCGTGCTGCTGCTGCACGCCGCCCGCGACGAGTCCCGCGGCACGGCCGACGTGCCGAGGATCTGGGCGGTGCTGGGCAGCGACGGCCAGGGCGCCGTCCGGTCCCTCGCCGCCGACCTGGGCTCGACGGTCGCGCTGGCCGCCGCCCTCGGTGAACTCGACGAGCACCGCGAGGCGCGCGATTACGCACTCTGGGCGGCCTATTCGCGAGGTGGCACCCGATTCGAGAAGGCCATCGGCCTGGTCTTGGCCCAGCCGACACTGCGCGGCAAGGCCCGCGCTGCACTGCACTCGGTGCCGGTCAACACCGACGCGCTCGCGCTGCGGCTCGGTCGGGAGCCGACCCGGGCCGAGATCGCGCAGGAGTTCGGCTACCGGGTGTGGCTCGGGCTGCGCGACGGCTCGCAGGTGGTCGCCGGCTCGGTGCGGACGCGCCTCGGCCGCCGCGCCGCCCGCCGCCCTCGGGGCGGTTCGTCATGACAGCCGACTGCACCCGCGTTGACCTACCCGGATCGGGCTCCGACCGGCCAACACCCTCCCCGTCGCCGGCCGAGCCGCGCTGGGTGCACTGCCGGTATGCCGTCGGGCCGGACACGGCATACGTGACGGCGGAGGAGGACGAGCAGGCGGCGACGGACACGGCATACCTGGCCCTCCTGCCGCGCGGCCCGATCGTCGTGCTCGAAGGGTCGGCGTTCTTGCTGTTCTGGGCGGTCGCGGTGGAGCCGGCCGGGGCGCTGGGGGCGCAGGTGCTGGAGGTCGCCCGGGAGGCCGCGGCCGAGGCCTCGGTGAGTGCCGAGGAGCTGGCCGTCCAAGTCGAGGGTTTCCTCACCGACTTGGTGGCTCGGGGCTTCCTCGTGGAGAGTGGGCCGTCGTGAAGGTCCTTTTTGTCTGCACCGCCAACATCTGCCGCTCGGCCTACGCCACGCGGCGTGCGGTCGCGCTCGCGGCGGCCGATTCGGGGGTGCTGTTTGCCGGGGCAGGCACCCACGCGCGGCCGGGAATGGCGATGAGCGCCGAGATGGCGCGTGAACTCGAGGCTCGCGGGGGGTCGGCCGAAGGCTTCGCGAGTATGCCGTTGGGTTCCCACGTGCGGTCGGCCGACCTGGTGCTGACCATGCAGGAGGCGCACCGGTCGTTCGTGCTCGAGGAGTACCCCGAGCTGACGACGCGGACCTTCACCATTCGGCAGTTCGCGGCGGCACTGGAGGCAATGGCGCCGGAGGCCATGGCGCCGGAGGCAATGGCGCTGGAGAGGCTGGCGGCGGGCCCGTCGCCTGCGGACCTGGTGCGGACGGCATACCGGATGCGGGGGGTGTCGCCCGGGGATGTCGCCGATCCCTACGGGCGGGGCCAGGAGGCGGCACGGATCTGTGCCGACGAGATCGACGGCCTGCTCGCGGTGATCCTGCCAAGGTTGACGGGGCTGACGGGGCCGACGCAGCTGACGGAGAGAGTGCGATGAGCGATGTAGAACGCGGGCTAGGCGACGAGCCGGTCGAGCCGGTCGACGCTGGCGCCGACGATGTCTTCCAGGGGGTCGGCGTGGTCTCGCGCGGCGAGCGACACCGCGCGCGTCGGGGCGGCTTCTTCCGGCGGCACAAGGCGTTCTTGGCGCTGCTCATCCTGCTCGGAATGATCGGCGCGGGCATCGCCGGTGTCGGGTTCTATGCCAACCAACAGTTGTCCGGGATCGGGCGGTTCACCTCAACCGTGCCCGAAAGTGCTCGGCCGGCGCCGGTGCCGGTGGACGACCCGGCCGGGCCCGGGACGACCTTCCTGCTGGCCGGGGCCGACAACGGCGACGACGGGTCGAGCATCGCCGAGGTGCTGCGCAGCGGCCGGTGGCGGGCAGGCGTGCACCGCTCCGACACGATGATGGTCATGCACATCTCGGGCGACCGAAAGCGCATCTTCGTCGTGTCGATCCCGCGAGACACGTATGTGCCGATCGCAGGGCATGGCGAGGACAAGATCAACGCGGCGTTCTCCTTCGGCGGCCCGAGCCTCATGCAGCAGACCGTCGAGCAGTTCACCGGGATCCGGATGGACCACGTCGCCATCATCGACTGGAACGGTTTCCGCGACCTGTCGACCGCCCTCGGTGGGGTGACGGTCACCATCCCCGCCGATGTCAAGGACAACAACGGCAAGGTGCTGTGGACCAAGGGCGAGCACACCCTCATGGGCGACGAGGCGTTGATGTATGTGCGCACCCGCTACGGCCTCGCCGGCGGCGACTTCGACCGCATTCAGCGCCAGCAGAACTTCCTGCGCGAGATGCTGCGCAAGCTGGTCTCCAAGGGCACCCTGACCAACCCGGTCACTCTCAACCAATCGGTCGGCGCGATCACCCGCAATCTTGTCGTCGACGAGTCGCTGTCCAATCAGGCGATCGGCCAACTGGCTTTGTCGCTCAAGGACATTCGCACCGATGACGTCACCTTCCTCACCTCGCCGATCACGAGCTTCGGCACGACGTCCGCGGGCGCTTCGATTCTCAACGCCGACAAGCCGCTGACGACGGCGATGTTCCAGGCGCTCGCGGCCGAGAAGATGCCGCAGTTCCTGCTCAACAACCCGGGGATCGGCCAGCTCAAGGCCCCGTCCGAAGTCCGCTGACCACAGGGGCGGCCTCGGCGGCTTCTGCGTCGCTGGCCGGCCCTCACTGGCCCCCGCCGGGGTGTCGCCGGGCCCCGCTGGCCCCCGCCGGGCCCCGCTGGCCCTCGCGGGTCGTCGCAGGGGTGTCAAGATCGCGATCCGGGCACCTGGATCGCGTCGCAATGGCACCCAAGTGCATGGATCGCGATCTTCGCTGGGTTGGTCGGTGGGATCGGGGCTTCCGGCGGTGGCTAGGGCGGGTTTGTCGGCGGGTCGGAACGTTTGCGGGCGTGTCGGGGCCCGGTGGGTCGTGAAGTACGGCGGGTCGGAAGGTTTGCGGGTCGTGAAGGGGTCCTGCGGGTCGTGAAGGACGGCGGGTCGGAAGGTTTGCCGGCGTGTCGCGGCCCCGCGGGTCGTGAAGGACGGCGAGTCGGAAGGTTTGCTGGCATACCCAGGGTGTGGCAGGGCGGGTTTGTCGGCGGGTCGGAAGGTTTGCCGGGCTCCCGGCCCCCGCTGACCCCCGCGCGGTGGTCAAGATCGCGATCCGTGCACCCGGCTCGCGTTGCAACGGCACCCAGGTGCATAGATCGCGATCTTTACCGGGGTGGTCGGCGGGGTTTCGGGCCTCCGGCGGGGGTCCGGGCGGTCGGCGGGTCCGCGGGTCTGGACGATCAGCGGGGGGTGGCGCCGGTGATGGCCCAGGCGTCGCCGCGCAGCCGCCACCACAGGGTCGCCATCCGCACCGCCATGAACGCGACGAAGGCGATCCACAGCACGACGAGCACCTGGCCGGGTTCGCCCCAGACGCCCAGCGCGCGCACGAAGGCCGCCATCGGCAGGTATGCCGTGAAGCTGGCTAGCATCGCCCAGGCCAGATAGCGGAAATCGCCGGCACCCATGAGGACGCCGTCGGCGACGAACACATACCCGGCCACGAGCTGACCGGCCGCGACGACGAGCAGGGCGCGACCGGCATACCCCTGCACTGCCGGGTCGGGAGTGAGCACAGCCAGGAGGGCCCCCTGCCCGGCCACCACGGCCGCCCCGAGGACCACCCCGCTGCCGACACCCCAGCGCAGCATGGTGCGGGTGGCCGCGCGCGCGGCGGCGAGGTCGCCGGCGCCGAGGTTGCGCCCGACAATGGCTTGCGCGGCGATGGCGAGCGCATCGACCGCGAAGGCCAGCGTGCTCCAGATCGTCGCGACGACCTGGTGGGCCGCGAGCGGGGCGTCGCCGAGGTGCGCGGCGGCCCAGACCGAGAGCAGCAGGACTCCGCGCAGGGCCACCGTGCGCACCACGAGGGGTATGCCGTCCCGCGCCGCCGCGAGGATGCGACCGGGGTGCGGGCGCAGGTGCACGTGCTGGGCGCGAGCCCCGCGTAGGACGACGGCGGTGAGCGCCAGGGCGATGGCGGTCTGGGCGATGACCGTGCCCCAGGCGGATCCGGCGATGCCCCAGTGCAGGCCGTGGACGAACAGGACGTTGAGGGCGACGTTGGCGCTCAGGCCGACGACCGAGGCGAGGAGCGGGGTCATCGTGTCGAGTAGTCCGCGCAGGGTGCCGGTGGCGGCGAGGGTGGCGAGCATGCCGGGCAGGCCGGCGGCGGCGACCCGCAGGTAGGCGACCGCCTGGGTGTGTGCCGCGTCGGGGGCGCCGAAGACTGCGGCGAGCGGGCCGAGATGGCGGCGGCCCGATTGCCGGCGCCGAGATGGCGGGCCACCTGCGAGGTCGTCGCGTAGGCCAAGAAGATGAACAGCCCACTGGCAGTGAGCAACACGGACGCGGCGACACCGAGCCCGGCGAGCGGAACGGTGCCGAGGTGGCCGACGATCGCGGAGTCGGCCAGCAGGTAGAGCGGTTCGGCGACCAGGGCGAGGAAGGCCGGAACGGCCAACCCGAGGATCTCCCGTCGAGCGGCGGGAGGGGGCGGGGGAGTCGGGTGTTGGGGCGCCGGCGGCGGTGGGGGCGGGGGCACGTCAGGTGAGGTGTTTGAGGGCTTCGCGGCGGGAGAGCCCGGACAGGTCGGGGTGTGCCGCGACGAAGGCCCGCACCCAGTCGGGCTCGGTGCGGGCGTAGTCGCGCAGCGCCCAGCCAATTGCCTTGCGTGAGAAGAAGTCTCGTCCCTCGATGTTGGGTGTGATCGTGTCGGCGAGCAGGCGGGGGTCGGTGCGGTCGCGCCGACCGACCTGGCTGAGCATCGCGCTGCGACGAACCCACAGGTTGTCGTCAATGGCCCACTGCCGCAGCGTGGTTGACATCGCGACTGGGTGGTCGTCGAGCACCTCGCGGAGTCGGTGCGTCGCGATCTCGTCGACGACGTCCCACCACTGGCCGGTGAGGATGAGGTGCCGATAGAGGCCGAGCACGTCGAGGTCGCGCCACGCGCGGTAGTGCCGGTGCCCCGCGAGGGCCAGCGCGGCATACCAATGTTCGCGGTGCGTGGCGCCGTCCCAGAGCCCGCGGACGGTCGCCTCCCAGCGCTCGCGGCTGTCGAGCCGGTATGCCGGGTCGCCGAGGATCGGTCGCAGCGTCCGCTTGAGCAGCGGGCTGGTGAGGCCGAGGTAGGGGATCGCGGACTTCATGTAGCGCTGTTGGCCGGCGGCGCGGACCGGGTCCGAGTGGGTGGCGAGTGCCGCGTGGATCGCCGCGATGAGCGCTGCGTGGGGCTCGGGCCGAGATGCCTTGGGCTTGGACGACTCAGGCCGAGATGGCTCGGGTGGGGAGCCGGACGCGGGCGAGGTGGCCATGAGCGATGAGGCTACGCTCCCGAGGCTATGGCGCAGGAGCGGGCGGTGCTGGCGGTCTACGGGACCTTGCGTGAGGGGATGGCGACGGTCGGGGGCGCCGTGGTGCCGGCGGTGCGGACCCTCGTGCGCGGGGTTCGGGTGCCGGGGTGGCTCTACGACACCGGGGCGTATCCGGCGGCGATCGTGGATTGGGCTGCGGTGCAGGGCGATTCGTCGCCTACGTCGATGATCGAGTGCGACCTGGTCGAGGTGGGGGTGGATCGGCCAGTGTCGCAGGCGTGGGCCGAGTTCGATGCGTATGAGCGGGTGACCGATGGCGAGGCCGGTCCCGCGCGCTATCGGCGGGTGCTCGTGCCGTGGGAAGGGCCCTCGGAGGGGCCTGGGGAGGGGATTGGCGCGGCGGCGAGTGGGGCTGGGATGTGGCCGGACGGCATACCCGCGCGGGTGTGGATCTACGAGTGGGTGCTGCCGGTGACCGCCCTGCGGCCGGTGCCCGACGGGGTGTGGCGGCCGCGGTCGTGACCGGTCAGACCGTGCCGAACCGGGCGGCGCTGCGGGCGCGGGCCTTGGCCGCCTCGACATCGCGGTTCTTGGGCGGGGCGCTGGTCGTGAGGTGGTCGAGCAGGTGGGCGGTCGCTGCGGCGACGGCGGCGACGGCTTCCTCGAAGGCGGCCCGGTTGGCCTGGCTCGGGGCGGCGGTGCCGGCGATCTTGCGGACGTATTGCAGCGCGGCGGCCTGCACCTCGGCGCCCGTGGCGGGAGGTTCGAAATTGTGCAGCGGGCGGATGTTTCGGCACATGGCGACAGGCTACGTCGGGCTCAGGCAGCGGCGCAGACACGCCCGGAAAGTTTCTGTTCTCCACAGCGGTGGACGGTGTGGGGTGCTCAGCGGGCGGGTGTCAGAGGCCTATCTGGGGCCGTCATCAACAGGTTGTCCACAACCTGTGCATGACTGTGCACACCGCGGTTGGGCGTGTCGCACACCTTGTCCACCGGTCGTCCACAGGGGCAAGTTGAGGGGGTCGGCGGGGGGCAATAGCGTGTCCGCAGGCCCAGACGGCAGGGCAGTGTGCAGGGTGGTGAGCCGGCGCGGAGGACGCGCCGGACGGCATACCGGCTCGGCTTGAGGGTGCTGCGCGAGACGTGGGGCCAGGGCGTGTTTGCGCAGGTCAGCGGGTCTTTTTCAGGATTTTGAGGTATGTCGGCCGCGGACTCCCGAGGTGGGGTGTCGGTGGCCGATGGTGAGGTGTGTCAAAGGCTCGCGAGCGGCGGGCTGTGTGCTTTCGGGCCGTCGGGTGTGTCGCAACTGGTCGATTGGGAAGGGACGGGCGGGGGAGCGGTGTCGATCCAGCAGCTGTTCCCGCAGTCGGGCGATGGGCCCGGCGAAGACCGGCTTCCTCCACAGGATGTCGCGGCCGAGCAGTCGGTGCTCGGCGGGATGCTGCTGTCCAAGGACGCGATCGCCGATGTTGTCGAGACGTTGCGCGGCGTCGACTTCTATCGGCCGGCTCACGAGGTCATCTTCGACGCGGTCCTCGACCTGTACGGGCGTGGTGAGCCGGCCGATGCGGTGACCGTCGCCGACGAGTTGACCAAGCGGGGTTCGCTGCCGCGGGTGGGCGGCACGGCATACCTGCATCAGTTGATCTCGTCGGTGCCGACGGCGGCCAATGCGGGCTATTACGCGCAGATCGTCGCCGAGCGCGCGGTGCTGCGTCGGCTGGTCGAGGCGGGCACCAAGATCGTGCAACTCGGCTACGCGCAGGGCGGCGGCGATGTCGAGGACATCGTCAATGCTGCGCAGGCCGAGGTGTATGCCGTGGCCGACAAGCGCGGTGGCGAGGACTACCACCGGCTGGGCGACATCCTCGAGCTGACCGTCGACGAGATCGAGGTGGCCTCCGGCAAGTCCGGCGAAATGACCGGCGTGCCAACGGGTTTCACCGATCTGGATGCGCTGACCAACGGTTTACACCCGGGGCAGATGATCGTCGTCGCGGCGCGCCCAGCCATGGGCAAATCGACCCTCGGCTTGGATATCGCGCGGTCGGCGGCGATCAAGCACAGGATGGCCTCGGTCGTGTTCTCGCTCGAAATGAGCAAGACCGAGATCACCATGCGTCTGCTGTCGGCGGAAGCGCAGATTCAGCTCCAGCACATGCGCAAGGGCACGATGCGCGACGACGACTGGCAACGGCTGGCCGCGACGATGGGGCGGGTGTCGGACGCGCCGCTGTTCATCGACGACTCGCCCAACATGTCGCTCATGGAGATCCGGGCCAAGTGCCGGCGCCTCAAGCAGCGTAACAATCTCAAGCTGGTCGTCATCGACTATCTGCAGCTGATGTCCTCGGGCAAGCGGGTCGAGAGTCGCCAGCAGGAGGTGTCGGAGTTCTCCCGGGCCCTGAAGCTGCTGGCCAAGGAGCTCGAGGTGCCGGTCATCGCGATCTCGCAGCTCAACCGTGGGCCCGAGCAGCGCACCGACAAGCGCCCCCAGATGTCCGATTTGAGGGAATCTGGCTGCCTGACCGCCGACACCCGGATCCTGCGAGCCGACACCGGCGCGGAGACGACAATTGGCCAGCTCTATGACACGGGCGCGCGCGACGTGCCGGTGTGGTCGCTCGACGAGTCGCTGCGGTATGTGCGCCGGCACCTCACGCACGTCTTCTCGACCGGGGTGCGACCGGTCTGGCGGCTCACCTTGGCATCCGGCAAGCAGGTCCGCGCGACCGACAACCACCCCTTCCTCACGTATGCCGGGTGGACGCCGCTGGGGGAGCTGCGCACCGGCGCGCGCGTGGCGGTGCCACGGCATACCCCTGCTCCGGAGCGCTTCGAGCCTTGGGTGGACGACGAGGTCGTGCTGCTTGCGCACCTGCTCGGCGACGGGTCGTTCGTCAAGCGGCAGCCGCTGCGCTATGCGTCGGTTGACGAGGACAACCTGCGCGCGGTCACGAAGGCGGCACTCGCCTTCGGGGTGGTGGCGGTGCGCGACGACTATGCCGCCGCGCGGGCGACGACGCTGCGGCTGCGCGCGCCGTATCGGATCACGCACGGGGTGCGCAATCCCATCGCTGCGTGGTTGAGCGAACTGGGGCTGTTTGGGTTGCGCAGCCACGAGAAGTTCGTGCCCGAGCGGCTGTTCTACGCGTCAAAGCGGCAGATCGCGCTGTTCCTTCGGCACATCTGGTCCACCGATGGGTCGGTCACCGTCAACCGGGCTGGGCGTGGCGGACGGGTCTATTACGCCTCCACGTCGAGGCGGCTGGTCGAGGACCTGTCCCGATTGCTGTTGCGGTTCGGCATCTCGACCCGGCTGCGCACCGTGCACAAGCAGGGGTATCGCCCGGGGTATGCCTTGGATATCTCGGGGGCGGACAGCCAGCGGCGCTTCCTGCAGGAGATCGGTGTGCACGGCGCGCGCGGCGAGGCCGCCGAGCGGCTGCTGTCGATCGTCCGCGAAGTGACCGCCAACACCAACATCGACACCGTGCCGGTCGAGGTGTGGGACACCGTTCGGTCGGTCATGTCCGAGCGCGGGATGTCGGCGCGGGAGTTCCAGTCGGCGCTGGGGGTGGCCTACAACGGGACGGCCCTGTATCGCAGCGCGCCGTCGCGGGAACGGTTGGGACGGGTCGCCGCGGTGCTCGACTCCGCCGAGTTGGAGCTGTATGCCGTGAACGACGTGCTCTGGGACAAGGTCGTGTCGGTCGAGGCTGACGGGGTCGAGGAGGTCTTCGATGCGACGGTGGTCGGTGGGCACAACTTCATCGCCAACGGCATCGCCGTCCACAACTCGATCGAGCAAGACGCCGACATGGTGATCCTGCTGCACCGCGACGAGGCGTATGAGCGCGAGTCACCGCGCGCGGGTGAGGCCGACCTGATCGTCGCCAAGCACCGGAACGGCCCGACCGACACGATCGTGGTCGCTTTCCAGGGCCACTACAGCCGCTTCACCAACATGGCCCAACCGTTCTAGTGTCGACTTGTAAGAACGGCCGTCGATTCTAAGAATTTGTTGTCGAGATGCAGCCAATCTTGCGCAGCGACAGGCCGTATGTAACATTCCCGCCCCCTTATGCATGAGCGGTGGAAGCAAAGATTTGGTTATGAATGGTCAGGTCGCCGGAGCGTCGCGCGCGTGGCCTACCCCCGAGAGCCCGGCAGCTGTCAGTGGTGGCTGTCAGGATGGGCCCGCCCGCAGAGACGGGTCCTTGTCCACAAGAAGAAGCGGGGCGAGCGCTTGCAACGCTCGCCCCGCCGGAGGTCATCTAGACAACCTCGATGTAGCAGTCGCCAAGTCTAGAGGCCTCCCGAACCCGGCCCAACTTGGGCCGCGAAGGAGGTGGCGATGTCTCCGCATCGCTGTCACGTCAAACTGGTGGGTCGAGCGTGCGAGCACGACCTCTGTGTCACCCTGACCCGAGGGGTCCCGCCGGAGCTGCGCTGCGAGGAGGCGGCTCCTGACGGCTACGGTCGTGGCGGGGGTTCCTCGTGCGGCTGCCAGGTCCCACCACACGTCGAGGATGTTGTCGCTCGCGAGCTGAGGGACAACCTTGATGAGAGTCGCCGCCGAGGCTTCGTGCTGATCCGGGCGGCCTGACCCTCGGTCGTGGCCCCCGCACGCACCGCCCCGGCCAGCCCGCGCCCCCCAGAGGCGGGGGTGTTTGGGGACGAAGGGGCCCCCCCCCCCCAGAC
>JBGAQV010000028.1:27820-28162 GCA_044220505.1 Dermatophilaceae bacterium
GGCGCGGCCCCGCCGCGGTTGGGGGGTGCCCGGGGGGGCGTCCCCCGCGGTCTTCCCCGCGCCTCGACCGGGGGGGCCACGACCGCTCCACCGAGAGGCTGGAGTGATGGGCAAGGATGGGGCCACGCACCACGAGAGGACACCTCACCTTGCCGTCGAAGCCGGACGCCAACTTCATCTGGTCCATCGCCAACCTGCTGCGCGGGCCGTACAAGCCCAAGGAGTACGGCGACGTCGTCCTGCCCATGACGATCCTGCGCCGGCTGGATTGCGTCCTGGCCGCGACCAAGGACGCCGTGCTTTCCGAGCAGAAGCGCTCCGGTGACCGGACGGCCAAGGACC
>JBGAQV010000029.1:0-27900 GCA_044220505.1 Dermatophilaceae bacterium
CGAGCTCTACCTCGCGCTCGGCGGAGTGAGCCCGATCAACGCGCAGAACCGCTCCCTGGCCGGGAAGTTGGAGACGCGGCTCCGGGCGCGTGGGGTCACAGCGCCGGTCACCCTCGCGCACCGCAACAGCCCTCCGTATGCCGTGGACGGGCTCTCCGCCCTGGCCGCCGGGGGTGCTCGGCGGGTCCTGGCGCTGGCCACGAGTGCCTTCCCGTCCTATTCCGGGTGCCGGCAATACCGCGAAGACCTCGGCCAAGGGCTGCACGACGCAGGGTTGGCCGAGGCATCGGTGGAGGTCCGCAAGATCGGCCCGTTCTTCGAGCTCGATGCCGTGGTCGAGGCCAACGTGCGGGCCGTCGCCGACGGGTTGGACCGACTGGCCGAGCAGGGCAGCACGCGGCCGATCGTGCTCTTCAGCACCCACTCGCTGCCGGTCACGGCGGCGGCGGCTTCAGGGCCGGATGGGCAGCCGGATGGGCAGCCGGACGGTCAGCCGCGGGGTAGGTCGGGCGGTCAGCACGACGGCGGTCCACCTGGTGGCCCACACCGCGAGGACGGCTACAGCGCCGCCCACCGCCTCGTCGCCACCGAAGTCATTCGCCGCGTCCGCCGCGGTGGCGACCCCTCAGCGCCCCTCGCCTGGCGGTTGGTCTACCAGTCGCGCAGCGGGGCGCCGAGCATCCCCTGGTTGGAGCCGGACATCCTGGACGCCCTCGGCCACGTGGCCGCCACCCGCGCCACCGCAGACCCCACGGCCCCTGACGGCGTGCTCGTCGTCCCGCTCGGCTTCCTCACCGACCATGTCGAGGTCCGCTGGGACCTGGACACCCAAGCCGGCCGGACGGCATACGAGCTGGGTGTGCCTTTCGTGCGGGCGGCGACCATCGGCACCGACCCCGGCTTCCTCGACGCCCTCGCCGACCTCGTGGCCCATCACGCGACCGGTGGCGCGCACCGCGCCCCCGCCCGGCTGGCCGCAGCGCGGGGTGATCGGCGACGCTGCGCCGACGGCTGCTGCGCCAACCCCCGCTCGACCCGGCCCGCCGTCGCGGCCGCGAGGACAGGAGACCTGCCATGACCGACGCCGCCACGCTGCCCGAGCTGACCCGACCACCGGAGCGGGGCCACCTGAGCCAGCGTCCACGTCGGCTGCGGCGCACCCCGGGCATCCGCCGGCTGGTCCAGGAGCACCGGCTGCGGCCGGCCGACCTCGTGCTGCCGCTCTTCGTCGCCGAGGGTCTGGCCGAGCCGAAGCCGATCTCCACCATGCCCGGGGTCGTGCAGCACACCCGGGAGTCCTTCCAGCAGGTCTGCCGGGCGGCCGTCGCCGCTGGAGTCGGCGGGCTGATGATCTTCGCCGTGCCGGCGCGCCGTGACGCCGCGGGCTCGGGCGCCCTCGACCCGGACGGCATCCTCGCGCAGGCGGTCCGCTGGGCCGCCGAGGTCGCCGAGGGGGTGCCGGTCATCGCCGACCTGTGCTTGGACGAGTTCACCGACCACGGGCACTGCGGAGTCCTCGACGCACACGGGCAGGTCGACAATGATGCGACGCTCACGGCATACGGGCAGATGGCGGTGGTGCTCGCGCAGGCGGGGGCCGACATCCTCGGCGCCAGCGGCATGATGGACGGCCAAATCGGTTGGGTCCGAGGGGAACTCGACGCCGCGGGTTACACCGACACCGCCCTGCTCGCGTATGCCGCGAAGTATGCCTCCGCGCTCTACGGCCCGTTCCGGGAAGCTGTCGACTCCGCTCTGCAGGGCGACCGGCGCACCTATCAACAAGACCCCGCCAATGCCCGCGAGGCGCTGCGTGAGGTCGCCCTCGATGTCGCCGAGGGCGCCGACATCGTCATGGTCAAGCCGGCGACGGCCTACCTCGACGTCGTCGCCCGGGTGCGCGACCTCGTCAACCTGCCGGTCGCGGCCTATGTCGTCTCCGGCGAATACGCCATGGTCGAGGCGGCCGCCGCAGTCGGAGCCATCGACCGGCGCCGGACGATCCTCGAGCTGCACACCGCAGTGCGACGGGCCGGCGCCACGATCATCGCCACCTATTGGGCCACCAAACTGGCCCACTGGCTGCAGGAGGATTCGTGACCGACTCATCCGCCAACCCATCCGAAGGGCTGTCCAACGAGCTGTCCGCCGGGTTGTTCGCCCGCGCCCGGGCCGTCATGCCCGGCGGGGTGTCCTCACCGGTGCGCGCGTTCGGCGCGGTGGGCGGCATACCCCGCTTTGTCGCGTCTGCCAGCGGCTCCCGGATCACCGATGTCGATGGCCGTGACTATGTCGACCTGGTCGGCGGCTGGGGTCCGGCGATCCTCGGACACGCTCATCCGGCCGTCGTCGCAGCGGTCCAGCAGGCCGTGGCGCGCTCGGCGTCCTTCGGCGCGCCCTGCGTCCCGGAGCTGGAGCTCGCCGAAGCCATCGCCGCTCGCGTCGCCCCGGTCGAGCGGGTGCGCTTCACCTCCTCGGGCACCGAAGCGGTGATGACCGCGGTCCGACTGGCCCGGGCCGCCACCGGGCGCAGCACGATCGTCAAGTTCGCCGGGTGCTACCACGGGCACGCCGACCCCTTCCTCGTCGCGGCCGGATCGGGAGTGGCGACCCTCGGGCTGCCCGACTCGCCGGGCGTCACGCCGCAGGTCGCCGCCGACACCGTCGTGATCCCCTACGGGGACCTCGCGGCCGTCGAGACGCTCTTCGCCGAGCGCGGCGCGACGATCGCCGCCGTGCTCACCGAGGCGGTCCCGGCCAACATGGGCGTCGTCCCTCCACCCCCCGGGTATGCCGCGGGGTTGCGCCGGCTGTGCACGGCATACGGGGCGCTGCTGGTGCTCGACGAGGTGATGACCGGCTTCCGGGTGTCGCCGGCCGGCTGGTGGGGGCTGGAGGGCGCGCCGGCCGGCTGGGCGCCGGATCTGTTCACCTTCGGCAAGGTCATCGGCGGCGGGCTGCCGCTGGCGGCCGTCGCGGGGCCGGCCGCGATCATGGACCTGCTCGCGCCGGCCGGGCCGGTCTACCAAGCGGGCACGCTGAGCGGCAACCCGGCCGCCGCTACCGCGGGTCTGGTCACCCTCGGATTGCTCGACGAGGCCGCGTATGCCGTGCTCGACACCCGCGCGCGGGAGGTCGCCGGCCTGGTCACGACGGCACTGTCGGAGGCCGGGGTGCCGCACCGGCTCAACGCCGCCGGCAATCTCTTCTCGGTGTTCTTCACTTCGGACCTGGTCACCGACTACGACAGCGCCAAGCGACAGGACACCGCGGCGTTCGGGCGGTTCTTCCACGCGATGCTCGACGGCGGGGTGTGGCTGCCGCCGAGTGCGTTCGAGGCGTGGTTCGTGTCGACGGCGCAGACCGACGCCGATCTGGACAGGATCGCCGCGGCCCTGCCGGCGGCAGCGCGAGCCGCAGCCCGATCCGCTGAGGCGGGCCAACCGGCCCGACCTGAAGCCCGCTGACGGGCGGCGCGGCGCCGATCTCCCCTCGCGAAAGCCGCGACCGAAGGCCGCCCGATTGTGGGATGCGCCTCGTTCGGCAAGACCCTGGCAGGGGTGCGCCGCTGCCAGGATGAACCATGCCGGTCTCCCCCCTGCGCATCGGTGTCGTCGACGACCACCGCGCGATTTCCGCCGGTCTCCCGCTCGGGCTCGCGGCCCTTCTGCCCCCGAGAAGCACCTTCACCGACGCACTCACCGTTGCCGAATTACTCTCCGCGGGAAGGGCTTTCGACGTCGTCCTGCTCGACATCAACCTCGCGGACAGCAGCGTCCCAGAGGACAACGTGCGCGCGGTCGTCGCTGCAGGATGCCCGGTGTTGCTCTACACGGCCGTGGAACAACCCGGCAGACTCGCGCGGTGCCTGCGCGCGGGTGCGCTCGGCGTCGTCGGCAAGCACCAGGAGTGGACCACCCTCGCCGAGGCCATCCTGCTGGCCGCCCGGGGCGATGCCTTCCTCAATGCCGACTGGGCGGCGGCGATGGAAGCGGTGTCGGGCACCGGCATACCTCACCTGGCCCGTCGGGAGGCCGAGGTGCTGCGCCTGTATGCCGCGGGGTTGCCGCTGCGCGTGGTCGCCGAGCACCTGCACATTGCCGAGGACACCGCTAAGGAGTACCTCGGGCGGGTGCGGTCGAAGTATGCCGAGGTGGGCCGCCCGGCCCCGACGAAGACCGACCTCTACCGCCGGGCCGACGAGGACGGCCACCTGGACCCGCCATCCGGTGGGTCGACCGGCTGAGCCTCCCCGCGATGCAGCAGTTCGTCGGCCCCGCCCCGCGCCAGCCCCCGCGCCACCCGCCACGCCACCCCCCGAACAACCCGGCGGTGCGGCGGGTGCGGACCGCGCTCTACCGCGCCGGCACCGGGCTGGGACTGGTCAACCTGGTGCTCACGGCCGTCAACCTGGTCCGCCTGCCGGACACCTACCGGTTCGGATTCGGGTGGATCGCCGCAGCCGTCCTCGCCGTGGAGTTGGCCTGGTGCAGCCGGCAATGCGTGAGCACCGCACCACGCCGCCTGCCGATGCGGGTGCTCGTCGCCACGTCTTACCTCGTGCTGGTCGTGCATCCGCTCGTCCTCCGGTCCGACTTCCGGGGATACCCCCCGCTGTTCCACGTGCTCGGAGCCGGGATGAGCCTCACCGCGCTTGCCTTCGGGCCCCGCGCGGCGGCCTTCGGAGTGCCGGCGTTCGCGGCATACGTCGGGGTGTTGCGCGCCCCCACGCTGGGGCCGACTCAGGCCGCCGTCGAGGCGAGCCTGCAGGCCCTCGGTGGGCTCGTCGTCGCCGCCGTCGTCTTCCTCTTGGAGCGGACGGCCGGCCAGGTCGAGCAGGCCGTGGAGGCCGAGTGGCTGGCCCGGGAGCAGGCCACCCGGGCAGCGCGGCGGGCCATCGAACGGGTGCGCTGGGACGGCCTCATCCACGACAAGGTGCTGGGCGCGCTGCTCGCGGCCGGGCGCGCACCCGACGGTCCGGTGCCCTCGGCCGCCCGTGAGTTGGCCGACGAAGCCACCGCCTCGATCACCGGCGACGGTGACCGGGGCAGCGGCACAGCCGACCTCGTGCCCGTCTGGCGCGAACAGGCTCGGCGGCTCGGACTGCAGGCCCGGTTCGCGGTGACCGGTGAATTGACCGAACCCGACGTCCATACCGCGGTCGTCGAGGCCGTCAGCGAGCTGTTGGTCAACGTCGCCCGCCACTCCGGACAGCACGAGGTGCTCGTCGAGGGCTCGGTGTCGCCCACCCACGTGACCCTCGTCGTGCGCGACGACGGCAGCGGTTTCAGCCCGGACAGCGCCTCGATGCGCACCGGCCTGCGGACCGTCCAGGCTCGGCTTGCCCTCGTCGGCGCAGCCGTGCGGTTCTGGTCGGCGCCCGGGCACGGCACGCGGGTCACCATCACCTGGGATGCCCACGTGTCCAGCACCCTGAGCGCGGCCGAAGAACTGTCGCGAGCGCAGTGGTCGCTGCGGGCCTTCACCCCGATGATGACCCTCGGTGCGGTGGTCGTCGTCGTCACCGTCCTGCTCGGGTCACGACATTGGCTCGCGGCCCCGGCCCTGGCCTGGGCCTTCGTCGCTGTGGCGGCTGTGGTCGGGGTGACGGCGGCGGTGTCGCTGCTGCCCGCGACCTCGCGCGGCATGTTGGCCAGCGCTGCGGTCATCGCGGGACTGCCCGCCCTCGTCGCGATCAACCACCCATCCGATGCCGGCCCGGACTGGCGCTACTGGCAGCTGAGCGCCCTGACCCCCGCGTTGGGGGCGATTGCCTTCCGCTCCTGGCCCGGTCTGGGTCTCGCGGCCGCGGCCGTTGCCGTCACCGGCGTCGGAGTGGTCGATGCTCTCCACAGCCGCAACTTCTTCAGCGCGTATGCCGGTCCGTTCCCGGTCCTGCTCGTCACCGTGATCTCGGGCCACCTCTTGCGGCTGACCCTGGACGAGTCCTGGGAGCAGGTCGCGCAGGCCACCCGGACGGCCGCCGACTGGCGGCTGGCGGAAGCCGTCGAGCAGGAGCGGACTCGGGAGGCCCGCCGCAGGGTCGCCGCCCTCGAGCGGCTCGCCGCTCCAGCCCTCGTGCTCGTCCAGCAGGCTCGAGTCCTCACCGGTGCCCAGCGCCGCGAACTGCTGGTCGTCGAGGCCACCATCCGAGACCATCTCACCGCTCCCGGCCTGGTCGATCCAGCGACGGAGGCGGCCCTGCACGCCGCCCGCACTCGCGGGGTGCGCATCGAACTCGTCCGCACCGACATCGACGAGTTCGGCCAGGTGCCAACCGTGCCGGAGACTGCGCTGGGATGGGCCCGACGGTCCCTCCAGGTGGTCTTGGGTGAGGCCGCCGACGCCGGCGCCGTGCGGATGCAATGGCATCCGGGCCGCTCGCCTGCCTCTGCCACGATCAGCTACGTCGGAGCCAACGCGCGCGCCGTCGAGCAGGCCGTCCTGCGATCGGGGTCGGCACCACGGAACGTGCAGGCCGTCACCTATGACTCGGCGACGCTGCTGGAGTTCTGACCAGGTTGCGGCACTGGCCCTGGCCTGACTCTGGAGCCCGGCCCTGACACTCGCACTCACCCTGGCACTCACCCTCGCGACATGAGCCAATCTGTTGCTTCGTCGGGGTTGAACCCGCAAATTGGCTCACGTCGTGTTCGTCGCGGTGACCGCGATCGGCCGCGGCGGTATGCCGTTCGGTTCAGACGGTCACGCGGGTCACCGGCTCGGACGGCCAGTCCGAATCCGAACCCGGCAGTCGGAGCACCTCTTCCTCGCTGCGGAACAGGCCACCGGGCACCTTGACCCGGGCCAGCACCTCGTCGATGAGGCGCAGCGCACAGTCGGTGCCGTAGATCGGCTCGGCGACCAGCTGGTCGCGGTGCCGCGAGGCCGCGCTCACGACCTCGGCGACGAACCCGGCCGACACCGGCGGAGCCAGCACATTGCCGCCGGCCAGCAGCGACTCACCGCGGTCGGTGCCGAAGCGCATCGTCACGCACGGCACGCCGAGGGTGTTGGCCTCCTCCTGCATCGAGCCGGAGTCGGTGGCGATGAGCGAGCACTTGAGGAAGGCCGCGATGACATCGGAATACTCCGGCCACACCGAGGTGACGATGAGCGTCTCGGGGAACTCCTGCGCGAGGGCATCGAGCCGACCCTGCAGGTCCCAGGCGTTGAGCGCCCACTCGGTGCCCTTGAGCGACACCCACAGCACGCTGTGGCCACGGCGCAGCAACATCTCTACGGCGTCGAAGTAGCAGGTGAACCGCGCGCGGTCGTTGGTGTTTTCGCGGCGGTGCAGGCAGACCCGGATGAACTCACCGGTGCGCAGCTGCGGGAACCGCTCGAAGATCGTCGACGACGCCGCCCGCTCCTTGGCCTCCAGCGTCGCGTCGACGACGGTGTTGCCGACAACGGCGATCGCGTCGGCCGGGTAGCCCTCGTTGAGCAGGAACCCGCGCACCAATTCGACTGGGGCAGCGTGGAATCCGGTGCCCGCATCGGAGACCCGGGTGTTGAACTGCTCGGGGAAGGGTTCCTTGCTCCCGAAAGCATAAGTGTCCAGCTCACGGTGCCCAGCGAGGTAGGCGTCCCAGTCGAACCGCCCGGCCTCAAAGTCGGCGATGTGCCGGGTGAGGAACTCGCGCTTGGGCGTCATGGTGCGGATGCCCGCCTCCACGTGCACACAGGCCACCCGGTTCATGTATGCCGCGACGGTGACACCCATCGACGTGGCGGTGTCACCGTGGGTGTAGGGAACGACGGTGTGACCAGTCTCGCTGGCGGTGAGGAAGACCGAGTTGGCCGACGTGATGAGCGCGGCCACCCGGGCGCCCAGGTCGAGGCCGTCACCCATGACCAACCGGATGTCGACCGGCATACCGAACTCCTGGAGCATTCCCTCGGAGTAGGCGTAGTCGGTGTGCTGCCCGCTGTGACAGACCGCGACCTGCTCACCGCGGCGGGCGAGCTCCTGCCAGACGGGGTACTGCTTGATGATGTCGGGCTTGGTGCCGATGAAGACCATGTGGACCGGCCGGTCGACGCTGAAGCGTGACAGCAGGGCCGTGATGCCGTCTCGATCGATTCCCGAGGGGGTGTACCTGATCTCGAGGCTGGTGTGACTCACTGAATATCCCTCTCCGGGCCGGCGACTCCGGCACAACGCTGCTGCAACTGGGCAATGGTCTGGGGCTGGTCCTCGAGGGTCGCGATCGGCGCGACGAGAACGACGGCGTCGGACACGATGACCGCCAGGCCCTCGATGCCCGCGGTGACGACGGTCATCGCGCTGTCGTTGACGACCAGACCGGAGCTCGAGTCGAGGTCGACATGCCCGCCCGAAGTGACCAGGTCGGTGCCCTTGCTGTCGGCAAGCGCGCGATAGAGCGAGGGCCAGGTGCCGATGTCGTACCACCGGAAGTCCGACTCCACGACCCCGATCGGCCAGCCGCAGTCGACGAACGGCAACAGTTCGTGGTCGGGTCCCGGATCTCCGCGATAGTCGGCCGGGTCGCCACTGCTCGCGTATGCCGTGATGGCGGCTCCCAGCTCGGGCGAGGCTTGTTGGTAGGCCTCCTTGAGGGTGGCCACCGAGAAGCAGTAGTGCGAGGTGTTCCAGAAATAGTCGTGCGCGGCAAGGAACTCTTCGGCCACGGCATGGCTCGGCTTTTCGAGGAAATCACGAGCGACCCGTATGCCGGTCACGCCCATCGCGTGGCCGGTCGCCCGCACATAACCCAGCGAGGTGTCTGCGTGGGTCGGCGCAATCGCCAGCAAGGTGGTCCACGAGGGGTGGGCCTCGACGAAATCGAAGGACCGGTCGGCGGCGGCCTGGAATGCCTCCAGCGGCACGATCGAGCTGTCTGACGCGGCGCTGAGCACGACCGCGGCCGGGTCGACGGCGGCGATGCGGTGGGCGATCAACAGGAAGGCCGCCGGCTTGCCCTCGGGTCGCGGCTCGACGACCAGGTGGGCGGGATTGAGCTCGGGGAGCGAGGCCAGGACGTCGTCGGCATACTCGGCAGTTGTCGAGACGAAGATGTGGCCGGCCCCGACACACTCCTTGAGCCGGTCGAAGGTCTGGGCGATGAGCGGCCGGGTGTCACCGAGCGCCTGGAACTGTTTGGGCTGCTCTTGGGTGCTGATCGGCCACAATCGGGTGCCACGACCGCCGGCGAGAATGACGGCATACCGATGCGAGGTATCGGTTCTCACGCCTCGCTACTCCTTCGCTGCCACTCGTTCGATGACACCGCGTCGCTGAAGTCGTCGGCGCGCCCCCCCCGAACCCCACAGGCCACCCCACGACGCAGCCAGGCTACACGAGCGAGCGCGTCGGCCTGGTCATGCCAAAGGCGTCAGGGTGACGCGGTGGGCATGTCCTCACGCGGGGGGCGGCACGATCCAGACCGCAACACGGGGCGTTTCCCGCATCCTCTTGGCGAGCTTCTCGATGGCCATGAAAAGGCGGTATTCGAATCCGTACTTTGCGCGCAGCAATGAACGCAGGTGCTCGATGTCAGCCGGGTCCTGGCTGACTGTGGCGGCCGCAGTGATCGTCCCGGCGCCACTCTCGACCACACCCCGGCGCGAGCAGCGCGCGAGCGTGACTCGCGAGGTGTGGGCCAGCCGCTTGACCTTGCCCGTGCCGGCGGGGGTCATCACGCCGAGGCGATCGCCGTCCTGCACCACCCAGACGGCCGTCGACACCGGAGCGCCGGTGCGCCGGAAGGTCGTCAGGGCGACGAAGGGTGCCGCTGCGAGCGAGGCGAACGGTGACTGCATGCGGTGAGGCTATGCCAGATGGGCCGGGTCGGCAGCCGGTTGGCAATTCCGGTTATCTCCCTGACCTGGCGGGGGCCTCATCTCGACCGCCAGGCCGAGTTTGACGGCGAGTCGGAAGGTTTGCCGGCATACCCGGGTCCCCCCTGCCCGGGTTTGACGGCGAGTCGGAACGTTTCGCGGTCCGCCAGGTCCAGCCACCCGTCATTAGGCTGGCCTCTCGCCACGCGGAACCGGGAGAGGAATCCATGAGCGGCCCCACCGACGTCAAACCGGCGCTCACCGACCCTCAGGAAGAGTCGATCGGCCCCCGCGACCTCACCCACTGGCGCACCCGGCTGGGCGCCTGGCTGGTGGGCCTGGTCAACCACGTGATCGGCGCCTATGCGCGCTGGACCCTGGCCGTCATCGCCGGGGTCGGTGCCCTCGCGGCAGTGCTCACGACGGCGCTGGCCGCCCAGGTCTACGAATCGGTCACCGACGAGGGTGAGCTGGCCGGGTTGGACCAACCAATCCTCGAGTATGCCGTGGGGACCCGCACGCCGTTCCTGGAGCGGGCGCTGACGACGTTCACGGATATCGGTGGCCCAGTCGGAATGCCCATCCTGGCCACCCTCGCCGTCGCGGTCATGGTGTGGCGCTGGCGCTCTCGCACCCCGCTCGTCCTGGCACTCGTGGCTGCGGCCGGGTCCCTCACCATGACGACGGTAGGCAAACGACTCATCGGGCGGTCGCGTCCACCCCGTGAGCTGGCCGTCCCGCCGTTCGAGAACTCGCCGTCCTTCCCGAGCGGGCACACCCTCAACGCCACGGTGATCATCGGCGTCCTGGTCTACGTCTGGCTGCTACACCTCACGACCGCCCGGGCGCGCACCTGGGCGATCGTCGTGGGCGCCTTCTTCGTCCTCTCGATGGGCCTGAGCCGGGTCTACCTCGGTCACCATTGGCTCACCGATGTGGTCGCCGGGTGGCTCATCGGGTTGGGCTGGCTCGCGACGGTCGTCACCGCGCATCGGTTGCACCTCACCGTCCGGCGCCGACGCGCGCTGGGAAGGGTCGGCCCAGACGCGAAGGCGACCACCCGGCATACCGGATCTGCCCCTGCCGAGCAGAGACCGCACGTGGAGCCCTCGGGTCAGTAGGTGCCACGCAGGTCGGCGCCGAATCCGCGCTTGTGGCGGGCGCGTTCGAGCAGCAGGTAGAGCGCCGGGACGATGAGCAAGGTCAACGCGGTCGAGCTGAACAGTCCGCCGATGACGACGAGCGCGAGCGGTTGGCTGATGAACGCGCCGCCGCCGGTGAGGCTCATCGCCATCGGGGTCAGCGCGAGGATCGTCGCGAGCGCGGTCATGACGATGGGCCGCAACCGATGCCGGCCGCCTTCGAGGACCGCCTCCTCGATGCCCAGGCCGCGCCCGCGGTATTGGTTGACCAGGTCGATGAGCACGATCGCGTTGGTGACGACGATGCCCACGAGCATGAGCAGGCCGATCATCGACGCGACGCCCAACGGCTTGCCGGTGATGAGGAGCAGACCGATCGCGCCGGTCGCCGCAAAGGGAATCGACACCATGAGCACGAGCGGCTGCACCAGGCTGCCGAAGGTCGCGACGAGGATCGCGTAGGTGATGGCGATCGCCACGAGCAGCGCCAGCCCGAGCTGCCCGAACGCCTCGGCCTGATCGGCGCTCACCCCGCCGACCTTGGCGGTGGCGCCGGCCGGCAGTTGGGTGTCGGCCAACACCTTGGTCAGCGCGGTCGTGAGTGCCCCGAGGTCGTCGCCGGTCGGCACCGCGCTGATGACCGCAGTGCGCGCGCCGTCCTGCCGGGTCAGGCTCGCGGGCGCGTCCTGCCGGGTCACCGTGGCCACGTCGCCAAGAGTCAGCGGTATGCCGGTCGGCCCCACTCCCAGCCCCAGCGCCTTGAGCGCATCGAGCCCGACCGGGGCAGCGCCCTGGCGCAGCGTGACCGGGTGGCCGACGCCGTCGATGGTGATCTCGCCGAGCGAGGTGCCGCGTAGGGCGCCGGCGACCATCCCACCGACGAGGGTCTCCGAGAGCCCGGCTTGACGAGCCTTGGCTCGGTCGACCTCGACGGTGACCGTCGGGATGAGCACGGCCAGGTCGTTGGTGACATCGCGGGCGCCGGGCAGCTTGGCCACGGCGGCCGTGAGTGCGGTGGCTGCCGTGCGCAGGGTGGCCTCGTCCGGGGCCTTGACGATGACCTGGGCCGTTGACGCTCCGGTGGGCCCGCCGCCGCTGCTGGCCGTGATGGTGCCGAGCTCGCGGTGCTGGTCGGCGAAGCGACGCACATGCTCGGTGAGCGAATCGACACCACCCTTGGTCGTCGTGATGTTGAAGGTGGCGTTGTTGGCGCCGCCCCCGGTGAAGGCGGCCAGGGGGCCGGTGCTGCCGACGGTCACCTGGTAGGTCACCACATCGGGGCGGCCCTTGAGGCTCGCCTCGACCTGCTTGACCGCCTCGTCGGTCACCTCGAGCGAGGTGCCGGCGGGCAGCTTCTGGCTCACCGTGAGCGTGGTGCCGCCGGAGTTGCCGATGAAGTCGGTCTTGAGCAGGCTGGCGGCCCCGCCCGACATGACGAGCACGAGCAGGCCGAGCAGCACGGTGACCACTGGGCGGCGCACCACCCACCGCAGGGTGGGCAGGTAGGCCCGCTGGAGTCGGGTGACGGGTTCGTCCTGCTCGGGGATCCGCGTGGGTGCCGAGGCCGACCCGTTCGACACGTCCGATGCTCCAGGCGCCTCGGATGCAGTCACCACCTCAGCTGCCACCACCTCAGCCGTTGCCATCTCGGCGAGGGTCTTGCGGTGGCGACCGGACGGCATACCGGTGCCCTTGGCGGCAGCGTGGGCGCGGCCGCGGCCGGCGAGGAACCAGTAGCCGAGCACCGGCACGATGGTGAGCGAGACGAACAGCGACGCGAGCATCGCGAGCGTGACGGTGAGGGCGAAGGGGCGGAACAACTCGCCGACCTGGCCACCCACGAGGGCCAGCGGGATGAAGACCGCAACGGTCGCCAGCGTCGAGGACGTGACCGCGGTCGCGACCTCCTTGACGGCCGTGGGGATGGCCTCGCGGCGGGACTGGCCCATCTGCAGATGTCGTTCGATGTTTTCGATGACGACGATCGAGTCGTCGACGACCCGGCCCACCGCAATGGTCAGCGCGCCGAGGGTGAGGATGTTGAGGGTGAACCCGCCCACCCGCAGGCCGAGCAGCGCGATGAGCAGCGACAGCGGGATCGACACCGCCGTGACGAGGGTGAGCCGCACCGACAGCAGGAACGCGAAGACGACGAGCACCGCGAAGGCCAGCCCGAGCATCCCCTCGGTCGTGAGGTCCTTGACCGATTCGGTGATGAACGGCGCCTGGTCGTAGACCACCGCGGTCTTGCCATTGCTCACCAGCCGCTCGAGGTCGGGGCGCAGCTTCTCGAGCGCCTGCGAGATGCCGACCGTGTTG
This sequence comes from Dermatophilaceae bacterium, assembly GCA_044220505.1. Lineage (GTDB taxonomy): Bacteria > Actinomycetota > Actinomycetes > Actinomycetales > Dermatophilaceae > Phosphoribacter. The sequence continues at coordinate 13,266 of JBGAQV010000029.1, forward strand.
CCGTCCGGCGTCTTGGTGATCGCCAGGGTCAGACTCGGTATGCCGTTCGTGCGAGACCGCGACGTGACGTCGGCTTCGGCGAGGGAGACTGTGGCGACGTCACCGAGGGTCACCGTTGCGGGTGTGGTCGCGGGCGGGGTTGTTGGCGTGGCCGCTGGTTCCGTCGTGACCGCTGGTTTCGCGGTGGCCGCTGGGGTCGTCGCGGCGGTGGCCGTGCGCGGCAGTGGCAGGGCACCGAGCTGATCCACCGAGGTGATCGGACTGCCCACCTGAACGCTCAACTCGGACCGCCCCTCGGCGAGCTGACCGGCCGGAATGACCAGGCCGTTGACCTTGAGCACATCGCTCACCGCGGTCGGAGACACCCCGGCAGCAGCGAGCTTGGCCCCGTCGAGGTCGACGACCACGACCTGGTCGGCCACCCCGCTCACCTGCACGTCACGCACTCCGGCGATGCCCGCGATCTTGGGCACGACCTGGGCGCGCACGGTCGCGAGCAGTTGCTGTTGGTCGGCTCCACCGGACATCGACATCTGGATGATCGGGAAGTCGCCGATGCTGCCCGTGATGACCTGGGGCGTGGCACCGTCGGGCAGGCCGCGCAGGTTGAGCACGGCGCGCTGGGCATCGGTTTGGGCGGTGCCGAGGTCCTCGCCGTAGGCGAGGGTCACCATGACGGTCGAGACGCTGTCGCTGGAGGTCGAGGTCACTTTGGTGACCCCGCGCAACCCGAGCACCGCGCCCTCCATCGGGCGGGTCACCCGGGCCTCGACGACCGACGCGCTCGCGCCCGGCACCGGCGTGACGATCCCCACGATCGGGAACTGGATCGACGGGATGAGCTCCTGCTTGAGCGAACCCATCGCGATCACCCCGCCCACCATGAGGAAGACGGTCAACAGCGCGGTGAGCGCGCGATTGCGCAGGCTGAGGCGGGAGAGCGCGTTCACTGAGATCCTCCGGTTCCGCCGGACCCCGCGTCGGAGCGGTGGCGATGCGATAGCACCGGTCAGGTTACGCCCGGTTCCCTTCGATCATCGAACCTCCCCTACACCCCGGCACACCCCACTCCGGTATGCCGTTCGCCCCATGCGCCGCTCGGGAATGCCGACCGCTCATCTCCCGCGAGATGTCGAATTGGGCTCCTCGGCTGACTGTTTGACAGCCCAATTCGCGATGTCGCGGGTCGGTTGGGGTCGGGGTCGGTCAGTGACGGCGCGGTCAGGCCGTCATGCGGGGCGACTGCTGCGACGGGGACGTCCGGAGCCCCCGCGCGACCCTGAGAACCCTGCTGAGAAGGCCGCCGCACTCGGGGTCCGTCCACTGGTGGGGGACGAGCCCGACCGTGTCGACGCAGCGCGTCCCGAAGCGCCCGACCCGGTGCGCGACGAGCCGCCTGATCGGCCCGACGCAGCGCGACCCGAAGCGCCTGGACCGGCGTCCGCCCGGCCATTTCCTGCCCGGCCATTTCCTGCCCGGCCATTTCCTGCCCGGCCGCTTCCCGAGCGAGTGCTCCCTGCGCGATTGCCGCCCACACGACCCGAACCGCGTCGACCGCCGCCCTGACTGGCGCGGCCATTACCCCGGCCATTACCCCGGCCCGAGCCGGACTCGGCGGACACCGCGGGAGCCAGCCCACCGGCATACTCGCGCTCTCCCGGTGCCAACTCGCGCAGCAGCGGGTGCCGGTCGGTGACCCGCGTGGTCGTCGCGCGCACGCCGGCCTTGCGGGTGAGGTCACGGACGTCGCGGACCTGGTCGTCGGTCATCAGCGTGACGACTGTGCCGCTGTTGCCGGCGCGAGCGGTGCGGCCGGAGCGGTGCAGGTAGGCCTTGTGCTCGGTGGGCGGGTCGGCGTGCACGACGAGGGCGACGTCATCGACGTGGATGCCGCGAGCGGCGATATCGGTGGCGACGAGGGTCTGCGCGGCGCCGCTGCTGAAGGCTTCCATGGTGCGGGTGCGGGCATTCTGGGAGAGGTTGCCGTGCAACTCGACGGTGGGTATGCCGCGCGCGTTCAGTTGGCGCGCAAGGCTTTTCGCGCGGTGCTTGGTGCGGGTGAAGACCACGGTGCGGCCCGGTGCGGCAGTCAGATCGACGAGGACCGGCAGGTGATCGGCCGCTGCGACGTGCAACACGTGGTGGGTCATCGCGGCGACCGGCGACTGGGCCGAGTCGGCCTCGTGGGTGACCGGCCGGACGAGGTAACGGCGCACGAGCACCCCGACCGCGGCGTCGAGCGTCGCGGAGAAGAGCATCCGCTGGCCACCGGTCGGAGTGGCGTCCAGCAGCCGGCGCACCGACGGGAGGAAGCCGAGGTCGGCCATGTGGTCGGCCTCGTCGATGATCGTCACCTCGACGGACGCCAGGGATACGTGACCCTGCGCGATGAGGTCCTCCAGCCGGCCGGGGCAGGCGACGACGATGTCGACGCCGCGCCGCAGATCGGCGACCTGCGGCCCTTGCCCGACGCCGCCGAAGACAGTGCGACTGGTGAGACCGGCGCGAGTCGCGAGCGGACGCAGGGCGTCGTCGATCTGGGTCGCGAGTTCGCGGGTCGGCGCGAGGATGAGCGCGCGAGGCCGCTTGGGCTGCGGGCGCCGAGCGCTGACTCGCGCAGCTGAGCCGGCCTGACCGGCCGAGCCGGAGCGACCGGCGGAGCCGGTGTGGCCGGCGCCGCCGACCAGCCGGGCCACGAGCGGCAACAGGAAGGCATAGGTCTTGCCCGACCCGGTGCGGCCCCGACCGAGCACATCGCGACCGGCCAACGAGTCGGGCAGGGTCGCGGCCTGGATCGGCGTTGGTGTGGTGATGTCGAGGTCGGCGAGGGCGTCGACGAGGAAAGCCGGCACGCCGAGCGCGCCGAAGCTGGCTGAAGACAAAAGGAAACTCCGAGAATGAGGTGTGTTCCGCCCGGCGCGACAACGGTCGCGGCGCAAGGGCTACCACGGTGCTGCGAACGGCCCGAGGCGAAACTGAGCGGGCCTATTCGCTGAGTCTACCGGCGGGGCGGCACCGTCCCGACCACGCGCGGGTGTGCCGCAGCGGAGCCGGCCCACCGGCATACAAGGTGAAAGCAGGATGAAGGCACCCGGCAGCACCGATCGACGTTGTCCAACCCTTGGGATTTCGCCGCCGCTGTGATGTCATTGCCACGAACGCGGGAAGAGCATTCCCGGTTCGGGGGCACATCCATCGACGAATGGGGCACGACGTGTTCAACTCACTGCGACGCGTGGCCGCTGCGGCTGCGCTCACGCTCGGCCTGGTGGCGGCATCGACCGGCCAGGCTGTGGCGATCACCGGGGGCACCCCGGACGGCAATGGTCACCCGAGCGTCGGGATGATCATGTTCTACGAGGGCGGCGGGCGCTATCGCTGCACGGCCACCCTCGTCACGCCGACCGTCCTGCTCACCGCGGCCCACTGCACCATGGGCACGGCCGGCAAGACGCTCGTCACCTTCGACTCGGTCATCGCGGAGGCCCCGCCGAGCGGCATCCCGGCCGCCGACGACCCGGCTGCGGGTTATGTCTCGAGCGACGTCACCAAGGACCCGACTCGCGCCTGGTATGCCGGTCAGTCCGCCTTCCACCCGCAGTACAGCAACTTCACCGACATGGACACCTGGAACGACGTCGGCGTGGTCGTCCTCGACGAGCCGATCACCGGCATCACGCCGTCGAAGATCGCTCCGCTGAACTACCTCGCGCAGTTCGCTCAGCCCAAGCTCAACAGCACCCTCTTCACGATCGTCGGTTACGGCACCGAGGTCCGCAAGCCTGACTCGGGCCCGCAGAAGCCCGAGCCGATGTCCTACCCGCTGATCCGCCGCGTCGCCGACGCGCCGGGCCAGAAGCTCACCCCGCAGATCCTGCAGGTCAACGGCAACCCCAACGACATCCGCGGCACCGGCGGTTCGTGCTTCGGTGACTCGGGTGGCCCGACCTTCAAGGACGGCATGATCGTTACGGTGACCAGCTACGGATACACCAAGAACTGCCGCTACCTCGACGGCCTCCAGCGCGTCGACATCAAGGGCGTGCAGTCCTGGCTGTTGAGTTACGGCGTCATGCCCTGACCTCAGCTCACACCGCACGGGACGGGACGGGCACGGCATACCAGCGAGGTATGCCGTGCCCGTCACCTTTCGCGCGCAGTCGGGGCCTGCTCGATCAGCGTTTCGCGCGGCGCCACCCAGCAGCTAGGGCCTCCGCCTCGGTGCAGAACCACCGTTCGCCCTTGCTGACTGTGATCACTGTGTCGTCGTAATTCTGTTGTCCTGGAACGTGATAGATCCGCTCACCCGACGAGCTGATGTTTCCCTTGATGACGCAATCATTAACGAAAGAGGGCGCGGGTGCCGCGGTGCGGGTGGGCGTGGGAGTGCTGACGGGGCTCGATGGGCGAGGGGTCGCCCGTGCCGATGAAGAGCTCGCGGGCGGCGCGGATGGCGACGGCGAGCTAACGGTTGCCGCGTCAGTGACGCTCGGGGGCGCCGTTCGCGGCGGCGCGGAAAGGGTTGCCGCGCTGGTGACTGTCGGAGTCGTCGTGCGGCTCCGCGGCTCGGCCAATGAGGCAGGAACCGAGCTACCGCACGCCGTGAGGAGGCCACCGGCGAGGGCCGCGCCGCAGAGTGCGCGAATCGCGGCATACCCTGACAAAGGCGTCATACAGCGACGATAGCCCCGACTGAGCCCGGCGACAGGTGAACCGGCAGCAGATTCACCCGACGCCAGCTGCCCCGCACCCGGCGCCGGCGTGCCAGGCTGAGGCATGGACAGCACCATGCAGCGCACTCCCCTGCTCATCTCGTCTCTGCTTCGCTACGGCGCCCTGGTCCACGCCGACCAGAAGGTCATCACCTGGACCGGCGAGGTCTCGCGATCGATCACCTATCGACAGGTCGGCGAGCAGGCGGCGCAGTTGGCGCACGCGCTGCGCTCGCTCGGGGTGACCGGCGACCAACGGGTCGGCACGTTCATGTGGAACAACGCCGAGCACCTCATCACCTACCTCGCGGTGCCGTCGATGGGGGCCGTGCTCCACGCGCTCAACATCCGGCTCTTCCCGCCGCAGATCATCTACGTCGCCAATCACGCCGACGACCGGGTCGTCATCGTCGACAACACCCTGGCCAAGCCGTTCGCCGGATTGCTGCCCCACCTACCCCGCGTGCAACACGTCATCGTCAACGGGCCGATCGACGCGGAAACCCTTGCCGCACTGCAGGATCCGGCACACGTCGAGGGCGTGCACGACTGGACCGAGCTGCTCGCGGGCCAGCCGACGGCATACGACTGGCCGTTGGATCTCGACGAGGACTCGGCCTCCTCGATGTGTTACACCTCGGGCACGACCGGCAATCCCAAGGGGGTCGCCTACTCGCACCGCTCCAACTACCTGCATGCGGTGACCGCTGCGCTCGCGCTCGGTGCGCGCCAGGACGACCGGCTGCTCGTCGTCGTGCCGCTCTTCCACGCCAATGCGTGGGGCTTCCCCTACCTCGCCATGGCGGCCGGCGCATCGCTGGTCATGCCCGACCGGTTCCTGCAGGCGGCGCCGCTGGCGGCGATGATGGAACAGGAGAAGGTGACCTTCGGCGCGGGCGTCCCGACGATCTGGAACGACCTGCTGCGCCACCTCGACACCTCCCCCGCCGATCTCTCGGCCTGCCGCGGCCTGGTCGTCGGCGGCTCGGCGGCGCCGCCGGCCCTGATGAAGGCCTTCCAGGCCAAGCACGACGTGACGATCATTCACGCCTGGGGCATGACCGAGATGTCGCCGATCGGCACGGTCGCGACGCCGCCGGCGCACCTTCCGGTCGGGTCGGACGACTACTGGCGGTATGCCGCGTCGCAGGGTCGGCTCGTGGTGGGCGTCGAGGGCCGGCTCGTCGGGCCGGACGATGAGATGGCCCCGTGGGACGGGGAGAGCGTCGGCGAGCTGCAGGTGCGCGGGCCATGGATTACGGGGTCCTACTACGCCAACGGTGCCGAGTCCGAGGTCGAGCGGATGGAGATGGAGTCGAAGTTCCAGGACGGCTGGCTGCGCACTGGTGACGTGGGCACGCTGACGCCCGACGGTTTCCTCGTGCTCACCGACCGCGCCAAGGACGTCATCAAGTCCGGCGGCGAGTGGATCTCCTCGGTCGACCTCGAGAACGCGATCATGGCCCACCCCGACGTCCAGGAGGCATCGGTCGTCGGCGTCCCCGACGAGCGGTGGGGCGAGCGGCCGCTGGCGTCGGTCGTGTTGCGACCGTCGGCGACGGGTGGGGTGGTCGAGATTCGCGAGTGGCTGGCCACCCAGCTGCCCAAGTGGATGCTCCCCGAGCGTTGGGCGGTCATCGACGAGGTGCCTAAGACGAGCGTGGGCAAGTTCGACAAGAAGGTGCTGCGCAAGCAGTATGCCGCCGGCGAGCTCGAGGTCCAGTCGCTCGACTGAGCGCGCTCAGTCTCTGAGCGAGACTCTGAGCGAGGCTCTGAGCCAGTCTGACTGACGCGTTGTGCTGCTTGGCTCGAGGGGAAGCAGCACAACGCGTCTCTCCGGGTGCCCGATCAGCCCTTGAGCTCCGGGAACATGTCGTCGCGCCATTCATTGCCGTCGGGCTTGATCTCGCCGCGCGCCAACTGCTCTTCCCGCGAGCGCAACTCGACCCGGCGGATCTTGCCCGAGATCGTCTTGGGCAGCTCGGCGAACTCGATCCGCCGCACCCGCTGCCACGGCTGCAGGTGCGCCCGCGCATAGGCGAGGATCGACTTGGCGGTCTCGGCATCGGCGACGTGACCCGGCGCCAGCATGAGATAGGCCTTGGGCACCGCCAGGCGCACCTCGTCCGGGGCCGGCACGACGGCCGCCTCGGCCACCGCCCGGTGCTCGATGAGCACCGACTCCAGCTCGAACGGGCTGATCTTGAAATCGCTGGCCTTGAAGACGTCGTCGGTGCGCCCGATGTAGGTGATGTAGCCCTCATCGTCGCGGCTGGCGACATCGCCGGTGTGATACCAGCCGCCCTCCATCGCCTCGGCATTGCGCTCGTCGTCGCCCTGATAGCCGGTCATGAGCGCCAGTGGCTGCACCGACAGGTCGAAACAGATCTCGCCCTCGCCGACGCCGTCGACCCGTTGGTTGGTCAGCGGGTCGACCAGGACGACCGGCATACCGGGCAGTGGGTGTCCCATTGAGCCGGCCTTGACCGGCACGCCGGGCGCATTGCCCACTGCCGCAGTCATTTCCGTCTGTCCGAAACCATCGCGCAGGGTGAGCCCCCACGCCGAGGAGACCTTGTCGATGACCTCCGGGTTGAGCGGCTCGCCCGCGCCGATGACCTCGCGCAGCGACCCCGGGCCGCCGGACAGGTCGGCGTTGATGAGCATCCGCCACACCGTCGGTGGCGCGCAGAAGCTCGTCACGCCGTTGCTGCGGATCTGGTGCAAGAGCGCCGCCGCGTCGAAGCGCGAGTAGTTGTAGACGAAGACCGTCGCCTCGGCAATCCACGGCGCGAAGAACAGCGACCAGGCGTGCTTGGCCCAGCCCGGCGAGGAGATGGTCAGGTGCACGTCGCCGGGCCGCACGCCGAGCCAGTACATCGTCGACAGGTGCCCGACGGGGTAGGACACCTGGGTGTGCTCGACGAGCTTGGGCCGGCTGGTCGTGCCGGAGGTGAAGTAGAGCAGCAGGCGGTCGCCGGGGGCGGTCTCCGGGTGCGGGGTCGGGGGCACCGGACCACCCTGGTATGCCGTGCGCAGATCCTCCCAGCCCTCGGCGGGGCCGATCGAGATGCGGCCGTAGTCGCCGGGCACCTCGTCGAACTTGCCGGTCTCGGAGGGGTTGGTGATGACGAACTTGGCGCCGCCGCGGCGGATTCGGTCGATGAGTTCGGTGGGCCCGGCCGCGGTCGTCGTCGGCATGATGACGGCGCCGAGCTTCATGACCGCGAGCATCGCCTCCCACAGCTCGACCTGGTTGCCGAGCATGAGGAGCACCGAATCACCGCTCTGGACACCGAGATTGGCCAGCCAAGCCGCCAATTGGTCTGAACGGGTGGACATTTCGTCGAAGGTGCGCTCAGTGCGCTGGCCGTCTTCCTCGACGATGATCAGCGCCGGGCGCGCGTTGCCGCGGGCATAGGCGTCGAACCAGTCGACCGCCCAGTTGAATCGCTCGCCGAGTTCGGGCCAACGGAAGGTCGCCACCGCCTCGTCATGCTTGCCGCGCAGGGAGAGCAGCAGGTCACGGGCATCGCGATAGGCCTGGGTCGCATTCGTCATGGGTCAAGCCTGCCGCGTGGACCCGGGGCTGGGCTACTGGAGCAGACGTGGAAATGCCGACAGGACGAAATGCCCGCTACCTCACCGCAAACGGTATGTGGCCTTCGCGACGTCGAAGCCCGTGGCCGGCCTCCGCATCCGCGCAGAGCACGCCTCGGCATGCCCTAGCCAGAGCGTGGGACGAAGCGGCTAGGCCGAGGGAGGCTGCGGCTCGCGATGCGGGGCCTCCAGAGGAGCCGCCTGCTGCGCAGGGGGTTCTGCCGGCGCGGGAGCCCAGGGAGCTGTTTGGGGCGGCCACGCGGCCTGCGGCGGTGCAGCCTGAGCCTGCGGCGGCCACGCGGCCTGCGGCGATGCAGCCTGAGCCTGCGGCGGCCACGCGGCCTGCGGCGATGCAGCCTGAGCCTGGGGCGGAGTCCCGAACGGGGACGGGTACTGGGGCGGCACGGCATACGGCGGCGGCTGGGCTGGCCAGGCAGCGGACGGTGCCGGGGCCGGGACCGGGACCGGCACTACTGTCGGGAGAACCGGATTGGGCTGGATCCGCGATACTGCTTCGGCCAACGCACCCACGAGAGGGGCGACGTAGGCGCCGATCACCGGAATGAGCGCCCCGGCGAGGAACATCAAGAGGAAGCCGAGCCCGGCCTGGATGCCAGCGTTGACACTCCCGCCGAACAACCCCATTCCGCCGCTGAGGTCGAGCTTGGTGTAGAGGTTGACCGGCAGGTAGATCATCGTGAGAAGGGCGCCGGTCAGCAGGCTGTCGCGCCAGTCGATCCGGCCGGGCGACTGCCGCATCGTGCCATGCCGCAGGCCGACGCCCAGCAAGATGGCCAGCGGGATGAGAGCCAACAGCAAGACCCACGGGGGAATGATCGGCGAGACCACGGTGACGAGTTCGGTACGGGACGACCGCGAGGACCCGAGGAGAGACCCGCCCCCGCTGACGGGCACACCGCCCACGAACTCGGTGGCGATCATGCCGCCAAAGGGCAACAGCCATACGAAGGTCGCGAGCCCGGCCTTGACGTCGACCGTGAGGCCATAGACGAGCAGCATCAGCGATCCGGCGGCGGCCGACAGCACGGCATACGTCACGGCCGACCGTACGGCTCCGCGGACCCGGGCCTGCGCCAGCGGCGAGAGCTTGTCGGCAAAGGGCTTGGGCGAGCCGGCCACGGTCCAGCGACCCAAGACGGCAGCGATGGATACCCAGAACAACGCGCCGAGGAAGCCCAGGAGAGGATGGGCACCGGTCGTCACCCTGCTCAGGCCGCTGCCCTCGGTGATCCGGCCGAAGAAGGTCAGGGCCATGGTCAGCACGCCGGCGATGGCTCCGGGCACGACAGCGGCAGCGAACACCGCACCGACCGATGTGCTCCGCCGCCGTCCTTCGAGTCGACGGGACCACCAGAACGCGAGGCCGAGGGACAGCGCCAGAGCGACGGGGACGGGCATGGTCGCGCTGAACCCGCCGATGCCGGTGTCGGCCTCCAGCGGCGCACCAAAGGTCATCCCGGCGAGCGTCAGTGCGACCTGGACCGGGTTGCCGAAGGAGCCGACCGTCGAGCTCGAACCCAGGATGACCGCGAGGAGCAGTCCGATCACGGACGGGATCGCGACAGCTGCCGGCCCGATGGCCAGAACGGCGGGGTCAACTTGAGGGGCCGTGAAGGCTGGAACGCCGGGAGCGCCCGGCTGGGGGGGCACCGGAGCACCCGGCTGGTGAGCCCACGGCGGAGGGCTCGGGTATGCCGGTTGAGGCGGGCTCGGGTAGGCCGGTTGAGGAGGGCTCGGATGCTGCATGCCTCCCTGTGGGCTCCCCGACTGAGGGCTCCCTGACAGAGGGCTCGCTGACTGTGGGCTCAAGGGCTGCGCCGCGGCGGGGTGCGGGGCCCACGGCTGGGGTGCCGGTGCTGAGGGTGCCGGTGCTGGGGGTACCGATGGTGCCGACCACATGTGTGGTGCCACGGGCGCATGTCCCGGCGGTGAGGTCGGTTGTGCCGTTGGGTTGGGCGCGTGACCGGCCGACGCAGCCTGTGGTGCCCACCCGGTTGGGGCCGACGGCACCGAAGGAGCTGTGGCCCACGGCGCGACAGGCGGAGCCGCCGCCGAACCGCTGGCTTCGGGCAACGCCCCAGGTCTGTCGAGGCCCTGAGCCTCGAGCTGGGCTCGCAACGTGGCGCGATTGACGGTGCGTTCCACCGCCGGTGGTTCGCTGGCGACAGCCGGCGACTCAACACCGGGCTGCGCCTCGCTACTCAGGAAGGGGTTCTGCAGATGAGTGCCAGGGATCTCGAGGCCGCAACGAGGACAACTCGCGAGATGGGCAGGAAACTCGCCGCTACACGAGGAACACCGAATCACAACATCCTCCAGTTCACCTACACCTGTCCGCACGCCCCCACCGACCGCACGCCCCCACCGGTCCTGCACGCACCTGCGGTGAACGTCACGACGGTGCCCATGGGGAGGGCTTGCTGACGCGGTCGCGCAGAGCCGAAGACCATGGTGCCAGAGGACGGCCAGCAGTGGCGGGCCAGCCCACGTCTTCCCCGGTCAGCTCAGACGAGGAGTTCGGCGATCTGCACGGTGTTGAGTGCCGCACCCTTGCGCAGGTTGTCGTTGCTCACGAAGAGCACCAGCCCGCGCCCACCGTCGACCGAGAGGTCTTCGCGGATCCGGCCGACATAGGACGGATCGGCGCCGGCGGCCTGCAGCGGCGTCGGCACGTCGACGACCTCGACCCCGGGCGCACCGGTGAGCAATTCGCGCGCCCGCGCCGGCGTGATCGCCCGCTCGAACTCGGCGTTGATCGACAGCGAGTGCCCGGTGAAGACCGGCACCCGCACGCACGTGCCGGACACGCGCAACTCGGGCAGGTCGAGGATCTTGCGTGACTCGTTGCGCAGCTTGCGCTCCTCGTCGGTCTCGTCCGTGCCGTCGTCCAGCAGCGAGCCGGCCAGCGGCACGACGTCGAACGCGATCGGCGCGACGTACTTCACCGGCATACCGAGCTCGACGGCGGAGCCGTCGTGGGCCAGAGCCTCGATGGCGCCGGAAGCCAGCCCCGCGCGCACCTGGCCCGCGAGTTCGCTCACCCCGGCCACACCGGAGCCCGACACGGCCTGGTAGGTCGAGACGACCAGCCGCGTCAGCCCGGCCTCGTCGGCCAGCGGCTTGAGGACCGGCATGGCGGCCATGGTCGTGCAGTTGGGGTTGGCGATGATGCCCTTCGGGGTATGCCGTGCCGCCTCCGGATTGACCTCGGAGACGACCAGCGGCACCTCGGGGTCCATCCGCCAGGCGGAGGAGTTGTCGATGACGGTGACGCCGGCGGCAGCGAAGACCGGAGCCAGCGCGCGCGAGGTGGTCGCCCCGGCCGAGAAGATCGCGATGTCCAGGCCGCTCGGGTCGGCGGTCGCGGCGTCCTCGACGACGATGTCGCGGCCCTGCCACGAGATCGTGGAACCCGCCGACCGCGCCGACGCGAACAGGCGCAGCTGCCCGACCGGGAAGTTGCGCTCGGCGAGGATGCGCAGCACGACGCCGCCAACCTGGCCGGTCGCGCCGACGACCCCCACGTTCACCTGGCGCCCAGCAGCAGCACCCACAGCAGCGCCCACGGCAGCACTCATCGCAGCCTCGCTCATCGGCCGGTCCCTCCGTAAACGATGGCCTCTCCCTCGGTCGAGTCCAGCCCGAACGCGGTGTGCGCCGCGCGCACCGCCGCTTCGAGCTGGTCGGCCCGGGTGACGACCGAGACGCGAATCTCGGAGGTCGAGATCATCTCGATGTTGATGTCGGCGTCGGCCATGGCCCGGAAGAGCTTCGCCGAGATGCCGGGGTTGGTGCGCATGCCCGCACCGATGACCGACATCTTGCCGATCTTGTCGTCATAGAGCATGTCGGCAAAGCCGATCGCCGTCTTGACCGCCTGCAGCACCTGGATCGCCTTCGGCCCGTCGCTCTGCGGCAGGGTGAACGAGATGTCGGTGCGGCCGCTCGCGGCGACCGACACGTTTTGCACGATCATGTCGATGCTGATGCCGGCGTCGGCGACCGCGGTGAAGATGTCGGCGGCCTTGCCCTTCTCGTCCGGCACGCCGACGACGGTGATCTTGGCCTCGCTCACGTCGTGGGCGATGCCGGTGATGATCGGGGCTTCCATGCCGCTTCCTTCGTCGTAGGGGTTGTCCACGATGAACGTGCCGGGGTGCTTGGACCACGACGACCGCACATGCAGCGGTATGCCGTACCGGCGCGCGTATTCGACGCAGCGCAGGTGCAGGATCTTGGAGCCGTTGGCCGCCAGGTCGAGCATCTCTTCGCAGGAGACGACATCGAGTTTGCGGGCGCTGGGCAGGATGCGCGGGTCGGCGGTGAAGACCCCATCGACGTCGGTATAGATCTCGCAGACGTCGGCGCGCAGGGCCGCCGCGAGCGCGGCAGCGGTCGTGTCGGAGCCGCCGCGACCGAGCGTGGTGATGTCCTTGGTCGTCTGGCTCACCCCCTGGAACCCGGCGACGATGGCGATGTGACCGGCGCCCAGCGCCTCGGTGATCCGGCCCGGGGTGACGTCGAGGATGCGCGCCTTGCCGTGGTCGGCGTCGGTGATGACGCCCGCCTGCGACCCGGTGAACGACCGGGCCTCCATGCCGAGGTCGGCGATGGCCATCGCGAGCACCGCCATCGAGATGCGTTCGCCGGCCGTGAGGAGCATGTCGAGCTCGCGCGCGGGCGGCTCGGGGCTCACCTTGTTGGCCAGGTCGATGAGATCGTCGGTCGAGTCACCCATCGCGGAGACGACGACGCACACGTCATGCCCGGCCCGCTTCGTCTCGACGATGCGACGCGCCACGCGCTTGACGCCTTCGGCATCAGCAACCGACGATCCACCGTACTTCTGGACGACGAGACTCACGACAGGGCTCCCGCGGGGACTGGTCAGGGACCCGGAGAGTTTATCGACGGCATACCGGAGCCTGTTCCACGCATCACATGGCGAGACACGCGACTCACATTGTGAGACCCGCACCACGCGGGCGGAAGCAGAACAGCACGGCAGGGTATGCCGGGCAGCTCACCTCACGGGTGCAGCGCCTCGAACTCGGCGTCGGCGACGACCTCGTCGTCGGCGTCGAGGCGCAGGTGGGCGAGGATCGACTGGAGCACCCGCAGCGATGCCGCGGCCCGCTCGCCCCAGGTGGACAGGTAGGAGAACTGCCACCACCACAGCGCTTCGACCCGGCGGCCGGCGTCGTAATGACGCAACCCGTGGGACAGCGCGAGGGAGATCTCGGTGATGTCGTTGGAGAGCAGCCCCTTGGTCAGCTCGGCGGCGGTGACCGGGTCGACGACATCGGCGTAGTCGTCGATGCCCTCGAAGAGATTGGCCAGGTTGTCGCGCAGCGGTTCGACGTCGGCGTCGGGACCGGGGTCGGCCTCGAAGCGGTCGAGCAGAACGACGTCCTGGATGGCACCCAGCCGCGAGCCGGCCAGCAGGAGTTGCGCGGAGGCCAGCAGCAGCACGGGGATGGCGATATCGGGCGAGCCTCCCGAGGCGACCTCGGTGACGGCGCCGAGATAGGCCCGGGCCTGCGCGGCGGTCTCGTCGGCAAAGGCTGCGAGTTCCTCGTTGATCGGCAGGATCTGGTCAGGCATGGACGGTGCGCCTCCCTTCGAACGCTCGGCCAAGGGTCACCTCGTCAGCGTATTCCAGGTCACCACCCACCGGCAGGCCCGATGCGAGCCGCGTCACGCGCAGCCCGAGCGGCACGAGCGTCCGCGAGAGATAGGTGGCGGTGGCCTCACCGGCGATATTGGGGTCGGTGGCGATGATGACCTCGGTGACCGAACCGTCGGCCAGCCGCGCCATGAGTTCGCGGATGCGCAGGTCGCCGGGCCCGACGCCGTCCATCGGCGAGATCGCGCCGCCGAGCACGTGATAGAGCCCGCGGAACTCGCGGGTGCGCTCGATCGCCGACACGTCTTTGGGTTCCTCGACGACGCAGATCGCGCTGCGGTCGCGTCGCGAGTCACCGCACATCCGGCACAGCTCGGCCTCGGCGACATTGCCGCACTCGCGACAGAAGCGGATCTTGGCCTTGACCTCGCTGAGCACCTCGACCAGTCGGGTCACGTCGGCGGCGTCGGCCTGCACGAGGTGGAAGGCGATGCGCTGGGCGCTCTTGGGGCCGATCCCGGGCAGCCGCCCGAGCTCGTCGATGAGGTCCTGCACGATGCCTTCGAACACCCCAGCAGACTACGGGGCACCGCCGACATCGGGTCGGACGCCGTCACGCACCCCAGCGTGTCTCGCGGCCAGAGCAGCCGGCTCCCAACTCCCCGCGCTTCCGCCC
>JBGAQV010000002.1:0-54412 GCA_044220505.1 Dermatophilaceae bacterium
CGTCGTGCAACAACGCGGCCAGGCGCAGCACGAGATCGGGAGACTCCACGACCTGGTATGCCGTGCCGTCACCGGCAGTCCCGTCACCACCCGCACTGTCACCACCCGCACTGTCACCACTCGCGCCGTCACCACCCGGCATACCGGATGTGCCGACGCGCAGACCCGCGCGCGATGCCGGGGTCGAGCCCTCCAGCGCGATGGCCTGTTCCAGGACGGTGAGCGAGTGTTCGTAGACATCCTTGTGCCGGTGGTGCTCATCGACCTCCAGCCGCAAGGCCGACAACTCGGGCAGGAAGACGTCGGACAGGCCGGTGTCGACCAGCAGGGTCAACCCCTGGCGCGGGTCGGGCGCAGACACGAGCTTGACGAACTCGTCCCGCACCCGCTCGGCCGACACCATGGCCAGCGTCGATGCGCGGGCCGACATCGCGGCATACACCTCGGGCGCGACGACGAAGCCGAGCTGCGCCCCGAACCGGGCCGCCCGCATCATCCGCAGCGGGTCGTCGGCGAAGGATTCCTCGGGCGTGGCGGGCGTGCGCAACCGGCCGGCCGCCAGGTCGGCGAGCCCACCGTGCAGGTCGACGAACTCCAGCGACGGCAGCCGCAGCGCCATGGCGTTGACGGTGAAGTCGCGCCGCACGAGGTCGGCGGCGAGCGAGTCGCCGAAGGCCACCACGGGTTTGCGGGTCGCGCGGTCGTAGACATCGGAGCGATAGGTCGTGATCTCGATCTGCTCGTCGCCCTTGCGCAGCCCGATCGTGCCGAACTCGCGGCCGATCTCCCAGTGCGCGTCGGCCCAGCCCCGGATCAGCTCCAGGGTGCGGTCCGGCGAGGCATCGGTCGTGAAGTCAAGGTCGGGCGCGGTGCGCCCGAGGAAGGCGTCGCGCACCGGGCCGCCGACGAGGGCGAGTTCGTGGCCCGCAGCTGCGAAGCGTTCGCCGAGCTCGCGCAGCAGCGGCAGCGCCGGGGCCAGGGTCGCGACCGCCGCGCGCAGCAGGCCCGGATCGACCGCGGAACCACCCGGCATACCCCGGTCTGCACCCACATCACTGCCGGAAGCCATAACGCCCAAGGTTACCGACCGGTCGCCCGGGCGCGCGTCACGACCGGCCCCGCTGGACCCGCTAGCTAGAGTGGAACGGTGAACGCCGCCCACGCCACCCCCTCCCCCGGCAGGTATCTGCCGTGGGTCGAGGAGCGTTCGGCCGGTGGCGTCGTCGTCGATATCCACGAAGGGGCGGCCCGCACGGCGGTCATCGCGCGCCGCAATCGCGCCGGCCGGGTCGAGTGGTGTCTGCCCAAGGGGCACATCGAGCCGGGCGAGTCGCTGCTCGAGACGGCGGTGCGTGAGGTCGCCGAAGAGACCGGCATCACCGGGCGGGTCCTGGCCGAGTTGGGCACCATCGACTACTGGTTCGCGGCGGGCGACAAGCGGGTGCACAAGTTCGTGCACCACTACCTGCTCGAGGCCACCGGCGGCGAGCTGACCATCGACAACGACCCCGACCAGGAGGCCATCGACGTCGCCTGGTTCCCGCTGCACGAGGTGCACCAGCACTTGACCTTTCCCAACGAGCGGCGCATCGCCAAGGTGGCCTGGGAGCGTCTAGCGGGCACGGCGTGACGCCCGCGGCAGCGCACCGCGCCGCGGGGTTCATGTGGCGGTTCCAGTGGCGGTTCCCTGGCTGGGCCGTGGTCGCCATCGCCGCGGCCCTCACCCTCCTGGGCGCTCCAACAGCCCACGCCGGTATGCCGTCGGCCCCCCTCGACACCCCTGGTATGCCGTCCGCCGACACGCTCCCGCAGGATCTCACCCTCACCGCGGTCACCCCTCCCGTCGCCACGGCAACCACCGGGGTCACCGTGACAGGGACGATCAGGTCGACGCGCGGCGCCACCTACGTCGACCCCGAGATCCACATCGTGCGTCCCAAGGCCGGCATCGTCACCCGAGACGACGTCACGCGCTGGGCCGCCGCCACGGACCCGGTCACCAACGGCACCGAACTGGCCCGCGCCACCATCCCGGCCCAGGTCGGACCCGACGCGCCGGCCACCTTCACCATGACGCTGTCCCCCACGGCGCTGCGCCTCACCCGCAGCTCCGGGGTCGTGCCCATCGACATCCAGCTGGTCACCCGCGCGGGAGTGCAGGCTTCCCTGCACACCTTCATCGGCTGGCAGCGCTCCCCCGAAGCCACCGCGCTGTCCATCAGCTGGCTGGTCCCGCTCACCCTCGACCCCGACCCGCAGGTGCACGCCGCGAGCGCCGACACCCGCGCCCCGGCGTGGGCTCGTGCCGTCGGCCCGAACTCCCGGATCGCCCGACTGCTCGCCGCCACGGCAGACACCACCACCGGGTATGCCGTCGACCCGGCCCTGCTCGGGCCGACCCTCCCGTCGGCCGACCCGGCGGCATCAAGCACCAGCAGAGCCACCACCAACAGCACCGGCACCGTCGCCGACAACACAGCGGATACAGCACGCGCGCGGGTCAAGGATTCGCTTGCTGCCCAACGGAATGCACTCGTCGGCGAGGAGGAGATCGCCAGTCGCCGAGGTCTGGCCGATGCCCTCGCCACGGCCGCCGCCACCCATCCGGTGTGGGCCCTGCCGCGCGGCGACCTCGACCTCACTGCGCTCTTCGACTCCGGCGTCGACCTGGCCACCCCCGCCATCGCGCGCTGGCTCACCGAACTCACCGCGCCGGCGCCGCTACTCACGGCCGTCGTGCAATCCGGCACCGGGTCGGCCAGCGTCCTGACCCATGTCGCCTGGCCGCTCGACGGGCGCCTCCCGGTCGGTCGCGAAGCCCAGGTGCACACGGCATACGGGCAATGGGGTCCGGACGTGTTGCTCGTGAGCACCCACGAGACCAACGTCGATCCCGACGTCACCCCGCACGCCGCCGCGCGCACCCCGCAGGGCCTGCCGGTGCTGCGGTGGGACGACCCGCTGGGCGAGATCGCGAGCCGGGTGCACAGCAGCGCCGATGTCGCGTTGGCGGGTCAGGAGTTCCTCGCCCAGACGGCCACCCTCTGGGCGCAGGCGCCGCAGCAGGCTCGGTCGATGGTGGTCGCCCTGCCGCGTGACTTCGACACCGATCCGGCCGCGTTCACGGCGTTCCGGCAGCTCACCGACAGCTCCCCGTTCGCGACGGTCGGCCGGATCGGCGACGCGCTCGACTCCGCACGGGCCGCCAACTCCGAGTTCGTCGATCCCGAGCTTCCCGCCGCGGCCACCCCACCCACCCCCATCGGGCCGGCCGTCCTCGACGCGGGGCTCATCCAGCGGCTGGCCGGCGAGCGTGCGACCGTGGCCGGTTACCTCGGTCTGATGACCACACCGTCGACCGCCCTGATCCGCTGGTGGGACCTCGTCGACGAGATCGCCGGCGTGCGGTGGCGGGCCCAGCCCAGCGGCCATGCGGGCCTGGTCACCGCACTCCAGAGCGGCGTCGCGACCCTGGAAGGCAGCCTCGTCATCGCCGAGCAGACGACGAACTTCCTCGCCGACGAAGGCGTCCTGCTCGTCACCGTCGTCAACGACCTCGACGTGCCGGTCGATGGCATCCAGGTCAACCTCGCCCCCACCAACCCGCGCATGCACGTCGTCGAGCCAGCGACACCGCTGCGCATCGGCGCGCACAGCAAAGCCACCGCCCGGGTCCGGCTCGCGGCGTCCGCCCAAGGGCTGGTGCCCATCGACGCCTGGCTTTCCGACGGCACCGGCCAGCGGATCGGCCCGACGACCCGGATCACCGTGCGCGCTGCTCCGCCGGGCGTCTGGCTCTATGTCGTCGGTGGCGTCATCGTCGGAGCGTTGGTCCTCGCGGGCGCGATCCAAGCATTGCGCAGGCCCCGCCGTGAGCTGCCGGGCGTCGTGCTCGACCCCATCCAGCCCACCCCGGAAGAGCCGGTGTCTGTGCCGATCGACCACCTCGATGGCCATGATTCGCCGCCTTCCAGCCCTGCGAGCCACCCGGCATCGAGAGCACCCGACGCTTAGGATGACAAGGCGCGGGCTCGGTCGGTCGACCGGCCCGCAGATGTCCGTGCACCGGCATACCTGGAGGGAGGCACCGTGTCGGAACTTGGACCGGGCAGCCTGCTCGCCGAACAACGGTATGCCGTCCGCGACCGGCTCGCGGCCGCCCCCGGGTGGGAGCGCTGGGACTGCCACGACACCACCCTCGACCGCTCGGTCGTCGCCTTCACATTCCGGGCCGATGCGCCGGACGCGGCCGCCGCGATCGACGTCGCGCGCCGGGCGGCGAGCCTGGAAGACCCCCGCCTGGTGCGTCTGCTCGATGTCTTCGTCCAGGACAGCATCGCCGCCATCATCGAAGAGCCGCTGCCGCAGGCGCGATCGCTGACCCGGATCATCCACGACGGTCCGTTGCCCTCCGAGGAAGCCCGCCGAATCATCGGCGAGGCTGCCACTGCCCTTGCGGCCGCCGAAGCGCGCGGGCTGCACCACCATCGCGTGTCACCCGACGCCATCTTGGTGCTGGACTATGGCGGCATCAAGGTGCGCGGCCTGTCCTACGAAGCGGCACTCGCGGGCATCGACATCGACGACGGGCGTCCGGGCAGCACGCGCGATGCCCAGGGCCTGTGCTCCTGCCTCTATGCCGCGCTAGCCGCCCGCTGGCCACTCACCACGCCACCGACCGCTGCAGCCCTGGCAAGCCCGCCGTTGACCACCCCGCCGTTCGGCCTCGACCTGGCCCCCCGCGTGGGAGACCGGTTCGTCGCGCCCGGCGAGATCGAAGCCGGTGTCGACGCCGAGCTCGACGAGCTGTGCCTGGTGTCCCTCGCCAGCCCCGACGGGGCTGCCGTAGGTGCACCTCGCACGGCAGCTGAGGTTGTCGCGGCGCTGCGCCCGTGGTCCCCCACGCCCGTGGTCGACCTCGCCGTGGTGCGGCCAGGTGCGCAATCTCTCGGTCCGGTGGCCGAGGACGATCGTCCGCCGGCCACGCCCAGTCCGGCGCCTGACCGCCCGGCGACTGAGGTGAGCGGCACGGCATACCGGGGTCGTGCTGACGCGTGGGACGACTACCTCGACGAGCTCGAGGAGACGCCGATCAGCGAGGTGTTGGCCGACAGCGGCGAGTTCTACTCGCCGTCGACGCAGTTCGGGGCGGGCAGTGAGGGACGGCCAGAGCGCAAGCTCGCGCTGCTCATCGTCGGGGGGCTGGTCCTGCTGCTGGCCGTCCTCGGCTATTGCGGCGCGCCGAAGCTCTCGCCCTCCGACCTGGGGCTGACCCAGCCGGCCCGGTCGACTCTGGTAACCGCCAAACCCACCAAGGCCGGCGGGTCATCCGCCGCCACCACGCCCGGCGCCACCTCCTCCGCTGCCGACAGCAGCGCGGCCGCACTGGCGCCGGTCGCCGTGATCGGCGGGGCGGGATTCGAGCCGCAGAACGGTGGGCAGGTCGCCAACAAGACCGCCGCGCGCGCCTACGACGGCGATCTCACGACGATGTGGCAGAGCAACAAGTGGTATGCCACCGAGAAGTTCGGCGGGCTCAACATTCCCGGCACCGGACTCATCCTCGACCTCGGCCAGAGCACCCCGGTGCGGCAGGTCACGCTCAACCTGCCGGTCCCTCAAGACGTCACCGTCTACGTCGCAAACGCGGCGACCACGGAGGGGGCCACCGCGATCGGCAGCAAGGTCGCGGCATCCGGCGCGGTCGTGTTCGACGCGCCCACACCGCAGGAGGGCGACCTGGTCATCGTCTACGTCACCAAGCTCGGCCTCGACAACGCGGGGCACTTCCGGGCCATGGTGTCGGAGGTTCAGGTCCTGCGGTGACCGCGCCCGACCTGAGCCGTCCTGATCACGCACCGGTGTGGTCCGCCGCCCACGAAGACCCGCGCGACGACGTCCAACTCGTCGCCGACCATTGCGCCGGCGATCCCACCGCATTCTCCGAGATCTTCCGGCGGCACAAGGACCGCATGTGGGCGGTCGCGGTGCGCACCTGCGGCGACCCCGAGCTGGCCGCCGACGCCGTCCAGGATGCCTTCCTCGCGGCATACCGGCGATTGGGGTCCTTCCGCGGCGAGAGTGCCCTATCCACCTGGCTGCACCGGGTCGTGGTCAACGCCTGCCTCGACCGGCTGCGGCGGGTCCGCCCGAGTGCGCCGCTCGCCGACGATGACGACCTGCCCGAGCAGCGCGACGAGCACGCGAGCACGATCACCCGGCTCGACGTGCGCCGCGCGCTCGCTGCCCTGCCCGAGGGTCAGCGCCTGGCGCTCGTCCTGGTCGACATGCACGGCCTGCCGGTCGCCGAAGCTGCCGCGGTGCTCGACGTCGCCGAGGGCACGATCAAGTCCCGCTGCGCTCGCGGTCGCGCGGCCCTGGCGCACGCGTTGGGGGTGGCCGGCGGATGAGTATGCCGTCTCACCGCACCTCCGCGAGGGAACCGGATCGTCGCAGCCGACGTCCTAGCCGTGAGCCTGGCGGGTGTCACACTGCGGGTGCCGGGGGGCACGTCCTGACACGACGAGGGAAGGGGCACTGGTGACCCGGGATCTCGGGGCGGGCGAACCAACCATTCACGAGACAGACCATGCCGACGAGTCCGATGAGGCCGCTGTGGCCGCGGCTGGTGCGGCTGAATCGGCCGATCTGGCCGCGGAGTTCGAGCGCGATCCGTGGGGCATCGTCCCGCTCTTGGCCGCGCAGCCCGAGCCCGGACCCATGCCCGAACGTGTCGAAGAGCGCATCTGGGACGCCATCGGGGAGTTCGACGCGTCTCAGGACGGCGTCGACATCTTCGGGGTCAGCGCGCGGGTCGAGTCCGATGGTGGACTGGTCGACGAATTGGGGCTCACATCAACCGAATTCGTCGATGGCGACACCCATCATGGGTCTGGCACCCGGGCAGTGAACGGACGGCATACCTCTCGGGGTGCCGGGCAAGCCCCAGCCGGCGGGCCGCGGGTCGTGTCGCTGCGGGGCAGCGTGCGCCGGTCCGGCGGGGCTGATGGTGCGGCCGCGGTGTTCTTGCGCCGACGTGCGCTGGCCGCCCTCGTCGCGGCCGCGGCGGTGGTGCTGCTCGTGCTCGGCGGCGGCACCCTCATCCGGTCGGCCCTGGGGACCGATTCCGGGCCGGCGAGCAAAGCTGTCTCCACGCTGCCGATCCCGACCGCCGACGCGCCACTCACGGCTCGCCTGCATGTCGAGGCCAGTGCGCGCACCTACACCCACGCCAACCTGGCGACTCTGGCCCAGGAGCTGCTCGAGGTGCCGGGCACGGCATACAGCGCTGCGCCCGACTCCCCCGATGCCATGCCGGTGACCACCGCGTCCGGCCTCAATGGATGCCTCTTCGCGCTCGGCGAACTCGACGCCGACCGGATCGCTGTCGATCTCGCGACCTACGAGGGCGCGCCGGCTGCGATCGTCGTCGTCATCGATGGGGGCCTCAAACAGGTGTATGCCGTGCAACGCACCTGCACGAAGGGCAACCCCCACGTGGTCGACGGCCCCCTGCCGATGACCTGATCCCCCGGCGACCTCGGCGCCCAGCCGGTGCAGATCCGGTGCAGATCCGGTGCAGATTCAGTGCAGATCCGGTGCGAATGTGGCCGGTCAGTGGTTCATCCCTGGCATGGTCCCGCCGCCGGGCATGACGTGGATCGGGTTCCAGCCCAGGACGGTGGGGTCGAGCATGCCGAAGATCATGGCGATGTGCGCGACCACGAGGAAGGCACCCACGAAGGCGGTGTGGAGCTTGCGCGCGTGGTGGACATCGCGTCCGATCACCCTGAGCTCGACCAGGGTGATGCCGATCAGGGGCACGGCCGCGATGAGGTAGGACATGACGGCGATGACGTCGGCGGTGCCGCGCCAGCCGCCTCCGCTGGTCAGCGGGATGACGGCGTTGCGGATCAGGTGCACGACGATCCCCACCATGAGGGGTCCAGCGACCAGGCCCGCGACTCGACTCAACGTGTGGACCCAGGCGGGCGGGTTGCTGCTGAAGAGCAAGACGAGCTCGGTGACTGCGAGGGTCTCGGCCAGGATCACCGGGGCTGCCATGAACAGCAGCAGGTTCCACGGCTGGTTGACCGAAAGCAGTCCCATGTAGTGGGTCATGGGCATTCCGCCCATCTCGGGACCGACGGTGCGATCGGGCAGGACGTAGCCCACGATCGCCGCTGCGACAGCGATCGCGGCGAAGGCGGGGACCAGCGACGACTGCGCGCGCGTCGTGGTGTGCTCGGTGGTGGGGGCGCTCACGAGGACTCCTTGTCGGTTGCGGGTCCGGCGGGTCTGTGCCGGCCAGTGCGCTGTCGAGATTCGAGCAGTGGTGTCATGGTCCGACCGTGGTGCCGTTGAGATTCGATGAAGGTTCTGACGCCGGCCGGGTCGTGGCGCCGTTGTCTGTCGTGGACAGAACCCGGTCAGGCAGCGCGATGACCGTCTCGACGTCGCCGCGGGCAGTCCGGCCGGCCCACATGGCCTGGACGGCGCCGGTGAGGCGTGGTCCGAGCGTCCAGGTCGCGCCCTGATCGGTGCTCGTGGCCAGTCGTCCGCCGGTCGTCGTGATGACCAGGGTGGAATCGTCGGCCCAGGAGACGAGCAGGCCCGGTTCGGGGGTGGCCAGAGGGTGCCAGGACGCGCCACCGTCAGTGCTGCGCAGCAGTCCCTTCGCGGTGGTAGCCGCGAGGGTGCCGGAGGTCGGGGCGGCGGCCAGGGTCCGGGGTGCCACTGGTATGCCGTGCACCGTCCAGGTCTTCGCGTCGGTCGTGGTGCGCAGCGCTCCGTCGAAACCGACGACCTGCTGTGGGCCGGCGGCCAGGGCGTGGAAGTCGGACTCGCCTCCGCGGGAGGTGACCTGCCAGGTATGTCCGCGATCCGTGGAGCGGATGAGCCCGAGCGGTTGGGGCAGGTCGCGCGTGGCGGTGCCTGGGTGGCCGGAGGCGTAATACGTCCCGTCCGGGCTCACGGCGAAGCCCATGAGGTCCATGACCGGCCCACGCAGGGTCAGACCGTCGGCTCCCATCGCGAACAACCCTTCATGCGTGGCGAGCAGCAGCGTGCCGTCGCTGGGGTCGCGGGCAATCGCGTGAATGTGGGTGATGGCGACCGGCGCGGGCCGGCTGCTCGGTTGCCCAGTGCCCGTCGTGGGCGGCGGCGGGCCCGATGATGCGGCGGTGGGTAGCTGACTCGCTGGGCTGGAGGCGCCCGCCGGCGAGCCGGTTGCGGCGCAGGCCGACAGAAGCATGGTGACCGCCACAGCGGTTGCGGCGGCCGTTGTCCGCGGGCGCCCGGTGGCATCCGCCACCAGCCGCCACGTCGTCCAGCCCGCGCCATCGCCGGTTCGCCACATCGTTGCCAAGCTCCCTCTCATCGAACAGCAGGACTGCGGGACCGCAGGACTGCGGGACCGCAGGACTGCGGGACTTGCAGCCCGCGAAGCCCCATGGTGGTAGCCACGCCTGTACTCGCCGTCTTGGCCAGGTTGAGGTTTGACGAAGATCCCCCCGAACCCCCATGAGGTCGGCGCGCTCCCGGCCGTAAACAGCGACACTGGGGCCGTGATCACACCGGAAGCATCGACATCTCTGGGTCGGGCGCTGGTCGTCGAGGACGAGCGCACCCTGGCCGGCATGGTCGCGGCATACCTGTCTCGGGCCGGGTTCGAGACGGATGTGGTGCATGCGGGGACAGCAGCGGTGGCGGCCGTCCGCGAGACCGACCCCGACGTGGTCATCCTTGACCTCGGGCTGCCCGGCATCGACGGCATAGAGGTATGCCGTCAAATCCGCACCTTCTCCGACTGCTACGTCATCATCACCACGGCCCGCAAGGACGAGGTCGACACCTTGATCGGGCTGTCCGTTGGTGCCGACGACTACCTGACCAAGCCCTTCAGCGTCCGAGAGCTGACTGCCCGAGTCCAGGCGGTGCTGCGACGCCCACGCACGGTCGACCGCGCCCACCGAGCGGAGCCGCAGACCGTCTGGACGTTCGGGACGCTGCGGGTGGACCCGATCGGCCACGAGGTCCATCTCGACGGGAAGCCGGTCTCGTTGACGCCGACAGAGCGGGATCTGCTCATGACGATGGCGGCCCGGCCGGGGATGGCCTTCAGCCGACGCCAACTGATCGACCACGTGTGGGGTGGTGGCTGGGTCGGAGACGAACACCTGGTCGACGTGCACATCGCGCACCTGCGCCGCAAGCTCGGCGATGATCCGGAGACGGCCCGCTACGTCACAACGGTGCGGGGAGTCGGCTACCGGATGGGCAGGGGATGACCATGTCGCCCGGGCGGGCTGGGTGGCCCAGCACTCTCGGACGCCGCAATGGCCCCCGTGCTCGAGGCGGGCTGGCGATGCGACTGCTCGCCGGGCAGAGCATCGTTCTGCTGGCGGGCGCGCTGACCGCCGCGGTCGTGGCCACGGTGCTCGGGCCGTCGATCTTCCACGAGCACCTGCTCGAAGCAGGACACAGCGAGAACTCCCCGGAGATGGTGCACATCGAAATGGCCTACCGCGATGCCTCCGTGGTCGCGCTGGGGTTGGGCTTGGGCATTGCCGTCTTGACCGCATTCGTGGTCACGTGGTTCCTCTCGCGGCGCTTGCGCAGGCCACTGGCCGAACTCACCGTCGCCGCGCGTGAACTCTCCCGAGGCCACTACACAGCCCGCGTGCCAGACGTGGGAACCGGAACCGAGCTGCACACCCTCGCTGCCGCCTTCAACGGCATGGCGACCCAGCTGGAGGGGATCGAAGACACCCGCCGCCGAATGCTCGCCGACCTGGCCCACGAGTTGCGTACCCCGATCACCACTCTCACGGCATACCACGACGGACTCCACGACGGTGTCGTCCACCTCGGCCCCGCGTCCCAGGCCGCCCTGACCGAACAGACCGATCGACTGGCGCGCCTGGCCGAAGACATCGACGAGGTCTCCACCGCCGAAGAGGGTCGGCTCACCCTCGCCATTGCTGGCGTCGCTGTCTCGGATCTGTTGCGCAGCGCCGCAGCTGCCGTCCATGACCAATACCGCGACGCCGGTGTCCACCTGGTCGTCGAGACCACGGGGGCAGACGGGCTCATGGCCCTGGCCGACCGGCACCGCATCAGTCAGGTCCTGACCAACCTGCTCACCAACGCCGTGCGCCACACGCCCGCCGACGGCGTCGTCACCGTCTCGGCCCGGCAGGTCGGCGACGAGATCGACATTGCGGTCGCCGACAGCGGAGAGGGCATCACTTCCGAGCACCTGCCGCACGTCTTCGAACGGTTTTATCGTGGCGATGCAGCCCGAAGCCGCGACCACTGTGGGTCCGGCATCGGCCTGACGATCAGCAAGGCCATCGTCGATGCGCACCTCGGCACCATCCGGGCGCGCAGCGAGGGCCCGGGCCGGGGGTCGACGTTCGTGGTCAGCCTGCCTGCGGCCGGCAGGTAGCCGGCACGGGCATGGAGGTGGTGCCGGAACAGCTCCGGATGCGGCATGGTTGTGCTCACGAACACCCGCAACATATCGACGTCTGTTAATATGTTGCCGATTCCCCTTCTGACCAGCCGGAGAGCTCGATGACCGCATCCCCCACCGCCGCCCCCGAGACCGTCGCGACCGGCGACACCGCCCCCGAGGTGCGCGAGGTGATCATCATCGGGTCGGGCCCGGCGGGCTACACCGCTGCGGTGTATGCCGCCCGCGCCGGGCTGCGCCCGCTGCTGTTCGAAGGGTCCGTCACCGCCGGCGGCGCGCTGATGAACACCACCGACGTCGAAAACTTCCCCGGCTTCCGCGACGGGATCATGGGCCCCGACCTCATGGAAGCGATGCGCGCCCAAGCCGAGCGCTTCGGCACCGAGTTCGTCACCGACGACGTCGTCTCGGTGGCGCTCGTGGGGCCGGTCAAGTCGGTCACCGATGGCGACGGCACGACGTATGCCGCCCGCGCGGTCATCCTCGCGATGGGTTCGGCCTACCGCGAGCTCGGGCTCCCCGACGAGAAGCGACTGTCTGGACACGGGGTCTCGTGGTGCGCGACGTGCGACGGGTTCTTCTTCCGCGACCAGGACATCGCTGTGGTCGGCGGCGGCGACTCGGCGGTCGAGGAGGCCACCTTCCTCACCAAGTTCGCCCGCAGCGTGACGATCATCCACCGCCGCGACGAACTGCGGGCCAGCAAGATCATGGCCGCGCGCGCCCACGCCAACGACAAGATCCGCTTCGCCTGGAACTCCCAGGTCACCGCCATCCACGGCGAGGCCAAGCTGTCCGGAGTGACGCTGACCGACACCGTGACCGGGCAGGAGCGCGAGCTGGCCGTCACCGGATTGTTCGTCGCGATCGGGCACGACCCCCGCAATGAGTTGGTCAACGGCGTCGTTTCGCTGGATGCCGGTGGGTATGTCCTCGTCGACGGTCGGTCGACGCGCACCAATGTCGCCGGCGTCTTCGCCTGCGGCGACCTGGTCGACCACACCTACCGTCAGGCGATCACGGCGGCCGGCTCCGGGTGCGCGGCAGCCTTGGACGCCGAGCACTACCTCACCGCTCTGGCCGACACAGGCCACTGACGCCCGGTATGCCGGGGGCAGCGCACTGTCGGTGGCACCCGGCATACTCGGGCTTCGAGGGAGTACTGCCGCCGCTGGTGCGGGAAGAGACGCCTTGTTCAGGGGCCATCCTGAACTTCGACCGAGAGGATTCACTATGGGAGCCATTCCCGCCACGACCGACGCGACCTTCGACCAGGACGTGCTCGCCAGCGCCAAGCCGGTGCTCGTCGACTTTTGGGCGGCCTGGTGCGGGCCGTGCAAGCAGATCGCGCCGATCCTCGAGGAGATCTATGCCGAATACGGCGACAAGCTCGAGATCCGCAAGCTCGACTCGGACGCCAACCCCGCCTCGACAATGCGGTTCGGTGTGACCGGCCTCCCGACCCTCAACCTCTATGTCAACGGTGAGGTCGTCAAATCGATCGTCGGCGCCAAGCCCAAGCGCGTCATCCTCAAGGAGCTCGAAGACATCATCGGCTGAGCAGCTGAGCAGCTGACCAGCGGACCCGCAGGCCTGACGGTGAGGTTGTCTGCGGGTCGATCGGCAGCCGCACTCAGCGACGGTCGATGCCCATGACGTCGAGGATCCGGTGCAGGTCCTCGACCGAGGCGAACTCCACCGTGATCTTGCCTTTGCGCTGCCCGAGCGCGATGGTCGCCCGGGTGTCGAGGTGGTCACTGAGGGCCGAGGCGAGATCGTCGAGTTTGGGGTGGCGGCCACCGGGGCGGGGCGCGCGCCGGGCGGCCTTGGGCTCATCGACACCGAGCGTGACGATCTCCTCGACCGAGCGCACCGACAGGCCCTCGGCGACAATCCGTTGAGCCAACCGCTCCATCGCCGCGCCGTCGGTGAGACCGAGCAGGGCCCGCGCGTGACCGGCGCTCAACACGCCGGCGGCGACCCGCCGCTGGACGACGGCCGGGAGCTTGAGCAGCCGGAGCGTGTTGGTCACCTGCGGACGGGATCGGCCGATGCGGGTGGCGAGTTGGTCCTGGGTGCAGCCGAAGTCCTCGAGCAACTGCTGGTATGCCGCGGCCTCCTCGAGTGGGTTGAGCTGGCTGCGGTGCAGGTTTTCCAGGAGGGCGTCGCGCAACAGGTCGTCGTCGCGGGTGTCCTTGATGATGGCAGGGACGGCAGTCAGGCCGGCCTCCTGGGCGGCCCGCCAGCGCCGCTCCCCCATAATGAGCTCGAACCGCACCGGCCCGTCGGCCTCGACCGGGCGGACGACGACCGGCTGCAGGATGCCGATCTCGCGCACCGAGTGGACCAGCTCGGCCATGTCGTCGGCATCGAAGACGGTGCGTGGTTGGCGCGGATTGGGGCGGATCGACTCGGGGGGCAGTTCGGCGAACGTCGCCCCCGGCACCGGCCGCAGGCTGTCATCCGGGCCGGTCGAGTCGGTCGAGGCGTCCCTCCTCGAGCCGTCGGTCGAGACACTCGGCTCGGACGCCGCCGACGTGGCGTCACTGGCGTTGCCGTTTCCGTTGCCGGTGTCCGAGCCGGCTCGGGGGGTGCGCTCACCGAAGAAGATGTCCGCCGGCCGGTCTGCGCCGGGCGCCGACGTCGGGATGAGCGCACCGAGACCACGTCCCAAAGCCCTGCGCTTCTCCTTCATCACTGCCCTTCCTCGTCGCGCGTCGCGACGGACGCGTCGTTGCCGGTCACACCCTGTGCTCCACGGTCGGCGATTTGACTCGCAGCGTCGAGGTAGGCCAGGGCACCACTGTTGAGCGGATCGTAGGTCATCACCGTCTGGCCGAAGCTCGGTGCCTCCGACACGCGCACCGACCTCGGGATGGTCGTGTCGAGGGTCTCGTGGGGGAAGTGATTACGCACCTCGTCGGCCACCTGCGCCGAGAGTCGGGTGCGGGCGTCATACATCGTCAGCAAGATGGTCGACACGGCCAAGGTGGGGTTGAGGTGCGTGCGGATCAGCTCGATGTTGCGCAGCAACTGCGACAGCCCTTCCAGGGCGTAGTACTCACACTGGATCGGGATGAACACCTCCTGCGCCGCAACGAAGGCGTTGATCGTCAGCAGCCCAAGGCTGGGCGGGCAGTCGATGAAGATGTAGTCGTATGCCGTCTGCTTGAGCATGGCGCGAATCGCCTTCGCGAGCCGGTTTTCTCGGGCGACCAGGGACACCAACTCGATCTCGGCCCCCGCGAGATCGATGGACGAGGGGGCACAGAACAGGCCGGTGACGTCGGGCGACGGCTGGACGATCTCGACCATGGGCACGTCGTCCACGAGCACGTCATAGACCGACTCGATGCCCGCGTGGTGATCGATACCGAGGGCGGTACTGGCGTTGCCCTGTGGATCGAGGTCGACGACCAGCACCTGCAGCCCGGACTGCGCCAGTGCCGCGGCGATGTTGACGGCGGTCGTCGTCTTGCCGACGCCACCCTTCTGGTTGGCCACCGTGAGGATGCGGGTACGTGTGGGCTTGGGGAAGGTGCGGTTCGTCAAGGCGATCCTCCGCTTGGTGTCCACCGCGAGTGCTTTCGCCAGCGGGGTGTCGTCGTCGGTCGGCGGCACTGCAGACAGCAACTCCGCGCGCAGCGACGCGTCGGACATCGCCGTCGTCACCTGGGGGTTAGAGCTGTGCGAAGAGTCGTCCATGGTGCCGCTCTCGGGTGCGTACTCGGGTCGTGGGTCAGGAGCGAGACGGTTGGCTGGCGATGTTTCACGTGAAACATCCGCCGAGCCATTGGGCGTGAGCTCGTCTTCTTGCGTAGGCGGTGTGACGCCACCGACGGGCTGAGGCAAGGTCCGTGGCCCTGCCCCGGCGGGGGTGGTGCCGGCCGGGGTGGTGTCGGCGGGGGTGGTGTCGGTGGTGCTGGTGTCGGTGGGGTAGGCGGTCTCGGAGGCTGTGGTGGTGGCGGCGGCGCGGTGCACGTCGTGGACCGCGTGACCAGCGGGTGCGTCTTCGTCCGGCCTTGTGGATGGAGCGTAGTCCGTTTCCGGCCATCCAAGGCGGGAAGGAGGGCTGGGCTTGCGGATCGGCCACCCGAGGCCGCGCACTGTCCCCACGGCATCCATGCCAAACATCCAATCACAGCCCCGACGACCGGCCGCCGCTCGTCCAGGGCCGCACGGGTCCCGCGTCGTAGCCCCCGGGGCGTTGGCACGGTTCGCCAGCAGCGTCCCGGGACACTGTTGACACCGCCCTTGATCACCGCCAACAAGGCTCGCGGTCTACCGCGAGCACCGCCGTAGGTCACCGATGTGCCGCACAGGGATCGACTGCCTCCCCCTCACGGTAACGTCACCGACATGGATGTTTCACGTGAAACATCTCGAACGGACTCGACCTTCACCACCGGCACACCGAAGGGTGAGAGTTGGCTGCGAGGGTCGTCGCAGCTCCATCACCGGTCGAGTGTCCGTCGCGCCGGCCCCTTCCGCCCACGACCCCCTCGTGCTCCTGCTGCACCTCTCGATGACCTCGGGGTCTTGCCCGGCGCATGCGCTGAACCCACCCCGATGATCATCACCTGCGTCGGCGGGTCGATGACTTCGGCGCCAAAGGAGCTCACGGTGCAGCTCGCCGCCCCGAGCTTCTTGAGAGTGGGCAGCTCTTCGTCAAGCTCCCGTTGGGCACTCTGCCCCTTGAGGGCGACCAGGCTGCCATTCGCTTCCAAAAGCGGGAACGACCACCGCGCAAGAGCGTCGATCCGAGCGACCGCCCGCGCAGTGACATACGGCGCACGGCACACCCCGATGGCCGCCTCGGCCCGGAGGTTGTGGATGACGACATTGGTCAAGCCGAGAGTCGCGACGGCGGTCTCGAGCCAGCGGCACCGCCGGGCCAGGGGCTCGATGAGCACGAGGGTGAGGTCAGGGCGGGCGATCGCGAAGACCAACCCCGGCAGGCCCGCGCCGGAGCCGATGTCGATCACCGTGCTGTCAGCGGCGAAGTGTGGAGCCACCACCGCACAGTTGAGGACGTGTCGATCCCAGAGCCGGGGTGCCTCACGGGGGCCGATCAGCCCATGCGTGATCCCGGTGTCGGCTAGCAGGGCCACATAGCGCTCGGCGAGTTCCCACCGGGGGCCAAAGATGTGTGCCGCGGCGGCCGGTGTCGGAGGGAGAACGAGCCCGCTCGGATCTGGCGTCTCCGACGCGGCAGCACCAACAGTCGACATAGCCACATCCTCCCCGATCGCCCCAACGCCGCAATGCCAGGTCCACGGCGGGGCAGGGCGGTCGCCTTCGGGGTGGGAACTCGACTGCCGTGGCCCTCCCCCCATGCCTCGACACTCGATGTTTCACGTGAAACATGGCCAGCGGGCAACCGACATGGTCCCTCCTGCGCCAGGTCAGGGGATCCGCACGACCTCGCCATTGCGTGGGAGCCCGCCCCGGAAGGAGACCGGTTCAGGGGTAGCAATCCGGGGGTCTCGACCGGTCATCGCCTGCACGTGCACGTGCGGCTCTGTGCTGTTCCCCGAGTTGCCACATCCGCCGATCAGGTCGCCGACGCTCACCCCTTGCCCCTCGACCACGCGGAGGCTGTGGCGCTGGAGATGGCACAGGGCCACCACGACGCCCTGAGCCCCCTCGATGAGCACGACGTTTCCGGCCAGTGCCGTCCAGCCTCGGGCTGCTCGCCCGCGTTGCCCGAGCGCATAGCCGATCGATGGCAGCCCCCGGAATGCGTCGTGATCGGGTTCACCATCGCGCGCCTCCACAACCACACCGTTCAGCGGTGCCAGGAGCGCCCGCCCGAAGCCGGGAAAGGCGTCAGGGGGCTCCGGACGCCAGAGTGTGGCGAATCTGAAGGGCGCGCTCCGACCATCGATCACGGGCACGAAGTCGATCGCGTGCGACGATGCGAAGGCGGTCGTTCCGTGGCTGGGCACCCGATCGGCCGGACTGTTCCGGACGATCCACTCACCCCGGAAGGGGAAGTCGAGGTCGACCACCTCGTCAGTGTTTCACGTGAAACATTTGCCCGACCCGCTTCGGACCCCCCAGCGGCTAGGTCAACCCCCGCACGGGCCAGACTCACCGCCACGTGCGGACCACTTCGGCGAGGTGGTTGCCGAGTTGCTCTGCGAGCGTCGAGATGGCCCGCGCCGCGTAGTGCCCTCGCTCCCAGGTCGCATGCAGGGTCAACTGGAGGGGGACCGGCCCGTCATATAGCTGGACGGCATGCAGCCCGAAACGGGCTCGCTCGGTGAGCACGGCAACGCCACGCCCTGATGCGGCGATGGCCTGACCCATCAGTTCGACTTCGGTCTCGGCGATGACCTGCGCCGTCAGTCCCCGGGCCGCCAGGGCGCTGGCCAGCACGACGCGAGACATGTTGTCCTTCGTCAACAAGATGAGCGGCTCGCCGACGAGTTCACCGATGTCCAGGCGATCTCGCTGCTCGCGTGCGAACCGATGATGTGACGTCACCTGGGCGCACACCGGGACCGAGCCCAGGACGCGTGAGGCAAGGGCACTCGTTGCCGGACCGGCGCAGATGACCAGGTCGGCACGTCCCAGAGACTCCTCGGGTGGTCGCAGCGCCGGGTGGTCGAAGCCGGTGATGAGCGGTGCGTCAGCCCCACGTCCCGCGACAAACGGTGCGACCACTTCGTTGAGCGTCGACAACGGAGCGGCGACGACGAGCCGCAACGGCTGCCCGCTCGACAGCGCGACCGTTGCGTCACCGACCCGGTCGGCGTGAGCCACCAGATCACGGGCCAGCCGGGCGAACAAGCTTCCCGCCTTCGTAAGCTGGAGGCGACCCCGATCTCGGGTGAAGAGGGCAAACCCCACCTCATGCTCCAGCGCCGCGAGTTGTCGGCTCAGGGCCGGTTGGGCGATATGCAGCCGCTCGGCGGCCGAGGTGACCGTCCCCTGTTCGACGACCGTCAGGAATGACTCGAGACGACCCAGGCTGATCATGCCGCCATGGTAGGGACGCCATGCCCGGACCGGCGGTGGATAGCGGACACACCTACGCCCCATGCCCAGACGGCATACCTCTGTCACCCAACAGGTATTGGACCTGCCTCGGGACGTCCTTCGACACTGGCGACACCGGCACCTCCCCGGGGCCGGTCGCCCGCACCCGGGCCCAGGAAAGGACCAGGATGTCCGAGACACCTCCCCCTCAAGATCCGGATTCCTTCTACGAACTGCCCGGGGTCCCGACGTCGGGACTCGACGGAGAGATCCTGCACTCGACGTTCATCGAACGGGGCGACACGGGTTACCAGCACAGCCTGAGCAACCTCCAGATCCAGATGATCGCCATCGGCGGGGCGATCGGAGTGGGTCTCTTCCTCGGCATCGGGGCGCGTCTGCAGGCAGCCGGGCCGGCCCTCATTGTCAGCTATCTCGTCGTCGGCGCTCTCGTCTACGCGCTCATGCGAGCCTTGGGCCAGATGGTGCTCTACCGGCCGACGACCGGCGCTTTCGTCTCCTATGCCCGCGAGTTCGTCTCGGACCGATTCGCCCACCTCACCGGCTGGATCTACGTCACCCTTGCCGCCTTGGCCGGCATCGCGGAGCTCGCGGCGATCGGTGTCTACGTGAGGTTCTGGCTGCCCGGTCTGCCGACCTGGATTCCCTCCCTGGCAGCCATCGTCATCATCGCCGGCGTCAACTTCCTGTCCGTCAAGGCATTCGGCACGATCGAGCTGGCCGCGGCCGGGATCAAGGTCTCGGCGATCATCCTGTTCATCGTCACCGGCCTGGTTGCGGTCCTGCTCACCTTCTTCGGGCGCCCGGTCGGACAGGCCGACGTCACCCACCTCTGGAGCCATGGTGGCTTCTTCCCGAACGGCCTCTGGGTCGTCATTGTCGTGATGCAGGGCGTGGTCTTCTCCTTCTCGGCCGTCGAGATCGTCGGGATCTCGGCGGGCGAAGCCAAGGACCCCCTGAAGACGATGCCGAAGGCGATCAACAGCGTCATCATCCGGATCGGCCTCTTCTACATCGGGGCGCTGCTCATCCTGTCGATGCTGCTCCCGAGCCAGGCCTACAGCGGCAAGGAGTCCCCTTTCGTCACGGCGCTGGCCAGCCTGGGCGTCACCGGCCTTGCCGGGGTGATGAACTTCGTCGTGCTCACCGCTGCCATTTCGGGCGTCAACGCGACCCTGTATGCCGCGGTGCGGCTGCTGCGGAATCTCGCCGCCAACCACCGGGCCCCGGCGATCACGAACCGGATGAGCTCACGCGGGGTGCCAGTCGGCGCCCTCACCAGCATCGGCAGCGTCTTCCTGCTCGGGGTGCTGCTCATCTTCTTCGCTGGGGCGAGCGATGCCTTCGAGATCGTCCTGTCTGCCGTTGCCGTCTTCATCCTCTTCGGCTGGATCGCGATATTCGTGTCGCACCTGGGCTTCTTGCGCGCCGTCGCCGATGGTCGCGTGCCCGAGCCGGTCTTCCGGGCCGGAGGCCGGGGGGTCGACCTGATCTGCCTGGCGTTCCTCG
Organism: Dermatophilaceae bacterium; assembly: GCA_044220505.1. Classification (GTDB taxonomy): domain Bacteria; phylum Actinomycetota; class Actinomycetes; order Actinomycetales; family Dermatophilaceae; genus Phosphoribacter. The sequence continues at coordinate 19,991 of JBGAQV010000002.1, forward strand.
GTGCCCTGGCGTTGTGGATGACCCTCGACACGAGCAACCCGCATTGGTACTACTCGCTCATCGCGGCTGTGGCTCTCCTCGGCGGGCTGACCCTCATGTATGAGTTCTATGCCCGCAGGCACCCGACATCGGCTCGGATGTGATCTGAGGTGGCCGCGACACGAGGCCTCACTGGATCAGCGCAGCTGCTCTTGCGTGGCGCACGGCGGGTGCCCGTCGGCGTGGCAGGGCCGCCCAGACCTCACACGGGCTCGGCAGACCCACCGCTTGCCGACCCGGTCGACATCCTGGTCCAGGGCGGGCGCATCGTCGCGATCGCCCCAGAGTTGCCCGACCCCGGCATACCCGTCGTAGCAGCCGAGGGCAGGTGGCTGCTCCCAGGCCTCTGGGATCACCACGTGCACCTCAGCCAGTGGGCTCGCACTCTCACCTGGCTGGACGTGTCGGGCACATCCAGTCCGAGCGAAGTGGTGTCTCGGGTCGCGGCTGCCCTGACCACCTCATCGGAGCCGGTGCTCACCGGCTACGGCTTCCGTTCCGCGGCGTGGTCACTCCAGCCGACGGTCGCGGAGTTGGACGCGGTGTCGGGCGACCGGCCCGTGGTCCTCATCAGTGGCGACGGACACAACGGCTGGCTGAACTCGGTCGCCCTCGCGATGCTCGGGGTGCCGGTACGTTCCGGCGCGCTCGACGAGCTCGACTGGTTTCCCGTCTTCGCCCGCCTCGAGGAGCTGCCCCGGGACAAAGCCGTCGACGAGGCGGCATACCGGGAAGCAGTGCGCCGAGCCGGGGCCTGCGGAGTCGTCGGCATCACCGACATGGAGTTCGGGCGGGGTTACCTGGATTGGCCGGAGCGCGCAGTGCGGGGCATCGGCGGACTGCGGGTCCGGACGGCCACCTATCGCGAGTCGCTCGACGACGTCATCGCGCGTGGCTTGCGCACGGGCGATCGCCTCCTCGAGGACAGCGGCCTGCTCACGATGGGGCCGTTGAAGATCATCTCGGACGGCTCGCTCAACACCCGGACGGCCTACTGCTGCGAGCCATATGTGGACCAGCCGACGAACCGGGGCAAGCTCAACGTGCACCCGGCCGAGCTGCAGGAACTGCTCGCCGAGGCCACCGCGCACGGGCTGGAGGTCGCGGTCCACGCGATCGGCGACGCGGCCGTCGGGAGCGCGCTCGATGCCTTCGCTGCGACCGGGGCCCGAGGATCGATCGAACATGCCCAACTTGTCGCGACGTCCGACCTCTCGCGGATGGCGAGGCTCCCGGTGATCGCGAGCGTTCAGCCGGCTCACCTGCTCGACGATCGCGACGTGACGTCGATCTGCTGGCCGGATCGCGCGCAACGGTGCTTCCCGCTGCGCTCCCTACTCACCGCTGGAGTGCCGCTCGCGATGGGTTCGGACGCCCCCGTCGCGCGACTGGACCCATGGCTGGCGATGGCCGCCGCCGTGCACCGCAGCGGCGACGATAGATCGGCCTGGAACCCAGCCGAGGCGCTGACACCCGCCGAGGCACTGGCTGCCAGCACCTGCGCTGCAGGAACGGTAGCCGTGGGCTCTCGGGCCGACCTCGTGCTTGTCGACCACGACCCGCTTGCCCCTGCCGACAACACCGCCATTGCGGCAGCACAGGTGCGCCGCACCCAAGTCAGCCTGACGGTAGTTGACGGAGTGATCGTCCACGACGTCCGCAACTGACTGGGTCGTCGTCAGGCAAGCACTGTGGGCATCGCGGGTTCGGTGAGGGTAGCCGCGCTGCACTGAAGGTGGACCCTCAGTGCAGCGCGGCCAACCTCAGCGAAGCAACCCGGCCGGCGATTCCTAGGCCGGGGAGATGACGATGTGTCGGTGCGGTTCGACGCCCTCGGACTCGGAGACCAAACCAGCGGCGGTCACCTCGTCGTGGACGACCTTGCGCTCGAACGCCGTCATGTTGGCCAGCGCCTTGGCGACACCCGACGAGCGCACCTCGGAAATCGCCTTCTTGGCCAGATCCACCAGCACGGCTCGGCGGGCGGCGCGGTGGCCGGCCACGTCGAGCATGAGCCGGCTGCGCTCGCCGGTCGCCGTCTGCACGGCAAGCCGAGTCAGCTCCTGCAGGGCATCGAGCACTCGACCCTCGGGGCCGACGAGACGGCGTGGCACTCGGCCTTCTTCGGAGTCGACGATCGCCACGGCCGCGCGGTCGCCGTCGATATCGACCTCGATGTCACCGTCGAGATCGGCGATGTCGAGCAGCTTCTCCAAGAAGTCAGCGGCCACCTCGCCCTCGCGTTCGAGCAGAGCTACCCGAGCCTTGCTGCGGCGTCGGCTACCGCCCGTCGCACCACCGACCGGACCAGCGCTGTCTTCAGCGTCGACGCTGTCAACGTCCTCGGACTCGTCAGCGTCCTCGTCGTCTCCGGAGTCGGAGTCGGAGTCGGAGTCGGAGTCGTCGTCGGCGGCATCGTCAGCGTCGGCATCGTCAGCGGTCACCTCACCAACGGCGTCGTCACCAGGGTTGCCGTCCTCGGTGTTGTTGCCCGGGTCGGCCACGCCGTCACCGGCCGTCCGGCCCGCCTCGTCCCGAACCTCTTCGGCCGCGCTGGGCACCTCGGTAGCGCTGCCGCCGTCCGCACCGGCGTCGTGGGACGGCATACCTGCGTCGTTCATGTCTACTCCTTCATCCGTGGTCGAGCGCAGCCACCCGCGAGGGGTGCCGGTCGAGCGCGATTCACTGGTCTTGAGGGGAGCCCGGCTCGGGCTTCGACGCGGCACCGCCGGCGCCACCGCCAGCACCGCCGCCTCCAGCAGCACCAGCAGCACCGGAGCGCTTGGCCCGCTTGGCGCTCTTGGGCTGTTGCCGCTGGCGGCTCACCGGCGGCTGCGGCTCACCGGCACCCGACCCGGCACCCGTTCCGTCGGTCGCGTCGCCGCCACCAGAGCTGTCGCGCTCGAGGCCCTTGACCGAGAACGGCGTGACCGTCTTGCCCTTGCGGGCCTGACGCTCGTGCAGCGCGCGCTCGGCGGCCGAGCCCGGGGCCGGCATCCGGCGGATGACGTAGAACTGCTGACCCATCGACCACACGTTGGTGGTCAGCCAGTAGAGCAGCACACCGATGGGGAAGTTGATGCCCGACAAGGCGAAGAAGATCGGCATCAGGTAGAGGATCACCGTCTGCTGCTTCATGTACGGGTTGTCCAGTGCCGAGTCCGGCAGGTTCTTGCGCATCAGCTGCCGCTGCGTGGTGAAGGTCGACAGCGACATGAGCACGATGAGCACGACGGTGACGATCTTGGTCGGCGTGTCCGTCGAGCCCATGAACGTCGACGAGAACGGCGCACCAAAAATGTCCGACTTCTCGATCTGCTGCGCCACACTCGCGTCGATCGGCCCGATCGCTCCCCAGGTGCCCTCGGCGATCGCCTTGAGGTGGTTGAGCACGGTGAACAGCGCGAAGAAGAACGGCGACTGCAGCAGGATCGGCAGGCACGAGGAGAACGGGTTGGTGCCCGTCTTCTTGTAGAGATCCATCGTCTCCTGGGTCATCGCCTGGCGCGACTCAGGGTCGGTCTTGCCCTTGTACTTCGCCTGGATCTTCTGCATCTCCGGCTGGATGAGCTGCATCCGCCGGGACGCGTGGATCTGCTTGACGAACAGCGGGATGAGCACGATCCGCACGACGACGGTGAGCCCGACGATCGACAACGCCCACGCCCACCCGCCGCCGACCCCGATGGTCGTCCACACTTTGTGCCAGCCCAGCATCACCCAGGCCACGCCGATGGTCAGCGGCGACAGCAGCGTGTTGAAAAAATCTCCCACGGTCGTCCTTGCTCGTAGGGCGAGACAGCTGTCTCACCATTCTGGGGAGGACTGCCCGGCCGGTATGCCGTGCCCCTCCCGGGGTTCAGGGGGTGGTGTGTGCCGAGGCGGTCACTATGAGGTCATCCGGTGCCGGGTGAGCGCACTCGGACGAGTGAGACGAAAACTGCGAAAGAGCGGACGCCGAGGTGGCACCCTCGCGGTGCGGAACGTGGTCGGTGCCGCCCGGGTTCCAGGGATGGCACCGCAGCAACCGCCGCACCACGAGCCACGACCCGCGCAGCGGACCGAACTGCCCGAGCGCCGTCACGGCATACGAGGAGCAGCACGGAAAGAACCGGCACGACGGCGGCGTCAGCGGCGAGATGAGCACTTGGTAGCCACGCACGAGCACCAACAGCGGCACGACGAGGACCTGACCGAGCGTCCACGCGCCCTCGGGCAGCAGCAGCGCCGCCCGCACCCACGCACTCAGCCAACCCAGCAGCTCGCGCATCACGGCACCCATCAGTGGCGACCCCCCCGTCGACCCCAGCCGGTATGCCGGCCAGCAGCGGCGCGGTCGCGGCGCGCAGCCGGCGCGTGAAGAGATTGCGCACCACGGCACCCCCCACGGCCTTGGACACGACAAAACCGACCCGGGGGGAACGAACCCCCGTCGGGTCGGTCGAGGCTAGCGACACCACGAGCAGCCGCCCGCCGGCGCGTGTGCCCCGTGGGCCGCGGCCTGCCGCGCGGAACTGCGCGGCGTCGCGCAGCCGGTGCCGCGCGGCCAGCACACCGCAGCCTCAGGCAGACAGCTCGGCGCGGCCCTTGCGGCGACGGCCGGCCAGGATGGCGCGGCCGGCGCGAGTGGCCATCCGCGCACGGAAACCGTGCGTCTTGGCGCGACGACGGTTGTTGGGCTGGAAGGTGCGCTTGCTCACGGTGAGTTCTCCGTCAGATCGGCCGGGCGCGCGCGGTGAGCGGCCTGGCAAGGGTGGTCGGTGCAGCCGGTATGCCGGTCGCAATCGGAGACCCGCGCAGAGCACGGGCATGCGAAAGCGGCCGGAGGAAGGCTCGGTCAAGGGTACGGTTCACCCCTGTCAGGGTCAAACCAGCCGCCGTCATGGGCGTGTGGACGAGGCAGGGCACCCCGGCCGGAGAAGGGCCGACGCCCGCTGACCATCACGATGAGAGCCGAACCTTCCAGTGTGAATCCCCCCTTGGGCAGACTCGGCTGCGACACGCCGAAGACCGGTGTAATGTCTGATCCCGCCCACCGCAGCTTCCCTCACGTTGGTTCTCCCGAAGGTTTCCCTCATCGGCCGTCGACGAGCATCACCGTTCCGCGGCGGTCATGCACAGCCTGTGGATAACACTGTGGACGACATATGATCACGTCGTCGCTGGTGTCGGGGTTCCGCAGCGTGCCTGACGCCCTGACACTTGGAGGCGACGGGAAGCAGCCGTGCTGACCGCCCTCCGGCGGTCTTCGACCGAGTCAAGGGGGGTGTGCGGATGAGTGCCGACGATCTCGACCTCGCCGACGTCTGGCACCGCACCCTTCGAGATCTCGACAGCACCGACCTCACCCCCAGCGAACGCGCCTTCGTCGGTCTCGGCCGTCTGGTCGCTGTGCTCGACAGCACCGCGCTGGTCGAGGTACCCAATGACTACACCAAGTCGATCATCGAGCACCGCGTCAACGACACCGTCGTGCGCACCTTGAGCGCACAGCTCGGGCGCGAGGTGCGCCTGGCGGTGGCGGTCGATCAGAGCCTGGACCCCGTGCCGGCCACCGACCACGGCGACAGCCCTCGACCTGGTGCCGATGACGACGACGCGAGCCACCCCGTCCATCCGCCGCGGCGTGCGGACGAGGACCCCTTCCGAATCCCGTCCTACGACGAGGACCGCTACGACGAGGACCGCTACGACGGCGCCCGCACCGAGCGCTTCCACCCGGCGAGCCAGCCCACCTTCGACGGCCAGGACGGTCACGACGGTCAGGACGGTCAGGACGGTCACGAGCCCAAAGAACGGGACGGCGCACGGCATACCGATCGGTTGGGGAATGTCATCCCCATCACCAGCCGCCGCGGAGCAGAAGACTCCGCGCGCACCCGGCTCAACCCGAAGTACACCTTCGAGACCTTCGTCGCCGGGTCGAGCAACCGCTTCGCGCACGCCGCGGCCAACGCGGTGTCCGAGGCACCGGGTAAGAGTTACAACCCGCTGTTCATCTACGGGTCCTCGGGGCTGGGCAAGACCCACCTGCTGCACGCGATCGGGCACTACACCCGCCATCTCTATCCGCACGTGCGGGTGCGTTACGTCAACTCGGAAGAGTTCACCAACGACTTCATCAACTCGATCCGCGACGACCGCACGAGCCGCTTCCAGAGCCTCTATCGCGAGGTCGACGTGCTGCTCATCGACGACATCCAGTTCCTCGCCGGCAAGGAGCAGACCCAGGAGGAGTTCTTCCACACCTTCAATGCGCTGCACAACGCGAGCAAGCAGGTCGTCATCACCTCGGACCTGCCGCCCAAGCAGCTCACCAGCTTCGAGGAGCGCCTGCGCAGCCGGTTCGAATGGGGCCTCATCACCGACGTGCAGGCGCCCGACCTGGAAACCCGCATCGCGATCCTGCGCAAGAAGGCCAGCCAGGAGCGGATGAACGCCCCGGACGACGTCCTGGAATACATCGCGACGATGATCACGTCCAACATCCGCGAGCTCGAGGGCGCGCTCATCCGGGTGACGGCCTTCGCGAGCCTCAACCGCGAGCCGGTCGACCTGGCCCTCGGCCAGAGCGTGCTCACCTACCTCGTGCCGACCGATCAACCGGTGCCGATCACCGTGACGACGATCCAGAAGCACACCGCCGAATACTTCGCCCTGAGCGTCGATGACCTGTGCGGCTCGTCGCGATCTCGCCAGCTCGTCACCGCTCGGCAGATCGCGATGTATCTCTGCCGCGAGCTCACCGAGCTCTCGCTGCCCAAGATCGGGCAGGCCTTCGGCGGCCGCGACCACACGACGGTGATGCACGCCGACCGCAAGATCCGCGAGCTCATGGGCGAGCGCCGGGCGATCTACAACCAGGTCACCGAGCTCACCGCCCGAATCCGCCAGCGCTGACCGACCGCCCACTTATCCCCAGGAACCTGTGGATACCTGTGGACATCTCCCCCTATCTGGGGGACAAAGTCGCCCGCTTCGGGGGACAAACCCGTATGCCGTGTGCGTCGCCTCCCGTCGTCCCCACTTAGGTGCCCTCATCCACCACGGTGTCCACACGGCATACCCATGGGGTTGTCCGAGCCGACCTGGGCAAACGGTGGTTATCCCCAGAGTCCACACCACCTATGACGACGACTACCTAGACACAGATATCGAGTCGGCCCCGATCACGAGGCTGGGGACGGGACGTGGACGCCCCGGGACATGTCGGCATCCCAAACCTGAGCACACCTGGCCCAACCGGTGGACAAGCATTAGGGTCTAAACCCCGGGGACTGTGCCGAGGCCGGCAACGCTGCTCGTGATCGACAGGTCAGGGCGGCACGCGAGCCAACGGCTGGTCGCACCCGGGATCCGAGCACGAGTGGAGAGCAACCGTGAAGTTCCGGGTTGAGCGTGAGGTCCTGGCCGATGCCGTGACGTGGGTGGCCCGTGGGCTGCCGGCCCGTCCGCCTGTCCCGGTGCTGGCCGGTGTGCTCATCGAGGCCGATCGCGCCGGCACGCTCACCCTCTCGGCGTTCGACTACGAGGTCTCGGCCAAGATCACCGTCCCCGCTGATGTCGACGAGGGCGGCCGTGCCCTCGTCATGGGTCGGCTGCTCGCCGAGATCTCCCGCAGCCTGCCCGCCGGCCGTCCCGTCGACGTGGCGACCGAGGGCAACAAGGTGCAGGTCACCTGTGGGTCGAGCCGGTTCGCGCTGCTGCAGATGCCGGCCGACGATTACCCGACGCTGCCGGCCTCGCCCGAGGCCTCCGGGCAGGTTGCCGGCGATGTCTTCACCCAGGCGGTCCACCAGGTCGCCGTGGCCGCTGACCGCGGCGACACCCTGCCGATCCTCACCGGCGTGCGGATGAGCATCGAGGGCGAGAAGGTCACCTTGCTCGCCACCGACCGCTATCGCCTGGCCATGCGCGAGCTGACCTGGACGCCCGCAGCGAGCGACGCGGCATACACCGCTCTCATCCCGGCCAAGACGCTTTCCGACACCGCCAAGGCCCTCGGCGCGCAGGGCTCGATCGAGCTCGCGCTCGGCGGCAATGCCGGCGGCGACGGGCTGATCGGGTTCGAGGCCGGGCAGCGGCGCGCGACGACGCGGCTGCTGGACGGCGAATACCCCAAGGTCACCTCGATCTTCCCGACGAGCGTCGACACCGAGGCGGTCGTCGAGACCGGTGCCCTCGTCGAAGCGGTCAAGCGGGTGGCCCTGGTCGCCGAGCGCAACACCCCGGTGCGGCTGCGCTTCACCGACGGCCAGCTGGCCATCGAAGCCGGCACCGGCGACGACGCCCAGGCCTCTGAAGCCGTCGAGTGCACGCTCACCGGCCCCGAGCTCGAGATCGCCTTCAACCCGCACTACTTCCTCGACGGCCTGGGCGTGCTCGGCCACCCCTACACCCGGATGTCCTTCACCCAGCCCAGCCGGCCGGCGGTCGTCGCCGGTCAGGCCGACGCCGATGGCGAGGCCGACGCGTCCTACCGTTACGTCCTCATGCCGGTGCGCTTCGCCAGCTGAGCAATCAGTATGTCGGGTGCCTCTGGTACACAGGGCGCCTTCTGGTATGCCGGTGCGCCGGGTGCCGTGACAACAGGCGGCAAGCGGTGGTCTGGGATGTCGACCCGGGCTTAGCCTGACGACGACGGGCAACACCGGACATCGGACCACATCGGAAGGCGATCACCATGCAGTTGGGTCTCATCGGGCTGGGCAAGATGGGCGGCAACATGCGCGAGCGGATCCGCCGCGCGGGCCACGAGGTCGTGGGCTATGACCGCAACCCGGCGGTCTCCGACGTGGCCGACCTGCCGGGTTTGGTCGCCGCGCTCGCCGCTCCGCGGGTCGTGTGGGTCATGGTGCCCGCGGGTGCGCCGACTCGGGACACCGTGGCCGCGCTCGCCGAGGTCCTCGAGCCGGGTGACCTGGTCATCGACGGCGGCAACTCGCGGTTCACCGACGACTTCGCCAACGCAGAATTGTTGGCGGACAAGGGCATCGGCTACCTCGACTGCGGGGTGAGCGGCGGGATCTGGGGCCTGGACAACGGCTACGGCCTGATGGCCGGCGGCTCCGCGGCCGACATCGAGCGGGCCATGCCGATCTTCGACGCGCTGCGCCCCGAGGGGGAGCGCGAGTTGGGGTTCGTGCACGCCGGCGATGTGGGAGCGGGCCACTACGCGAAGATGGTCCACAACGGCATCGAATACGCCCTCATGCACGCCTATGGCGAGGGTTACGAGCTGCTCATGGCCAAGGACATCGTCAAGGACGTGCCCGGCTGCTTCAAGGCATGGAGCCGGGGCACGGTCGTGCGGTCCTGGCTGCTGGACCTGCTGGTCACCGCCCTCGACGAGAACCCCACCCTCGATGGCGTCTCCGACTACACCAACGATTCCGGGGAGGGTCGCTGGACGGTCGAGGAAGCCGTCGCCAACGCGGTGCCGATGCCGGTCATCGCGGCCTCGCTCTTCGCCCGGTTCGCCTCGCGCCAGCCGGTCAGCCCCGCGCTGCAGGCGGTCGCCGCGCTGCGCGGCCAGTTCGGCGGGCACGCGGTCATGACGACGGCCGAAGGTGAGACCCTGCGCCGCGGCGAGTCATAGGCGCGAGATGTCGATTGGGGCTGCTTCACGACTCGGATAGCCGCCGAAATCGAGATCTCGCGGGTCGTGGGCGCGGGTCATGGGTGACGGCGCGACACGGCATGATCGATGCGTGCATGTCCGTCACCTCTCGCTCGTGGATTTCCGGTCGTATGCCGTGGCCGACCTCCCGCTCGCGCCCGGGGTGACGACGATCATGGGCCTCAACGGCCAGGGCAAGACCAATCTCGTCGAAGCCATCGGTTATGTCGCCACCCTCGGCAGCCACCGGGTCGCCACCGATCAACCGTTGGTCCGCTTCGGCGCGGGTCAAGCCGTCATCCGCGCCGCCGTCGTCCGCCACGGCCGCGAGACCCTCGTCGAACTCGAACTCACCCCCGGCCGCGCCAACCGGGCCCGGGTCAACAAGTCGCCGCTCCCCCGCACCCGTGACGTCCTGGGCACCCTGCGCACCGTGCTCTTCGCCCCCGAAGACCTGGCCCTGGTCAAGGGCGACCCGTCGGTGCGCCGCGCCTTCCTCGACGACCTGCTCGTCGCCCGGCAACCGCGCTGGTCGGGCGTGCGCACCGACTACGACCGGATCCTCAAACAACGCAATGCCCTGCTCAAGTCGGCCGCCCCCGTCCTGCGCGCCGGACCCAGACGCCGGTATGCCGTGCGACCAGTCCCAGCCGCGACGCCCGCTCCCGATGTGTCGGCACCGACGGGCATCGACCCCACGATCGCCGACTACAGCGACCCGGTGGTCAGCGCCTTGCACACCCTCGACGTGTGGAACCACCACCTCGCCGAGGTCGGCGCCCAACTCCTCTATGCCCGGTTGCGCCTGCTGCGCGACCTGGCACCCTTCCTGCGCACGGCATACGAGCAGGTGAGCGCCGGCGTCAGCGAGGCGGCGGTGAGTTACCGCGCGAGCGTGCGTGAGGAGGCTGCGGCGGCCATCGCGGCCGGGGAGGTGCCCGAGATCGACGCGCTACGCGCGGAACTGCTCGCGAGCTTCGAGGCCCAGCGGCAGGCCGAGATCGACCGCGGCATCACCCTCGTCGGCCCACACCGCGACGACGTGCTGCTCAGTCTCGGTCCGCTGCCGGCCAAGGGCTACGCGAGTCACGGCGAGAGCTGGTCGTTCGCGCTGGGCCTCAAGCTCGCGGCTTACCAACTCCTGCGGCGCGACCTCGGCGAAGACCCGGTGCTCGTCCTCGACGACGTCTTCGCCGAGCTCGACGTCGAACGCCGCGAGCGCCTGGCCGTGCTCGTCGCCGACTGCGAGCAGGTGCTCGTCACGGCGGCGGTCGGCGCCGACGTACCGGCGGCGCTGCGCGCGTCAGGTCGCACGTATGCCGTGACGCTCGGCGAGGTGCTCAGTGAGGTGCACAGTGAGGTGCCTGGCGAGGTCCCCGACGGCAAGCAATCTCAGGAGCCCGGCGATGGCGACTGACCCGGACTTCGCGGTCGGGGGCTCCGAGGGCTCCGACCGTCCCGAGAGCGCCGCCGATCGTCCCGCTGGCCCCGACGGCATACCTGACGGTGGAGAGCCCGATCCCCGGGATGCGGCCCGCGATGCTCTGCAGAGGGCTCGAAAAGTCGCGCGGGACAAGGGTTTTCGCCCCGGGATGAAGCCGTCCAAACGGCGCCGGCCGGCCACCCAGGCGACCGCGAGCGGGCCCGGCAAGGACGGCCGCGATCCGGCCCTCGTCGGAGAGGAACTCGATCGGCTGCTCGCCGACCGTGGCTGGGTCGCCGATGTCACCGTCGGGTCGGTCGTCGGCCGCTGGGAGCAGATCGTCGGCCCGGACATCGCCGCACACGTGCAGCCGAGCAGCTTCGAGGGATCGGTGCTCACGGTCGCCGCCGAGTCGACGGCGTGGGCCACCCAGATGCGGCTGCTCACCTCGATGGTGCTCGGACGGATCGAGGCCGAGGTCGGCGCGGGGGTCGTCACCGAGCTGGTCGTCAAGGGTCCACACGCTCCGTCGTGGGTCAAGGGCAAGCTGCGGGTCAAGGGTCAAGGCCCGCGCGACACCTACGGCTAGGCGGACCTGGCACAGCGCAGCAGGCTCACTGCGTCAGCGGCGGCGGTAGGCCTTCGCGCGGTGGTCAACCCGGATGACCAGGATGACTCGGTCGCTGGGGATGATGTCGTAGAGCACCCGATAGTCGCCCCGGCGGGCCGAATACAGACCCTCGAAGCCCTGCCGCAGCGGTTTCCCGACCCGCCGTGGGTTATCGGGCAGGACGTGGGCAATGAACTCGATGACGGCTGCTGCGGCCCGCGGCGGCAGCTGGTTCAGATCGCGCAGGGCACCGGGAGCAAGGGTGACCCGGTATCCGTCCTCGTGCACCAGGGCCTCGGCTCTCGACGGTCGCTCGATCAGGCCCGCGGTCCACCCCGGCGCAGGAGCTCATCGACGCTGATGGTCGCTCCGTCGGCGTAGGCGGCCCGGGCTTCGGCAACGTCCTGGACGATCCCGGGTTGGGCTTGCCAGAACAGGGTCTCCTGGATCGACTCCCACTCCTGCGCCGAGACCACGACGGCGGCGGGCGTCCCGTTCTTGGTGATGGTGAAATGCTCCTGCGTTGCGACAGCCTGGTCGACGAGTTCGTTGAGGTGGGCCTTAGCCGCGCTGATCGACATCGTCTGCATGTGTCGATGATAACCAAGAGCACCGAATTCAGGTCTTGCCAGGACCTCTTTGTGGGCAACCCCGGTGTGGATACCTGGCAGCCAGGGTTGCCGGCCGGCATACCCTGCGGGCATGGCTCGTGCAGATGTCCTGGTCACCGTTCCCGAACTCGCTGCCGCGCTGGAGCGCGACGCGGTCACCCTCCTGGACGTGCGGTGGCGCCTGGGCGAACCCGCCGGCGCCGGAGCGGCCCGGTATGCCGTGGCGCACCTTCCCGGCGCGCGTTTCCTCGACCTCGAGACGGTGCTCACCCGGCATACCGCAGATCCGCGCGACGGTCGCCATCCGCTGCCCGACCTCGACGCGCTCGCGGCCGGACTGGACGCTGCCGGGGTGCGCGAGGGCCAGCCGGTGGTCGTCTACGACGAGGCGGGGTCTTTCGCGGCGGGGCGCGCCTGGTGGGTGTTGCGCTGGGCGGGGTTCGAGGTCCGGGTGCTCGACGGTGGGATTGCGGCGTGGCAGAGCGCAGGTATGCCGGTGACCGACGCTCCCACTGCTGACGCTCCCGCCGACAGTCCCGCAGCCGGGGGCCGGCTGGCGGTGCAGCTTGGCGGGTTGCCCACGATCACCGCGGACGAGGCCGCCGCGGTCGGTGCGGTCGGGACCCTCGTCGACGTGCGCGCCCGGGAGCGCTTCCGCGGCGAGACCGAGCCCCTGGACCCGCAGGCCGGCCACATCCCCGGTGCCGTCAATGTGCCGGTCAGCGGGCTGTTCGCCGGTGCCGACACGGCATACCCCGGTGGTATGCCGTCCGAGCAGGTGCTGCGCGAGCGGTTGGCGCCCCTGCTGGAAGCTGCGGCGGATGGCCGACCGATCGGGGTCTACTGCGGGTCGGGAGTGTCAGCAGCGCAGGCGGTGCTGGCGCTCGCGACGCTCGGGGTGGACGTGCCGCTCTATCCGGGCTCGTGGTCGGCGTGGTCCAACGACCCGTCGCGTCCGGTTGCTATTGGCGACTGAGGCCGAGCCTGAGCTGAGCCTGAGCCGAGCCTGAGCCGACCAGCTACGGCTTGCCCTTGCCTTCGCCCTTGTCCTTTCCCTCGAGGACGTACTTGACGTAGACCCCGAGGGCGCCGCCGGCGAGCATGGCGTACCAGCCCGGCGAGGTGCCGATCGCTCCGGTCATGGCGACCAGGCTGAGCACGATGCCCAGGACGATGAGGGCGATCGCGAGGGCGAGCAAGGGGTGCACGGCGCTCCTGGTGTGACACAGGGGGAGGTTGTCCCCCAAGTATCCACAATCCTGTGGACAAATTCGGTGGATAACTGACCACCCTGTGTCGTTAACCCTGCTCTGGGGGACATGAACCGGGTTAACTCCACCCTTGACCCGGGCACGGCTGAGTGCTTCGGTGAGCCCGAAAACGCCCGCATCGGCGTCTGCTGAACTTCAGTGGTCGGGGTGGTCAGCCGACGGGGCCCACGTCGCCGGGAGCAGGCCCGCACGCTCTCGGTTTGCGACCGAGCGTCGATGTCCCTCATGACGCTGTGGTCGGTCACTCGAGGGGGCTACTCGGCATGTCCGGTATCCGAGCTCGCAGCACACGTGCCATGACCGCTGTCGTCCTCGCGCTCAGCGCGGTCCTTGCCCCACTCATCGGCGGGCCCTTCCTGCCTGAGCCGGCTTTCGCGGCGACCGGTCCGGTTGCCCCGGCGGCCAATGAGATCAACGGCCTGATCTGGCGTGACGCCTCCGCCGATGGGGTCAACTCCGCCGACGAGACCGGCTTCGCCGGGGTCACCGTCCAGCTGCTCGACAGCACGGGGACGGTGGTGCGGACGACGACCACCAATGCCAGTGGTCTGTATTCGTTCACCGCCCTCACCGGCGGTCCGTTCACCGTGCGGGTGCCGTCGGCGCCGACCTACTTCCAGGTCGTGGGTGGCGGCCCCGATCAGCAGCTCACGACCGGTTCGTCACCGTCGGTCGGGCTCTCGGCACCGATCAACCCCGGCACGACGATCAACGGTGCCCTCCGGCCGACCTGGGTCGTCCAGCTCGGCACCTGGGGCAACGGGCCGCTGTCGGGGACTGGTCCGTTTGCCACCGACCCGGCCTCGGCCTGTCCCGGCTCCTACGCTCCCGGCGACGACTGCTCCAACACCGACAATGTCGTCCGCTCCCAGGATGTGACCTCCTTCCTGTGGGCGGTGTCTGCCTCCAACCAGGTCGCCTCACTGGCGACCCCATTGGCCAATGTCACCCTGGTCCAGCGGGTGGTCCCGGCCGCCGGGGCGTCGATCACCGGTGGCGCCCTGCCGAGCATCTGCCTGACGACCGGTGGCACCGTTCCCATGTCGTCGGTGACCAACAACCCGGACGGCTCGGTCACCCTGGTCTGCAACCTCTCGTCGTGGTCGACGTCCGGCACGGCCAAGCTGCTGCAGTGGGACCTGCGGGTCAACCCCTCCCCGAACGGGTCGACGTTCACGTCCACGGCATACGCGACGAGCACTCAGTCGGCGATCGCCAATGCCGCGACCAACCCGACCGCGATCCCCAATGCCGTGCCGAGCGCGCCGATCGTCAACCCCTTCGTCGTGTCGTCGGGGTTCAAGTACGACCTCAACAAGACGCTCTACACGAACGCGATCGGCTACTACACCGTCAACGGGGAGACGCTCCGGGGCCGGATTGCGACGTTCCAGTTCGGGATCAGTTCGCCGACCAAGGGCAATGAACCGATCGCCCTGCCGCTGACCTTCACCGACGACATGTTCTTCGCCTCGGGGGCCAACACGTTCAACCCCTTCCCCGGCGGCGACATCGAGCACTACATCACCAGCTGCGGCCGCAACAGCGGGAACAGCGGTGCGGTCCCAATCGGCTACTCACAGACCAACGGCACCGGCGTCGTCGACTCCGGGACGTGCAGCTACTCGCGGGCCGCCGGGAGCACGACGGCGCCGTATACGTTCTCGCTGTCCGGCATCGTCCAGGGCGGGCCGTTCCCGACGAAGTACGCCAATGGCACCGGCGACCTGACCAACGGCCCCTATTTCATCGCGGCCTACATCTACCAGGTGTTCATCCCGGACCGGGCGATGGATGCCCTCGACGGGGTGCTCGGCAACAACACCGGCACCGGCACGCTGTGGAACCGGATGGCGGGTTTCGATCCCACCTCGACGTCGGGGCAGTCCAACTACGGCACCGGGTTCGAGCCGGGCTACTGCGACCCGGCCGCCAACCCGTATGCCACGAATCCGCTCACCTCCGGGTGCACGGCGATGCCCAACAACACCGCGAGCAACGATGTCGTCAGCGCGCCGCTGAGCATCGCACCGCCGTATACGGTCGGTCCCAACTCGACGAAGAACTACATCAACGTCCCGACGACGGTCTGGAACAACGGCAACCCCACGAATGCCGTGTTGCCGGGCATGACGAACTACCAGGACGGGCTCGGCCTGCGGGAGCCGGCCCAGCTCATCATGAGTTCGCAGAACCTCGGGTATGGCGGCGAGATCGGCTACAAGGATCCGGTTTCGTGTGACGTCTTCGACAACTCGACCCAGGTGCTCGTCCCCGCGACCGACCAATACCCCGGAGCGCCGGCCGGGACCTACGCGTGGTTCAACGCACCCGGGTCCACGGCGGGTTACCCCGGGTCGGCGGCATCGTTCTGGACCTTCGAATACGGGCACTACGACCTCAGCGCCGTCGACCCGCTCTACAACTCCGCCCAGGCCGGGGTGGCCGGAGTCGTCAACTCCACGGCATACCCAGGTCTGGACACCTTCAACACGACCGACGGACGCTACTGGGGCAAGTGGACCGCCCAGGCAGCGGCCCTCAACGGCTGCCGCACGACACCTCCGTCCGGCGGGTGGTTCTCCGACCCGAACCTGGTGCCGGGCGGCATCAACGCCGTCAATGTCGTGCGGATGCGTGCCGTCGACCCGACGATCGTCGACGGTCTCACCCAGACGACCACAAGCGTCTCGCGCAACTGGCGGATGCTGCTGCGCGCTCGCGACACCTTCTATGGCGCGCCGCACGACGGCGAGTCGATCCCGACCGGCACGGTGCTGGCCAACTACGTCGGCGCCTGGGGCACGAACGCCACAACGGGCGCCTTGGCCGCGATGAGCAACAACCTTTATGTCCCTGCCCCGGAGACCACCCACAGCAACGGCGATCGCGCCACGCTGATCCGCGGCACGCTCAACGTCAAGAAGAACACCATCACGGTCAACGGCATCGGCTCGGGCGCGGCCGCGATCGACCAGACCGGCTCGGCTCCCGCCGGGGACACCATCGTCTGGCAGATCCAGCCATCGGGGACCTCGATGTCCACCGGGTCGACGGCGAGCGCCGTCAAGGTCGTCGATGTCCTGCCGGTCGGGGCCACCTATGACCCCTCGTGCAGCGGCACCATCACCGGCGGCACCCCGGCCGCTCAGGTCGAGCCCAACACCCCGGCCGCGGGACAGACCCGGTTGACGTGGAACCTCGGTGATCTCGCGTTCAACACGACCTGGCCGACGCTGCGGTTCTGCACGACGACCGACCCGACCGCGGTGGCGGGCACGGCGCTGGTCAACACGGCCACGGTGTCCTCGGTGTCGTCCCTGCCCATCTCCGACCCGCACACCGTCAACCTCACCCAGAACGCCCAGGTTGCCCTGAGCAAGCAGGTGGACAACTCGCTCGACCTGCTCAACGACACCCAGGTCTACACGCTGCGGGCCCGCAACTTCTCCAGCCTCGTCAACGTCCAGGCGATGCGGTTCATCGAGGTCTTCCCTTACCCCAACGACACGTCCAACACGGCCGGGGTGTCGCGCGTGCCGGGCTCGACCTACTCCGGCACGGTCGCCCTGACCGCCGTCCCGACGACGTCGTTCAGCAACGACCCGGCCAAGCCGGCAGTCGCGGGGACCTTCACCTACACCGCCGACCCGCCCGCGACGGTCAACCAGGACTACAACGTCAACACCTCGACCTGGTGCTCGTTCAACGGCACGTCCTTCACCCGAGTGAGCGGCACCGGCACCTGCCCGACGTCGCTGGCGCAGGTCACCGCCTTCATGTTCGTCGCCACCCCCGATCTCGCCGCGATCTCGGTCTCCAGCGGCACCCGTTCGGTCATCGACGTCACCTTCACGCTGAAGGCCAACGGCAACAAGCCCAACGAGTGGTATGCCGACCGGTTCACCGGGTTCACCCCGACGATCCGCAGCGGCACCGGCGCCACTGCGCCCTACCAGATGCTGCAGTCCAACCGGGTCGAGGTCGGCACCTACGCCTTCTACGTCGGCGACCTGGTCTTCATCGACCGCAATGGCGACGGGAAGTACTCCACCGGCGACCTGCTCGCCCCGGACGGCACGACCGTCGAGTTGTGGGACGCCGGGCCCGATGGCCTGCGCGGGACGACCGACGACACGATCCTCGGCACCCAGACCACCTCGGGCGGGAAGTATCTGTTCAAGGATCTGGTCGCCGGCCAGGTCTACGTGCGCATCCCGGCAGCCGAGCTCGCGGCCGGCGGCCATCTGGCCGGGTGGGCACCGGTGCCGACCGTGGGCGCCGAGGACCAGAACGACCGGACCTCGCAGGACGGCTCGCTGGCCCCTGACGGCTCGGTGATGTCGACGGTCCACACCCTGTCGTATGTCGTCGTCGCCGGCTTCCCCACCGGTCAGGAACCCACCGGAGACAACACCAACGGCATCACCCTGCCCGCGCGCGCCCTGGACAACTACACCAACCTCACCATCGACCTGGGCTTCTCCGGCCTGGGTTCCATCGGCGACACGGTGTGGTTCGACGCCGATGCCAACGGGGCGATCGACGCGGGCGAGGCCGGCATCGCCGGGGCGACCGTGACGGTGGTCTGGCTGGGTCCCGACAGTGTCCCGAGCGCCGACGACCTCACCTACACCACGACGACCGACGCCAACGGCACCTACCTCGTCTCAAACCTCCCGGCCGGCTCCTACACGGTCACCGTCTCGGGGGTCACCGCGACGCCGACCTACGACGCCGACGGCACGGCCAGCGCGAGCACGACGGCGCTCACCCTGGCTGCCGCGCAGAACCGCACCGACGTGGATTTCGGGTATGCCGCGCTGCTCACCCTCGGTGATCTGGTCTTCCAGGACCTCGACCGCAACGGCCTTTACAACCCCGCCATCGACGTCGCGGTCCCCGACGCCACGCCGGTGGTGCTCCATCGCGCCGACGGCTCGGTGGTTGCTTCGACGACGACGACCAATGGGGCCTACTCCTTCACCGGTCTGGTCCCCGGGGACTATTACGTCGAATTGCCCGCCACCCTCTTCGCTGCCGGCGACCCGCTCGACGGGTGGACTGCCACGACGGCCACCACCGGCACGACCGACCCCAACACCGACGTCAACAACGACAGCAACGCGGTCGCGGGTGCCGACGGGTCGGTCGTCTCCAAGGTCATCACGCTCAGCGCGTCGTTCAACACGACCACGCGCAGCGTCGTCGGCGGCGAGCCCGGCGGGCTCACCAATGCCACCCTCGACCTCGGGCTGATCAAGCCGGTCCATCCAGCGATCGACCTGGTCAAGAAGGTCCAGACGCTGGACGCCAATACCGGGGTCAAGCCGGTCGTGCTCGTCGGCGAGCCGGTGCGGTGGACCTACGAGGTGACCAACACCGGCGACGTCGCCCTCATGACGATCACGCTCACCGACGACAAGCTCGGCAACCTCGCGACGGCATACCTCTCGGGCGACACGAACGGCAATGCGGTCCTCGACGTCGGGGAGACCTGGCTGTATGCCGTCGACGGCACCTCGGTGGTCGGCATACACACCAACCTCGGCACCGTCACCGGCACTCCGACGGTGACCGGCACGAGCGCCTTGCCCGGCACCGTCCCCGTGAGCGACACCGATCCGGCCACCTATATGGGCTTCACCATGGGCGCCGAGATCACGAAGTACACCAACGGCGTGGATGCCGACACTGCTCCCGGTCCGTTGGTGGCCATCGGGTCGACGGTGACCTGGACCTATGTCGTGAAGAACACCGGCAGCAACACCGAGACCATCGAGGTGACCGACGACAAGGTCGACCCGGCCACCATCGACTGCGGCGACGGGAGCAACGTCACCTTCCTCTTCCCCGGTGACACGGCCACCTGTACGGCCACCGGGGTGGCCGGCGCCGGTCAATACGCCAACATCGGCACCGTCGTCGCGACCGGTGCGCAGCCGAGGAACGCCGACGGCACACTCGCAGACAACCCGACCGTGACCGTCACCGACCCGTCGCACTACTTCGGCGCCGACCCGAAGATCGCGGTGGTCAAGAAGATCAACGGCCAGGACGCCAACACCGCACCCGGGGTGGCTGTTGCGTCCCCCGGCACGATGCTCTTCGAGTTCGTCGTGAGCAACACCGGCAACGTCCGGCTGGACCCGGTCGTCGTCACCGACAGTGTCGTGGCCTCGGCTGACATCGTCTGCCCGGCCACCCTGCTCGACCCCGGCGCGTCGATGACCTGCCGGGCCTCCCTCGCGGCGCCCGCCGCCGGCGTCACGCACACCGACACCGCGACGGCCACGGGCACCCCACCGGTGATGACCGACGGCAGCGTCCTGCCGGATGTGACGGCGACCGACTCGGCCCATGGCTACGGTGACCCGAAGCCGGGCATCTCGCTGACGAAGTACCTCAACGGGCTCGACGCCAACACCGCTCCGGGCCCGCAGGTCGTCACCGGCGACACCGTCAACGTCACCTTCGCGGTGACGAACACCGGCAACACCCGGCTCAACCCCGTCGTCGTCACCGATGACCAGATCCCCTCCGGTGACATCACCTGCGAAAGGTCGGCTCTCGACCCGGGGCAGTCGATGGTATGCCGTGCGACGTTCACCGCCCCGGCTCCGGGCACCCAGCACACCAACACCGCTACCGTCACCGGCACCTCGGTGTTCGCCGACGACACCCCGATGACCCACCCCCTCACCGGGGCGCCGGTGCCCGACATCACGGCCACCGACGTGGCCAATGCCCAAGCGGTGCAACCCGGCGTCTACGTCGTCAAGAAGATCAACGGGGCCGACGCCAACACGGCGCCCGGCACCTTCGCCATCCCCGGATCGACGATGACGGTGACCTTCTTCGTCGCAAACATCGGGTCGACACCGCTGGATCCGGTCATCGTCACCGATGACGCCATCCCCGCGGCCGACATCGTGTGCCCGGCCACCACCCTTGCGGTCGGCGCGAACATGACATGCACGGCATACCTGCCTGCTCCCGATCCGGCGGTGCAGCACACCGACACGGCCACCAGCACGGCGACCGGCATCGTCAACGGGCAGCCGCTCCCGACCCCGGTGACCGACACCGACCCCGCGTATGCCGTGGGGGCAGCGCCGCAGATCACGGTCGCGAAGCTCATCAACGGGCGCGACGCCGACACCATCAGTGCGGGTGCGTCGGTCACGCCGGGCGATGTCATGACGGTGACCTTCATCGTGACGAACACCGGCAACACGCCGCTGGTCGACGTCGCCGTGAGCGACAGCGTGATCCCCACGGGTGCCATCGTCTGTCCGCAATCGGTGCTCGCGCCGGGCGGGACGATGACCTGCACCGCGACGTGGGTGGCCCCGGCGACCGGTGGCACGCACGTCGACACGGCTGCCACCCAAGGACGTCCGACCCAGGCGGACGGGTCGCCGATCGTCGATCCGGCGACGGGCTCGGAGATCCCGGCACCGACGGATTCCGACGCGGCGTGGGCGTATACGCCCGCCCACCCGGCGATGACGGTGGTCAAGTCGATCAATGGTGATGACGCGAATGTGGCTCCGGGTGTCGCGGTCGCGGCCGGCTCGGACATGCTGGTCGAGATCGTCGTGACGAACACCGGTGATGTGCGCTTGGCGCCGGTGACGGTCACCGACTCGGTGGCGACGGTCGTCGATTGCCCCGGCACCGCCCTCAACGCGGGACAGTCGATGACCTGCCAGGCGTGGATCCCGGCGCCGGAGGTCGGGGGCACGCACTCCGACCTCGCGACTGTGACCGGCACGCCGGTCCAGGCCGGCGGCAGCCCGGCATACGGTGTCGACGGGACGGTGCTGCCCGACACGGTGGTGACCGACCCGGCGTCGGCGTATGTGCCGGCTCACCCCGGGGTGACCGTGGTGAAGTCGATCAATGGTGACGACGCGAATGCGGCGCCTGGTGTGGCGGTGGCCGCGGGGTCGTCGATGGATGTGACGTTCCTCGTGACGAACACCGGTGACGTGAAGCTGTCGCCGGTGACGGTCACCGATGACGCGATCACGCAGATCTCTTGCCCGGCAACGGAACTCGCGGTCAGTGGGTCGATGACCTGCACTGGCACGTTGGCTGCGCCTGCTGTCGGTGGGACGCACACGAACACGGCGACCGTGTCGGGTACCCCGGTCCTCGCTGACGGAACGCCCGCGTTGGGTGTTGATGGGTTGCCGTTGGCTGCCACGACCGACACCGACATTGCGCACGCCTACGTGGCTGCGCACCCGGGTGTGACGGTCGTGAAGTCGATCAATGGTGACGACGCGAACACCGCACCTGGTGTGGCGGTGGCTGCTGGCTCCACCATGGATGTGACGTTCGTGGTGACGAATACCGGTGATGTGAAGTTGTCGCCGGTGACGGTGACCGATGACGCGATCGCGTCGGTGTCGTGTCCGGCAACAGAGTTGGCGGTTGGTGGGTCGATGACCTGCACCGGGGCGTTGGCTGCCCCGGCTGTGGGTGACACACACACGAACACGGCCACGGTCTCCGGGACGCCGGTGTTGGCGGATGGGTCACCCGCGTTGGGTGTTGATGGGTTGCCGTTGGCTGCGACCTCGGATACCGACAGTGCGCACGCGTTTGTAGCGGCTCACCCTGGCGTGACCGTGGTGAAGTCGATCAATGGTGACAACGCTGATGCGGCGCCGGGTGTGGCGGTCGCTGCCGGGTCGTCGATGGACGTGACGTTCCTCGTGACCAATACGGGTGATGTGAGGTTGTCGCCGGTGACGGTCACTGATGATGCGATCGCGTCGGTGTCCTGTCCGGCAACGGAGCTTGCGGTCGGTGGGTCGATGACCTGCACCGCGACTCTTGCTGCGCCGGCTGTTGGTGGGACGCACACGGACACGGCGACCGTGACCGGGACGCCGGTGCTGGCCAATGGTTTGCCCGCGTTGGGTGTGGATGGGTTGCCGTTGGCTGCGACGACGGATACCGACAGTGCGCATGCTTATGTGGCTGCGCACCCGGGTGTGACGGTGGTCAAGTCGATCAATGGTGACGACGCGAATGCGGCGCCTGGTGTGGCGGTGGGCGCGGGGTCGTCGATGGATGTGACGTTCCTCGTGACGAATACCGGTGACGTGCGGTTGTCGCCGGTGACCGTGACCGATGACCAGGTGGCGTCGGTGTCGTGTCCGGCGACGGAACTGGCGGTGGGTGGGTCGATGACCTGCACGGCCACCTTGGCCGCGCCTGCTGCCGGTGGGACGCACACGGACACGGCGTCCGTGAGTGGGACGCCAGTGTTGGCCGATGGATCGTCCGCGTTGGGTGTTGATGGGTTGCCGTTGGCGGCGACGACCGACACCGACAGTGCGCATGCTTATGTGGCGGCTCACCCGGGTGTGACGGTGGTCAAGTCGATCAACGGTGACGACGCGAACACCGCACCGGGCGTCGCCGTTGTCGCGGGGTCGTCGATGGATGTGACGTTTGTCGTGACCAACACGGGTGATGTGAGGTTGTCGCCGGTGACCGTGACCGATGATGCGATCGCGTCGGTGTCGTGTCCGGCAACGGAACTGGCGGTTGGTGGGTCGATGACCTGCACCGGGGCGTTGGCTGCGCCGGCGGTGGGTGGCACACACACGGACACGGCGACCGTGTCGGGTACGCCGGTCCTCGCTGACGGAACGCCGGCGTTGGGTGTTGATGGGTTGCCACTGGGTGCCACGACCGATACCGACAGCGCGTACGCCTTTGTGGCTGCGCACCCCGGCGTGACGGTGGTCAAGTCGATCAATGGTGACGACGCCAATACGGCCCCTGGTGTGGCCGTGACGGCTGGCTCCACCATGGATGTGACGTTCGTGGTGACGAATACCGGTGACGTGAAGCTGTCTCCTGTGACGGTCACCGATGACGCCATTACATCGGTGTCGTGCCCGGCAACGGAACTCGCCGTGGGTGGGTCGATGACCTGCACAGGGGCGTTGGCTGCGCCCGCGGCCGGCGGCACGCACATGAACACCGCAACGGTCTCCGGGACGCCGGTGTTGGCTGACGGCACGCCGGCTCTCGGGGCGGATGGGTCAGCACTGGCGGCTGTGACCGCCACTGACACGGCATACGCGCATACGCCACCCGCGCCACCGCCGCCGACCCCCACCCCAACTCCGATTCCCAGCCCGAGCCCGACTCCCACGCCGTCGCCGACTCCAACGCCGTCGCCGACTCCCACCCCGACCCCGGCACCCTCGCCACCGGGCACCGACCTTCCGCACACGGGCTCCGACAGCACCGGGCTGGGGTTGGTGGGTCTGGCCATCATCGGCCTGGGCGGTGTGCTCGTGGCGGTGACCCGGCGCCGGTCGCGTCGCTGAGTCCGCTCCGCCCCGCGATGCATCACGGCCGTCGCGGGGCGGAGCTGGAGCCACCCCGGACACTCCACAACGCAGCGGGGCGCCTCAATCAAGACCGGGGCGCCCGCTCGGAGTCGTGGGGCTTCTGCATCGGTGAGAGTAGCCGCGCTTCGGTGAGGGTCTACCCCCGGTGGAGCGCGGCCAAGCTCACCGAAGCGGCGTTGACGAGCCGTGTGACCCCTTCTGCCACAGGATGACGCACCGAGCCAATGCGCCCGCGGCGGCGCGTCGTCGACGCCCAGCCTCCGGCGTCAGGAAATCTGCCGCTAGCGCACTGAACCCCCCAGGCACGTGTGGGGAGTCGGCCACAGGGGAGTACTTCGCTCTCAGATGCCCTCACAGCCCGTGTCAGGCCGGTTCTGCAGTGGAAACCCCGTAAGATTGGAGGGTTACGGCGGACGATCGCCGCACGCGTCCCTTCACCGGCAGCCTGGTGCCCGCGAGCCCACGATGACGACGGGGAGACGCTGCGGAGGTGGTCCGTCGATGCAGGAGCCGACGAGGAGCATTGTGGCCGACAGCCAGACCCACCCGATCGACGCCGACCCCAGCGACGGCAGCGCCAACAGCGACGCCAGCGCGGCCACTTCCTCCTCGGCGACGCCGGGCACCCCAGCCGCGGCGCCGGCCGCGCCGACTAAGCCGGCCCCGGCCGTGGGAGGCAACGACACGGCATACGACGCGTCTGCCATCACCGTGCTGGAGGGGCTGGAAGCTGTCCGCAAGCGGCCCGGAATGTATATCGGGTCGACCGGCGAGCGCGGTCTGCACCACCTGGTGTGGGAGATCGTCGACAACGCCGTCGACGAAGCCCTGGCCGGGTATGCCGACACCATCGACGTCACGCTGCTGGCCGACGGTGCCGTGCGGGTGCGCGACAACGGCCGCGGCATCCCCACCGACATGCACCCGACCGAGGGCGTCAGCGCGGTCGAGCTCGTGCTCACCCAGTTGCACGCCGGTGGCAAGTTCGGTGGCGGCGGCTACAAGGTGTCGGGTGGTCTGCACGGCGTCGGGTCGTCGGTGGTCAACGCGCTGTCCTCGCGGCTGGACGCCGAGGTGCACCAGAAGGGCCACGTCTTCCGGATCACCTTCGACCATGGGGTGGCGACCGCGCCGCTGGCCAAGATGGAAGCCGCGACCGACACCGGCACGACGATCACCTTCTGGGCCAGCCCGGAGATTTTCGAGACGACCGTCTACGACTTCGAGACGATCCGCGCGCGGTTCCAGCAGATGGCTTTCCTCAACAAGGGCCTGACGATCAACCTCGTCGATGAGCGTCCCGACCCCGACGCCGAGGACGACGAGGACGAGGTCGACCTGGACAACCTCGATGGTGACGTCGAGAAGCTTGTCGCGACCGACCCGGCTGCGGGCGGCACGAAGGTCAAGGCCCGCAAGGTGTCCTATCGCTATGACGGCGGGCTGGTCGACTACGTCAAGCACCTGGTCGGCTCGAAGAAGTCCGAGCCGGTGCACCCCGAGATCATCGCCATCGAGTCCGAGGACGAGGGCCGGGCCCTGTCCCTCGAGCTGGCGATGCAGTGGACCACGGCATACAGCGAATCGGTGCACACCTATGCCAACACGATCAACACCCACGAGGGCGGCACCCACGAGGAGGGCTTCCGCGCGGCAATGACCAAGCTGGTCAACGAGTTTGCCCGCAAGAACAACATCCTCAAGGACAAGGACGAAAACCTCACCGGCGACGACATCCGCGAGGGCCTCACCGCCGTCGTTTCGGTCAAGCTCGGCGAACCGCAGTTCGAGGGCCAGACCAAGACCAAGCTGGGCAACTCCGAGGTCAAGGGGTTCGTCCAGCGGGCCATGACCGACGAGTTCGGCCACTGGCTCGAGACCCACCCGCGCGAGGGCAAGGACATCGTCGGCAAGGCCGTGCAGGCCGCCGCCGCTCGGGTCGCCGCGCGCAAGGCCAGGGAAAACACCCGGCGCAAGGGGCTGCTCGAATCCGGCGGTCTGCCAGGCAAATTGCGCGATTGCCAGTCCAAGGACCCGTCGATCTCCGAGGTCTTCATCGTCGAGGGCGACTCGGCCGGTGGCTCGGCCGTGCAGGGCCGCGACCCAGAGACCCAGGCGATCCTGCCGATCCGCGGCAAGATCCTCAACGTCGAGAAGGCCCGCATCGACAAGATCATCGGCAACAACGAGGTGCAGGCCCTCGTGTCGGCCTTCGGCACCGGCATCGGCGAGGACTTCGACCTGGCCAAGGCGCGCTATCACAAGATCGTTCTCATGGCCGATGCCGATGTCGACGGCATGCACATCCGCACCCTGCTGCTGACCCTGCTCTTCCGGTTCATGCGCCCGCTCATCGACGCCGGCTACGTCTACCTCGCGCAGCCGCCGCTTTACCGGCTCAAGTGGACCAACGCCCCGCACGAGTTCGCCTACTCCGACCGCGAACGCGACGGACTGGTCGCCCAAGGCCAGGCCGCCGGCCGCCGGCTGCCCAAGGACAACGCGATCCAGCGCTACAAGGGTCTGGGTGAGATGAACCCCGCCGAGCTGCGCGACACGACGATGGATCCCGACACCCGCACCCTGCTGCAGGTCACCCTCGCCGACGCGGCGGCCGCGGACGAGATCTTCTCGATCCTCATGGGCGAGGACGTCGAGTCCCGCCGCTCGTTCATCCAGCGCAACGCCCGGGACGTGCGTTTCCTTGACATCTAGCCGGTATGCCGTGTGGTCCGGTAGGCCGGTATGCCGTGCCACGGCATACCCCTGCCGCCTCCCCTCGTTCGAGTTTCGTTGTAGCAGTGAGGAAATCCAGTGAGTGAGCAGCCGCCGATCGGACCGGATGAGCCGATCGAGCCCGCCGAGGGAACCGAGCCCATCGAGCCTGCCGAGGAATCGGACGAGGCGGTGGTCGACCACGGCACCGTGCCGCCGCCTCCGACCGGTGGCGACAAGATCGAGCCGATCGACCTCAACACCGAGATGCAGCGGTCCTATATCGACTACGCGATGGCGGTCATCGTCAGTCGTGCGCTGCCCGATGTGCGCGATGGCCTCAAGCCGGTGCATCGCCGGGTCATCTATGCGATGTACGACGGCGGGTATCGGCCGGACCGGGGCTACAACAAGTGCTCACGAGTCGTCGGCGACGTCATGGGGCAATACCACCCACACGGTGACACTGCGATCTATGACGCGTTGGTGCGCTTGGTGCAGCCGTGGTCGTTGCGCTATCCGCTGGTCGACGGGCAGGGCAACTTCGGGTCGCCCGGCAACGACGGTGCGGCGGCGCCGCGATACACCGAGTGCCGGATGGCGCAGCTGGCCATGGAGATGGTGCGCGACATCACCGAGGACACGGTCAACTTCAAGGACAACTACGACGGCAAGACCAAGGAGCCGGTGGTCCTGCCGAGCCGGTTCCCCAACCTGCTCGTCAACGGGTCCTCGGGCATCGCCGTGGGGATGGCCACCCAGATCCCGCCGCACAACCTGCGCGAGGTCGCCGCGGGGGCGCAGTGGTATCTGCAGCACCCCGAGGTCGGGCGCGAGGAACTGCTCGAGAAGCTGCTGACGATCATCAAGGGGCCCGACTTCCCGACCGGTGCCCTCATCATGGGCCGGCGCGGCATCGAGGACGCCTATCGCACCGGCCGCGGCTCGATCATCATGCGGGCCAAGGTCGAGGTCGAGGAGATCCACGGCCGGGTCTGCCTGGTCGTCACCGAACTGCCCTATCAGGTCAACCCCGACATGCTCGCGCAGAAGATCGCCGAGCTGGTGCGTGAGGGACGGCTGGCCGGCATCGCCGACATCCGCGACGAGACCTCAGGCCGCACCGGGCAGCGGCTGGTCATCGTGCTCAAGCGCGACGCCGTCGCCAAGGTCGTGCTCAACAACCTCTACAAGCACACCCAGCTGCAGACGACCTTCGGCGCCAACATGCTGGCTCTCGTCGACGACGTGCCGCGGACTCTTCCGTTGGATGCCTTCATCCGGCACTGGGTCGAGCACCAGATCGACGTGATCAAGCGGCGCACGGCATACCGGCTCAAGCAGGCCGAAGACCAGATTCACCTGCTGCGCGGGCGGCTCAAGGCGCTCGACCAACTCGACGCGGTCATCGCCCTCATTCGCTCGTCGGCGACCGTCGAGGTGGCGCGCGAGGGCCTGATGGAGTTGCTCGACATCGACGAGCTGCAGGCCACCGACATCCTCAACCTGCAGCTGCGGCGGCTGGCGGCCCTGGAACGGCAGAAGATCATCGATGAGCACGACCGGCTGGCCGCGCTCATCGCCGACTACACCGACATCCTGGCCAAGCCCGAGCGGCAGCGGACCATCGTCTCCGAGGAGCTCGCCGAGATCGTCGAGAAGTACGGCGATGACCGGCGCACCCGGATCGAGTTCTTCGAGGGCGACATGTCGGTCGAGGACCTCATCCCGGAGGAGGAGGTCGTCGTCACGATCACCCGGGGCGGCTATGCCAAGCGCACCAAGACCGACCTCTACCGCTCGCAGCGCCGGGGTGGCAAGGGCGTGCGCGGCGCCCAGTTGCGCGGCGAGGACGTCGTCGAGCACTTCTTCACGACGACGACCCATCACTGGTTGCTCTTCTTCACCAATCTGGGCCGGGTCTATCGCGCCAAGGGCTACGAGCTGCCCGAGGGCGGTCGGGACGCCAAGGGTCAGCACGTGGCCAACCTGCTGGCCTTCCAGCCCGGCGAGGACATCGCGCAGGTGCTGGCGATCAAGGATTACGAGCAGGCGCCCTATCTCGTGCTTGCGACCCGCGGCGGCCTGGTCAAGAAGACCCGCCTCGCGGAATACGACTCGCCGCGCTCGGGCGGCCTCATCGCCGTCAACCTGCGCGATGACGACGTGCTCGTCGGGGCGGGTCTGGCGGCACCTGAGGACGACCTGTTGTTGGTGTCGCGGCTGGGCCAGTCGGTGCGCTTCCGCGCCGATGACGACCAGTTGCGCCCGATGGGTCGGGCCACCTCGGGCGTGACCGGTATGCGGTTCAAGGCCGACGATGTGCTGCTGGCCATGTCGGTGGTCCAGTCGGGGTCGGAGCCGGACGTCTTCGTCGTCTTCGAGAATGGCCTGGCCAAGCGCACTCCGGTCTCGGAATACCGCGTGCAGGGCCGTGGCGGCACCGGCATCCAGGTCGCCAAGCTCTCCGACAAGGGCGGGCATCTCGTCGGCGCGCTGACCGTGAGCGCCGAGGACGAGGTCATGGTCGTCATGGAGAAGGGCAAGATCGTGCGCTCCCGAGTGGACGAGGTCCGGCATACCGGCCGGTCCACCATGGGCGTGAAGTTTGCGACACCTGACCAGGGTGACTCGATCGTTGCCGTGGCCCGTAACGCCGAGTCGGGCTCAGACGAGGACAATGGCGTACCGTCTGACGAGAACGACGCTGCGACAGACCTTTCCGAGGGTGCCGCGTCGACGAGTGACCCGTCGGCCGATCCGACGCCCGATCAGCCTGGAGGTAGCCAGTGAGCACACCCGGGGGCCCCACCACGCGCCCGATCCCGACCGTGCCATCCGGCGACGCCGCCAAGGCCGCTGCGGACACGGCGGCTGCCGAAAAGGCTGCCGCTGACAAGGTCGCGGCCGAGAAGGCTGCCGCGGCGAAGCCTGCTGCTGACAAGGCGGGCGGGACCGGCGCGTCGGCCCCGGCGCGGCCGAGTGTGCCGCCGATGCCTCAGCGCCCCGCACCGCGGGTGGCGGCCACTGGCGCGACTGGTGCGGCTGGCGGACCTCGCCCGGCAGCCAGTGCACCGTCCCGCCCGGCCGCAACGTCAGGGACTCCGGCAACTTCGGGTGCGGCGGCATCGCGCCCGCCCCAGCGTCCGAGCCCACGCCCAGGCACTGCCGCTCCGGCTGCTGCCGTCGCCGCAGGCGCCCCCCGCGCCGGCCGCAAGGTGCAACTCGCGGTCACCCGGATCGAGCCGTGGTCAGCGTTCAAGATGTCGCTGTTGTTGTCGACTGCTGCGGCGGTCGGCTTCATCGTCGGCACGATCCTGCTGTGGTCGGTGCTCAAGGGCATGGGCGTCTACGACGACATCGACGGGGTCATCAAGAGCCTGCAGTCCAACACGGCCGACCCCTTCTCGATCATGGACTACATCGGCCTCGGCCGGGTCACCTCGCTGGCCATGGTCATCGGGGTCGTCGACGTCGTTCTGCTCACGGCGCTCGGCACCCTCGGCGCTTACCTCTACAACGTCTGCGCGTCGCTCGTCGGCGGAGTCCAACTCACCCTGACCGACGACTGACCGACTCCCCACCGGCACTCGAGGCGAGCGGCACGGCATACCCCGAGGCGTTTTGATCGCGGTGTGCGCTGTGGGGTAATCTGACGCGTCGCGGCGGTCTCCGCCGCGGTTGACGGTGCGGGCCTATAGCT
The DNA here is from genome assembly GCA_044220505.1 of Dermatophilaceae bacterium. GTDB lineage: Bacteria > Actinomycetota > Actinomycetes > Actinomycetales > Dermatophilaceae > Phosphoribacter. The sequence continues at coordinate 50,367 of JBGAQV010000002.1, forward strand.
CAGACGGTTAGAGCGCTTCCCTGATAAGGAAGAGGCCACAGGTTCAAGTCCTGTTAGGCCCACCACTGTCGCCCCAGAGCAGGAGGTATGCCGTGCGCAAGAGGCTGTGGGTCGTCGTCGCGGCGGCAGCCGCTGCGGTCGTGGCCATGCGCAAGTCGGTCCAGGAGCAGCGCGCCGAGCGCGCGCTGTGGGCCGAGGCCACCGACGACGTGCACGATCCCGCTCGCTGAACCACCCGGCATACCGATCCGAGCAGACCCCGGTATGCCGTCGCGGGGCCATGGCGCAATTGGTAGCGCACCTGCTTTGCAAGCAGGGGGTTAGGGGTTCGAGTCCCCTTGGCTCCACCACATCCCGCCGGTCAGCGGTTCCCCAAGCCGTCATGGCGGTGTTGCTCGCGGCGTCATGCCAGACGGGCTCCGGGTGACGCGGTGGGCATGACCACGGCGGCCAACCGACTGTCACACCACGACGCTGGCCGCCGCGAAGTCTGCCGCCGCCGCCGACTCTGCAGTATAGGATTTGCGGAATACGCGGCATAGGATTCACGGGTTAGCTGGTATCGGACTTACCGAGGAGGCCACCGTGGTCGAGTATCAGTCCCGCATCGCGGATGGCGAACTGGCTGAACGCATGGAGTCCGCGGGAGCCGTCCTGATCGAGGGTCCGAAGTCGTGCGGCAAGACGGCCACAGCGTCGCGTCGTGCCTCGACCGTGTTCCGGATGGACACCGACGACAGCGCCCGTGATCTGGTGGACACCGCGCCCGAACTGCTACTGGGTGCTGCTCCGCCGGTGCTGTTCGACGAGTGGCAGGTGGCCCCGAAACTCTGGAACCTCGTGCGTCGACAGGTCGATGACCTCGGAGGCGAACCGGGCCGGTTCCTCCTGACTGGGTCGGCCACCCCCCGAGATGACGTCACTCGGCACAGCGGCGCGGGGCGGTACTCGATCCATCGGATGCGTCCGATGAGCCTGTTCGAGAGCGGCGTTTCGACGGGTGCAGTCTCGCTCGCGGGTCTCTTTGACGGGGACTTCACTCCGTCGATGGCCCCTCACATGACGGTGCCGAAGCTGGTGGACTGCATTGTCACGGGCGGATGGCCTGCTCTCTTGGATGTGCCGGTGAGGGTGGCCCAGCGGTGGGTGGTGGACTACCTGAGTTCCTTGGTTGAGGTTGACCTGCCCCAGATGGGGGTCCGACGAGACCCCGCCACCCTCCGCCGCTTCCTCGCGTCCTTGGCCCGTGGCACCGGCACCGAGCTCAGCACCCAGGCCATCGCCACCGACGTGGCCGGAGCCGACCGGTCGTTGGATCGGGACACGGCCGCTGGCTATCTGGACATTCTGGCCCGTCTCATGGTGACCGAGGATGTCCCCGCCTGGGCCCCTCACATGCGCTCGGCGACCCCGTTGCGCAAGTCGGCAGCGCGTTTCATGGTCGACCCATCACTGGCCGTCGCCGCACTCGGTGTCGGCCCCGAGCAGTTGCTCCGTGACCTGAACGCCACCGGATTCCTCTTCGAGTCATTGGTGGTGCGCGACCTGCGTGTCTACTCGCAACCGCTCCGCGGCCGCTTGGCCCGTTGGCGAGACAACAATAGCCACGAGGTCGACATCATCATCACCCTTGACGACGGACGCTGGGGCGCACTTGAGGTCAAGATGAATCCGGCAGCTGCCGACGGGGCAGCCGCCTCCCTGCTGAGGTTCAGGGACAAGGTCGACCTCGACAAGGTGGGCGAACCAGCGTTCCTCGGTGTCGTCACCACCCGGGCGGCAGCGGTGCGTCGCCAGGACGGCGTCCACGTCCTCCCCATCGCTGCCCTCGGCCCATGACGGTTCAGCATGGCCCCATGTGCGTCTGCCGCGGACTGCTCTGGGGGCGCGCGTATCCGAGCGATCACGACTTCTCGTAGACGCTGTCCCGTCGACCGATGGAGAAGACCTCGATGGTGACCACGGCGTCGTGGATCAGGGCGAGGATCCGGTAGGAGCCCACTCGGTAGCGCCACTCGCCGGAACGATTCGCGGTCAGGCCCTTGCCGAAGGCCCGTGGGTCGGCGCAACCATCAAGGTTGTTCTTGATCCACGTTGCGAGGATCCTGGCGTCGAAGCGGTCCATCGTGTTGAGCTGTTTGCGGGCCTTCGCGGCCAGCTCGACGCGATAAGCGCGCGTCGTCATCGGGCAAGGTCGTCGAGGATCTCGTCGATGCTGAACCGCTCCCCAGAGTCGTGGGCGATGGCTTCGCGCAACTCTTGCAGGTCGTAGGAGTCCTCGATCTTCTCCAGGATGGCGGCACGGGCGAAGTCCGAGATGGTGACGCCCTCAAACTTGGCGAACTTGCGCACAAGTTCGGCGTCTTGCGCAGTCATGCGCACGGTCATGGTGGTCATCATCGCCTCCTCAACAAACAAACCAGACGTGAATACATTGTATTCAGGTCTCATGTCTCTGGCAACCTCGCGGCGTCATGCCAAACGTGCACCGGGTGACGCAGTTGGCATGACCAGGGCGCCAATCCGTTTGCGACCATGGAGCATGGGTTCTCTCCCCTCGGTCTCACCTGATCCGCCAGGCCATCAGCCACGTCATCAGCCACAGCGTGACCCACAGTTGCCCGATCGCCTGGTCACCCTGCTGCGCCGAGCCCAACGGGTCACGGTGCTGACCGGTGCCGGCATGTCGGCGGAGTCTGGCGTGCCGACCTTCCGTGACGCCCAGACCGGATTATGGTCGCACTTCGACCCCGAAGACCTGGCCACCCCTCGGGCCTGGGCCCGCGACAAGGCGCTGTGCAACGCGTGGTACCTCTGGCGGGTCCACCTGGTCCGCTCCGTCGAGCCCAACGCCGGCCACCGGGCGCTCGCCGAGTGGGCGCGGCGACCCGGCATACAGCTGCGGATCGTCACCCAGAACATCGACGACCTGCACGAGCGCGCAGGTTCGGAGGTCCTCGCGCACCTGCACGGGAGCCTCTTCGCGTGGCGTTGCGACACGTGCCATGCGCCGGCCCCGACCCCGCACGCGCCGGCCGAGCCCCACCAATACATCGACCCCGACCGCTGCCGCCACTGCGCCGCCGGCGATATCCGTCCGGGGGTGGTGTGGTTCGAAGAGCCGCTTCCGGCAAGGGAATTCGACCAAGCCATCGAGGTATGCCGGGACGCTGACCTCGTCGTCGTGGTCGGCACGTCGGGGATCGTCCAGCCCGCAGCGAGCCTCCCGCACCTGGCCGGCGCGAACGGCATACCGATCGTGGAAGTGGACCCACGCGAGACGCTGCTGACCGAGGCGGCGACCGTGAGCCTGCGGGCGACCGCGGCTGGTGCGATCCCGGCCATGGTGCGGGCCGCGGCCCTAGAGTGATCGAGTCGGGCAGTGCACCGAGAGGGCAGGGGGCCACATGAGCGAGCCGGACGGCGTCGCCTTCGCGCAGGCGTTACGGCACGCGCTGACCGAGCGTGATCTCACGTTGGACCGGGTGCAGGCGCGGCTGGCCGAGCGCGGCATCAGCGTCGGGCGCAGCACGCTGAGCTTCTGGCAGAACGGCCACCGCACTCCACGCGGGGCCGCGTCGCTGCGAGCGGTCGCGGCCCTGGAAGAGGTGCTCGAGGTGTCGCCCGGTCTGCTCACAGACACCCTCGGACGGCCGCCCAGCCAACTGCCCGTAGTGATGTCCGAGGATTCCGAGCCGATGCAGACCGTGCTGCAGGCGATCAACGGCGAGCGGCTGATGGACAACGTCCGGATGCGCCAGGCCATCACCCGGTTGTGGGTGACCGAGCAAGGGTGCATCGAACGCGTCGAGACCCAACTCGTGCTGCGAGTCGTGCACCCCACCAACCGTTTCGCCTTTGTCGCCGTCGGTGAGCCCGGTGCCGACGCCAGACTGGTGAGCCCCAGCGTCGAGGGCGGCCGAATCGGCCGGGTGGCTGCCCATGCCGAGATGCTCGGGGTGGAAGTCCTGCTTGAGCAGGACCACCGCCGGGGTGACTTGTTCCTGCTCCGGTATGCCGTGCAGGACGCCAACCGGGTGCCGGCG